>DAOTXK010000344.1:0-18584 GCA_034435395.1 Anaerolineae bacterium | reverse complement strand
GGGCCGATGTGGGCCGAAGGCAGGAAGATGATATGATCGATGGCCCCTGCCCATTCTTCCCAGGCTGCCGGCAACTCGCGCCCCACGGTGCGGCGGATGGCCCCGGCCAGCGACAGGCCGGCATAGTCGAGCTGCTGGAATGCGGCGACCGTTTCGCGCAGGGTGGGGAGGTTGCGCTCCCATTCGGCGGCCAGGTGGGCCTCCCACATCCATCCCAGGTGGGTGAGGATCAGGTCCTTCAGGGCTGGCGGATCGTTGAACAGGGCATGGGCCGCTTCGCAGAGAGACAGGTCAAGCGTGTCATCCTTGTCGGCGTGAACCCTCTCGATGAAGGCCAGGTAGGTCGCCCGATCGGCCAGCAACTCGGCAGGGTCAGGGATGGCGATGGCCTCGCCGCTGCCCAGTTTCCTGGCGACATGGTGGACAAAGGCCCCCAAGACTCGATCGCGCATGGCCTCAGGGTTTTGCGTCGCCAGGTGATCCAGCCAGGCGGGGAAGCCCGGCCAGGACCGGCCTTCCAGCAGCGACTCAGCGCCGAAAAAGTGACAGACCAGGCGATTGTGACGCTGCTGGTCCGGCGAAAGCGCCGCCGCCGTTTGATAGACCCAGTGGTTCAGGCCGGACGTGTCTTCGGCCTCGCTGAGCAGGAAGAGGCTGCTCAGCGCGTTCTGGGCTGGCTCCAGGGAGAAGGTCACGGTGACGGTTTTGGCGGGCGCAATCAACTCGATATCGGCCATCGCCCACTCCTTATGCGGGTTATTGACTTTTTCATGTTACCCGGAAGACCGGGTAATCTGCATAAAGTATACTATGGGGGGCGCGCCCTGTCAATGCCTGGCGGGTGAATTTCCCGGCGGCTCCGGGTAAACTGGGAGTGGCGAAACGAGGACTCATTCATTGAACAAAGGCAACGCCTACCTCATCTACCTGATCTTCAGCGGCGCGTCGGCGCTGTTTTTTGGCACGATTTTCACCGTCAACCTGGTCTATCAGACGGCCACGGTGGGCCTCAACCCGCTGCAACTGGTGCTGGTGGGCACGGTCCTGGAGGTTTCCGCCTTTCTGTTTGAGCTGCCGACCGGCATCGTGGCGGACGTGTACAGCCGCCGCCTGTCGGTGATCGTGGGCACGGCGCTGATCGGCGTCGGGTTCATCATCGAAGGTTCGTTCCCCCACTTCGCGGCGGTGTTGCTCTCCCAGGTGGTGTGGGGGCTGGGCGCGACCTTCATCAGCGGGGCGGCGGACGCCTGGATCGTGGACGAGATCGGGGAGGAGAAGGCCGGGCGGGCTTTTCTGCGGGCCTCGCCGATCGGGCAGGTGATGAGCCTGGTGGGCACCGGCCTCAGCGTGGCCCTGGCCAGCCGGACCATCCAACTGCCGATCGTGCTGGGGGGCGGGACCTTCCTGGGGCTGGCGGTTCTCCTGGGGCTGTTCATGCCGGAAGAGGGGTTCACACCGACGCCGCCAGAGCAGCGCCGTTCCTGGCGGCAGATGCGGGAGCCGCTGGGGGAGGGCGTCCGGCTGGTCCGGCGGCGGCCCGTCCTGGCGACCGTGCTGGCCATCAGCCTGGTCTATGGGACGTTCAGCGAGGGGGTGGACCGCCTGTGGACGGCCCACATCCTGGACAACTTTGCCCTGCCGACGCTGGGGGCGCTGGAGCCGGTGGCCTGGTTCGGCGTGATCAGGGGCGTGGCCGCGCTGCTGTCGCTCGGCACGACCGAGATCGCCCGGCGGCGGCTGGACCTGAACGACCAGCGGGCAGTCCGGCGGGCGCTGGCGGCGCTGTACGCCGGGGTGATCGGCGCGGTGGTCGTCTTTGCCCTGGCGCGCCCGTTTGGCCTGGCGCTGCTGGCCTTCTGGGTCAGCGGGGCACTGCGGGCTACCGCCGATCCGATCTTCACCGCCTGGGCCAACCAGCATATCGACTCGCCGGTGCGGGCGACGGTGCTCTCCCTGGCCGCGCAGGCCAACGCCGTGGGCCAGATCGCGGGCGGGCCGGTCCTGGGCTGGGTGGGGACGGCCCGGTCGCTGCGGGCAGCGCTGGCCCTGGCCGGGATCATGCTGACCCCGACCCTGATCCTGCTGGGGGTTGGGCGGCCCCAGCCGGTGGCGGCGGTGGCGGATTGACATGACCGCCCGCCTGATCTATGCGGCCATCATGCTGCTGACGGCGGCCTGCGCTGTGGCCCCGACCGTCACTCCCCCGCCGCCCCCCACGCCCGGCCCGACGGTCACGCCGTATCCGGGCCAGTCGATCCCGCAGCCGCCGACGCCGTTCGCCACCGCGCCCCTGGTCAGCCTGCCGGACCGCACGCCCCTCCCGCCCGGCGGCACGCTCTTTTTCCCCCTGGCCACCCGGACGCCCGCCACCGAGGCTCCGCCAGGGGTGAACTGCGGCGATGTCTTCCCGCTGGACGCCGTGCTGCGGCTGGTCCGCGACCCGCTGACCATCCAGCAGGCGATGGCGGCGTTCGGCCCGGTGCTGAGCGCCAGCGGGCGACCGCCCCGCTTCCGCTTTGAGGCAGAGGGCTGCGTGCTGTTGGTGACGGGGGGCATGACTTATGTGCAGGCCGCCGAATTGCGGCCCTACTTCACGCTGGGCGAGCTGCTGGCCCGGCTGGGAGAGCCGGAAGCGGTCGCCGAGGTCCCGGCGGGTCCCCGTCTGCCGGGGCGCGACCGGCTGGCGCTGCTTTATCCGGCGCAGGGCCTCATGGCGCTGTTTGAGGGGCCGCCCGCCGCGCTGACCGACCTCATCCCCCAACTGCTGCTCGTCCCCCCAACCGATCGGCCGGGCCTGCTGGACGCCTTGGGCGCGCCGGCGCGGCTGGTGGAGGGGTGGACCCCGCCGGAGCCAGGGCGTTAAGCGGCGGAAGCCCTTCCCCGCAGGCGCGCCGGGCGGAGTGCGTGTATAATGCCGGTGGGAGGCCGCTGCACCTCCAGAGGCGGCCTCCTGAACCAGTCATCGTTGCCAGGTGAGGAAAGGACGGACATGGACATCAACCAGATCGTGCCAGAATTGGGTCGCCTGCTGATCCCGGGCCGGATCGATCCGGCTCGCCAGGCGTTGGGCGTGGTGGCCGATGTCTGGCTCTATATCCTGCTGGTGCTGGCGTTCATCGTGCTCTTTATGCAGCCGGAAGGCTCGCTGGTGACGACTCTGATCATGGCTGCCGTGATCCTGAGCATTTTCGTGGACAAGGTGCAGGCCTTCGGCTCGCTTCAGGGGGGCAAACACATTTGCAGCCTGGGGGCGTTGCTGATCCGGGCGGTGATGTTCCTGGGGCCGCTCATCGTGGCAGGCGTCTCGAACAATCCGAAATCGCGCGCGCCCGCTGTGATCGGAGGGCTGCTGGCTGGCGCGTATCTGTTTGCCCTGTGGTTCTTCGAGATGAATACCCGGGCCTGTCCGCGCCTGGAGCGCGACATCACCCTGTTGCTGGACTCGCTGGGCAGCGGGAGCGCCATCCTGTAAAACAGACGCCCCCCGTGCTGGCCTGGGGGGCGTGCGGCCCGGGGACGCGGCCGGCGTTTATGGGGTGACTTCGGGCACGGCGGCGTAGACCGGGACCAGCCAGTCGCTGTATTTGGGCAGTTGACCGCGCACCAGCCGGAAATACAGATCGCGCAGTTCCGCGGTGAGCGGGCCCATCTGGCCGTCGCCGACCGCGCAGTAATCGACGCGGATGACGGCAGCCACCTGGTAACCGGTGCCGCAGGAAAACGCCTCGTCGCAGATAAACAGTTCCGTGCGGTCGATAGGCCGCTCCAGGACTTCGACGCCCATTTCCTCGCGAAGCAGCTGGATCACCGTGCGGCGGGTGATGCCCTCCAGGATATTGGCATAAAGCGGCGGGGTGATGGCCACGCCATCGCGCACGATGAAGAAGTTGGCGGCGGAGGCTTCGGCGATGTGGCCGTCTTCGTTGAGCACGATCGCGTCGTCGAAGCCGGCGGCTTTGGCGTCGCTGACGATCAGGGCGGAGTTGATGTACGCGCCGGTGATCTTACCGCGGGCGGGGACGGCGTTGTCATCCACCCGACGCCAGGAGGAGATGGTGACGTGCAGCCCCTCTTCTTTTTCCAGGTATTTGCCGAGGGGTACGGTGAATATGGCGAGGTCGTCCTCCAGATCATGCAGGCGCACGCCGATGGTGGGGGTGGATTTATAGACAAGCGGGCGGATGTAACAATCTTCCCGCATCCCTTCTTTACGCAGCAGCTCCCGGGTGGTGTCCACCAGTTGGTCTATGGTATAGGGCAGGGTCATGCGCAGCAGCTTGGCCGACCCCATCAACCGGGTGAAGTGGTCCTGGGGGCGGAAGATGTAGAGTTCCTCCTGGTTGGCATTCCAGTACCCCCGCATTCCCCCAAAGGCGCCCGTGCCGTAGTGCAGGGCATGGGTGGCAATACTCACATTGGCTTCGCTGAAGGGGACGATCTTGCCCTTGAAGAAGGCGTACTTCGGTAAGTTGGCCACGCCAAACCTCCTGAATAGAACCCGGTCTGTGGTTTCATTATACCGCACATGCGCGGCGCAGACTGTCCAGTGGGCGGCTGATCTTTGGCCTGACGAGAAGGCCAGGAGACCGCGAGGGGCAGCGGCGTTAACAGCGCAGTAGGCGATCCAGCAGCCCAGGCTTGTGAACGGCGGCCAGAGCATCTATAATGACGGCCAGCGTGGAGGTTTTCCCTAGCAGTCGCCGCAGTCGCCGCAGTCGCCTGCCGTGCGCGTGGAGCCTCTTCGTAAGAGCAGGCCGTTCCCATGAGCCATGTGTTTATCTCTTACAGCCGCCAGGACCGGGACTACGCCCGTAAGCTGGCCGACAGCCTGCGGGCGCGCGGGTTGGTGGCGTGGATAGACGAAGCCGACATCCCCGGCGGCGCAGAGTGGCAGAAAACCATCGAGGAGAACATCATTCGCTGCGCGGCTTTCGTCGTCATCATGACCCCTGCCGCGGAAAAGTCGCCCTGGGTGAAGAACGAGCTGCTGCTGGCCCAGAACAAACACCAGCCGATCGTTCCGCTCCTCCTGGCAGGCGAGGTGTGGTTTGGGCTGCTGGACAAACAACGTTTCGATGTGCGGGACGGCCATCTGCCGCCGGAGGCTTTCTACAAGCGGCTGGCGGAGGTTTTGCAGCCTCAACCTCCCGGCCCTCCGCCAGCGCCGCCCCAGCCAGCGGGCGGGAGGCGGTGGCGGGTTATCCTTGGGGCCGCCGCGATCATCCTGGCGGTGGTGGTCGGAGGACTGATCCTGGCGAGCCGGGGGCCGGCTCCTGGCCCGCCCGCCTGCCGGTTTGAGACGTTCCAGGTCACGTTCGCTGACGGCACGCTCCTGGCCGAAACGGAGCGGGTGACGGCCGCGCCCGGCAGCGCCCTGTTGATCGAGGCCCAGGTCAGCGGGTGCGCCCTCTCGCCGGCGGATTACACCTGGCGGGCGGCGGCAGGCGATTTTCTCAACGTGTCGGGCGGCGGGATAGCCTATGTGGTGCCGAGGGCGGGGACAGATGTCATCACGCTGACCCTGCCGGAAAACGCGGGCGACCGGGTAGCCCGGTTGGCGGTGCAGGTGGCGGGTCATTGACGCTGGAGGAGAAGAAGCGATGCGCAAGCCGGTTGTGTCCATCATGTGGGGGATGGCCGCGCTTATGATCGGGACGGTCCTGCTGGGCGGCTGTGGGGGAGGCCCCACGCCCACGCCGGTCCCGCCCACCATGCGCCTTTCCCTGAATCCCAACATCACCGACATCCAGACAGGCCAGGAAGTCGCCATCGTCCCGGAACTGGAGCCCAGCCAGGCGGTGACCTTCCGCTGGAGCGTGGAGGGCAGTTCCGGCGGGACGCTGAACCGGGAGACCGGCCCGGCGGCCATTTACACCGCCGGGGGGGCAGGGGTGGACATCGTCACCGTGGAGGCAGTGGGCGACGATGACGCCGTCCTCGCCGCCGAGGTGATCAGCTTCAACGTCATCGCCCCGACGGCGACGGCGACGCCGACGCTGACCGACACGCCCACCCCGACGCCGACGGCCACACCGACCGATACGCCGACGCCTACCCTCCGGCCCACCGATACCCCGACCGCCACGCGGACCGAGTCGCCACTGCCGACGGATACCCCCCGGCCCACGCCGACGGATACACCCAGGCCGACCCGCGTCCCCTGTGAGCAATATTGGTCCACCCGCGTCCCGATCTCGGCTCCCCCTGCCGAGGGCTGGGCTGAGATCGTCGGCCCGGCGCACTGCACGGAGGTCCCAGGCCCTCCGGCGATGGTGGAGACGTTTGGGACCTACAGCCCGGCGCTGGAAGGGCAGGCGCTGTGGGTGCTGGTGTACCCGCCTAACCGCCTGTATTACCCGCAGCGGGAAACCAGCAAGCTGGACGATGGGACCTGCCAGGTGGCGGCGGCGCAGGCCCGCAATGGCCGCTGGCGGGTGGCCGTTTCGCTGGGGCGGGAAGGCGTGCCGGAGCAGTTCGACATCGTCCTGGTCATGGCCGAGGCGGGCGGCGAGGCGGACGAAGTGTTCCACGACTGGCTGAAGACCGGTTGTGAGAACAGCAGCTTCGCCGGTTTTAGCCTGACCGACCTGCCGCCGGGGCTGGTCGAGCTGGACGCGATCACCGTGCACACGCGGTAGCCGAGATCGCGCGCCGTCCGGCGGGCGAACGGACGCGGTTTTAGAGCCTGTCGAGAACGTCTTTCAGGAAGGCGAAGCCTGGGCCTTCTTCTCGTTCCACCTTTTTGAAGAACGAGCACTCCAGGCAGATTTCCAGCTTTTTCGGATACACGCCCTGGCTGGTGCTGCGGCACATCGTCCCGGCGATGGCCCAGCAACACCGCCCGCCATTGGTGCCGCCGTTGATGCCGTCCGCCCGCTGCTCCACGGCCACCGGGCAGACGCCGAGCCGGTCCGCCCGCCGGCCGCCCGGCTCACGGCCACACTCGATATATTCCCAGCAGTTGAGTTTCCCGCCGGTCATGCGCCGCCCCTCCCTGCTGGCAGTATACAGCGGGGGATTCCTGGCATACAGGTGAAAATTGTCATAAAAGACGAGCCAGGTGTCACCTCAGGTCGTCATGTTCGCCGGCGACTCGCGCCTGGGCCGAGGGCTGCTGGCGGCACCATGCCGCGACCAAACGGACGCGGGCGATGGCTTCCGGGCCAGCGCCCTCGGGGACCTCGTCGGACACGCCCAGCACCAGGCGCGGATGGAACAGCCGGACCACCTGCTCGACGCAGGCCATCAGCGCTTCCCGCGAGTAGGTATCCATAAAATACACCGCCGGGATGCCGTCCAGCAGGATTTTGCTGCCGATATGTTCGGCCAAAAGCTCCAGCGGCACGTCGCCCTGGGGGGTGGGGGTCAGCGCCTCGAGGCCATCGACGGGCAGGTCTTTGAGGTACGGCAGCAGGCCCTTGAAGTAACCGTCGATGTGGATGTGGGTGAAGATGCCCGCCTGGCGAAGCTGGCCGGCGCGCTTCTCGTACCAGGGCAGCAGGTACCGCTCAAAATAGCGCGGCGAGACAAGCTGGCCGTGCACGTTCTCCCCAAAGTTCACGATGTGGAGCGCCTCGGCACCCGTCAACTGCTCGTACAGCGGGTCGTAGGCCGCGTCGATGGCCTGCATGGTCGCCTCGACCTCGGTCGGGTAGTCGGCCAGGGCGTAGATGAAGTCTTCGTACCGCATCCAGTTGATGGCCAGCGCCTGGAAGGGGCTGCGAGGCAGGTAAAACTGCGGCTCGCCCCGCTCCCCGATGAACGCGCTGCCCGCTGCGAAGGTCTCCGCCGAGAAGGTGAAGGCCCTGCGCCGGTAGAGCCAGCGGAGTTTTTTGAGGTCATCGACCGTCCTGACGGGGAAGCCGACCAGTCGCCAGGTCCTGTCCGGGGTGAGCAGATGCTTTTCCACCAGGTCGCCATGGGGAGTTTCATAAACCCGCCAGCCCTCTGGGGCGGAGAAAGCCTGGCGGACTCTGACCTCCGGGCCGTACCCGTCAACGATCGGGCCGGGCATGCCGGTGTAGTAGTCGATGTAGCGCATGGAGACGCCCAGGTCATCGATGAATTCCCGGAGGCTCATCTCGCGGTAAGGTTCCGGCATACAGCCGAACATCCGGTGCCAGTCGTACCATGGCTCCAGGCGCGGCTGGAACAGGACGTGTGGAATCGGCTGGCCCCGGAAAACGTTCAGGTTCATCTGGCGGAAGGTCATGTCGCCGGTCATGGCTGGCCTCCAATCAGGGACAGTCAGAAGGCGGCGGCGTTCGGGCAGGGGGCGGAATGACAGGATGGGCGGATTATACGGCGAATACGGCGGGGCAGAAAGCCCCCGGCTGCGCCTCCTGGTGTAACATTCGGAGGGTGGCGACGGTTTATAGTGCAAAGCATCCGTTCATGTTTTTGGTGGCCTTGGATGCTGCGCCGGGGATGGTGCTTATGACACCGCTTGAACAACCCAAAACCGTCAAAGTTGATGTGGACGCGATCGTCATGAGCCAGCCGAGGTGGGGGGACGCCTACCTGGACGGGAGACGCCGCCTGACCCTGGGCGTCCTGGGAACCACGCATAACATCGTGGCGGATTTCCAGCACCGCGACGCGGTCATCATCGGGCGAATTGACCGGGCCACCGGCCTGGCCCCCGACATTGATCTGACGGCGTATGGGGCGGAGAAGCTGGGAGTCTCGCGGCAGCATGCCCGGCTGGAGCTTGGGCTACACATCGTTTACATCACGGACCTGGGCAGCACCAACGCCACCTATCTGAACGGCCATCGTCTGGAGGCGTACCAGCCCCGCATCCTGCGCGACGGCGACGTGATATGGCTGGGCCGCCTCAAACTGCATGTCTCCTTTGGGAATCAACTGGAGGGCCAGCACCTCTCGGCGGTGTGGTCCTCCCAGCGGCGTCGCGATCCCGTTAAGCCTTCCCCGTCCGGCGATAAATGACAGGAGGGCCGCGCCGCGATGCCGATTCAAAAGCCGGGCCTGGTGACCCGGCTCTTGATGCAGGCATTGAATGGTGCGATCAGCTCAGGTAGTCCCGCAGGTTGTGGGCCAGCTTGGGATGGCGGAGGCGGCGCAGCGCCTCAACCCTCTTGGTACACATCCCGGCGATGGGCAGCCCGAACCAGTATGACCACGAGTTCTTCATCAAGAATCTGATACCGCACCCGGTAATCGCCAACGCGGATACGGTATTGGTTTTCATATCCTTTCAGCTTGGCACATCCTGCCGGGCGTGGCTCATCTTCCAAGGCTCTAACGCGCTCAAGAATGCGGACGCGGGCTTCCCTGGGCAATCTGTCGAGCTGTTTGTGAACAGTTTTGGGAATGATGATCCGGTAAGCCATCAGTCTTTTGGCTGCTGGGCGAGGTATTCTTCAAGAGTCACATAATCGCCCGCACGGTAGTCGGCCAGGGCCTGCTCAATTTGGGCCTGGACCTCGGGGTCGTCATCCTCGGCCTCAGCGATCTCGGCCTCCAGCATGCCCCACAGGCGGATCTTTTCGGCCAAGCTCAGGCTACTGATAGCCTCGGCCAGCGCCTCAAAGGAAACGGTCAGTTGCACGGTTCCTTGTGTCATGGCTGTGCCCTCAATCACCCTGTTCACTTTCCCAGATTGTACTGCAAATCGGCGACCATCCATAAGCCGGAAGAGCGGTCCCGGCTGTTTGTTAGGCGTGGCGCGGTGGTATCCGCTCAAGCAGTCGCGCCAGTTGTGGGTCAGAGGCCCCGTTTGTCGAGTTCTTCGCCGAGTGCCTTGATCCCGGTGGCGAGTCAAACAAAAGCCGGGCCTGGTGACCCGGCTCTTGATGCAGGCATTGAATGGTGCGATCAGCTCAGGTAGTCCCGCAGGTTGTGGGCCAGCTTGGGATGACGGAGGCGGCGCAGCGCCTCTTTCTCCAGCTGGCGGATCCGCTCCCGGCTGAGGCCGAACTTGTTGGCGATCTCTTCCAGGGTATGCGGCTCGCCGCCGCCCAGGCCAAAGCGCAGCCGCAGAATGTGGCTCTGGCGCGGGGTCAGCTCGGCCAGCACTTCTTCGATCGTCTCCTGCAACAGGTGCTGGGTGGCCGAATCCATGGGGCTGGGCGTATCCTGGTCCTCGATGAAGTCGCCGAACTCGCTGTCGCCGTCGTCGCCCACCGGGCGTTCCAGGGCGATGGCGTGCTGGCTGGCGTCCATCATGACGCGCACGGCGTCGGTGGGCAGCTCCATCTCCTGCGCGATCTCTTCCGGGGTGGGCCGACGGCCCAGGTTCTGCTCCAGAATCTGGGCGGTGCGGTACATCTGGCGGATGCGCTCGGTCATGTGGAGCGGGATGCGGATGGTACGGGTCTTCTGCGCCAGAGCGCGGGTGATCGCCTGCCGGATCCACCAGGTGGCGTAGGTGCTGAAGCGGTTGCCGCGACTGTAGTCATACTTGTCCACGGCCCGCATCAGCCCGACGTTGCCTTCCTGGATCAGGTCCGGGAAGGGCAATCCCTGGCCCATGTACCGTTTGGCGATGGAGACGACCAGGCGAGTATTGGCGCGCCCCAGATGCTCACGGGCGGCCTGTCCATCCGCCTCGATGGACTCCAGCTCGCGAATCAGGGTGCGGTTGGCGTTATTACGCCGGCTGAGTTGCATCAGCTTGTCGCAGGCGTTCTTGCCGCGTTCGATACGTTTGGCGAGTTCGATCTCTTCCTGAGCGGTCAGGAGAGGTTCCTGAGCCATCTGGCGGAAGTACAGACCTACCGGATCGTCGGCGGAGACGGCGTTGATATCGCCTACGTTGGGGTCTTGCAACGTTTCCTCCGCGCTGAACTCATCCTCGTTATCGGAGCCAGACGCCGCGAAGCGCTCGTCGTGCTGGCGCAGTTCAATGCCCAGTTCGTCCAACTCATCCAGCACCGCCTCGATCGCGCTGACATCGTCGCCGTCTTCACCAAGGATTTCCAGTACATCTTCGAACGTGACGTAGCCTTGCTGATCGGCACGATTCATCAGTTCTTGAATCACGGACCTTATGTTGCCTCCCTGAGTTGAAGTTGGTTGGATGCGTGTGGCAGCCTTCAGGCGAGCGCATCCAGTTTTTATGGCGGCAATCAATCTTCCCATTTTAGCACAAGTATAGTTTTTTCTGAAGGGTGGATGGGTTAGGATTGGATGAGAATCAGGCCTCGATGTGCCGTCCACCCCGCGCCCGCCAGGCTGCCATTGTGCTCCTATACCATTATAAGTGGGGTGTCAAGCCCCCATATATGGGCCCATATATGGGGGTGATCCCCGCCAGATGCCGGATGTATGTTCCATATTTATCATACAATGAAATCGATGAAATTACTCACAAATTCGCCAATCTCTAACGCATTTCCAACCTGGCTGGTCACCAACGGGCCAGGCCAACATCTAATTGGGTAGGCGCGCCCTGCGAAGCTGTGGAATAACCTGACGATTTTGGGCCGATTTTGTGGTATGATGGGGAGCGCTCGGCGCTTGCTACGGGAAAACGAGGATGGGTATGGTTAAAGACACGTTTGGCGCACGGGCCACGCTCCGCACAGCGGACGGGGCTGAAGTGGCGTTTTATCGACTGAATAGATTACAGGAAGACGGCATCGCCCCCGTGCAGCGGCTGCCGTTTTCCATCAAAGTGCTGCTGGAATCGCTGCTGCGCCACGAGGACGGCCAGACGATCACCGCCGAGGACATCACGGCGCTGGCGAACTGGGACGGCGCGGCGGGCGAAGGGCGGGAACTACCCTTCCTGCCGGGGCGGGTGATCTTGCAGGATTTCACCGGCGTGCCCGCCCTGGTGGACCTGGCGGCGCTGCGCTCGGCGGTGGCGCGGCTGGGCGGCGATCCATCCCGTATCAACCCGCGGGTGCCGGTCGACCTGGTGGTTGATCATTCGGTGCAGGTGGACCGCTTCGGCACGCCGGACGCGCTGCGCGTCAACGCGGAGATGGAGTTCGAGCGCAACCGGGAGCGTTACGAGTTCCTGCACTGGGGCCAGAAGGCGTTTGCCAATTTCCGCGTGGTGCCCCCGGCGACCGGCATCGTGCACCAGGTGAACCTGGAGTACCTGGCCCAGGTCGTGCTGACCCGCGACGGCGTGGCCATGCCGGATACGCTGGTGGGCACGGATTCGCACACCACCATGATCAACGGCCTGGGTGTGCTGGGGTGGGGCGTGGGCGGCATCGAGGCGGAGGCGGCCATGCTCGGCCAGCCCTATTACATGCTCACCCCGGAGGTGATCGGTTTCAAACTCTACGGCCGGCTGGGCGAGGGCGTGACCGCCACCGACCTGACGCTGACCGTAACCCAGATGCTGCGCCAGAAGGGGGTGGTCGGCAAGTTCGTGGAGTTCTATGGGAGCGGCCTCAGTTCGATGAGCCTGCCGGACCGGGCCACCATCGCCAACATGGCCCCCGAATATGGGGCGACGATGGGCTTTTTCCCGGTGGACGACGAGACGCTCCGTTACCTGGCGCGCACCGCCCGCCCCCGGGAGCTGATCGACCTGGTGGAGCGGTATACCAAGGAACAGGGCCTCTTCCGGACGGACGACACGCCCGACCCGGTGTTCACCGGTACCCTGGAGCTGGACCTGGGGACGGTCGAGCCGAGTCTGGCCGGGCCGAAACGCCCCCAGGACCGCGTCCGGCTGTCTGAGGTGAAGGCCGCCTTTGCCCAGGCCCTGCGCGCGCCGACCAGCGAGCGCGGCTTCGCGCTGGACGAGGCTGCCCTCCGGCGGACGGCCACCCTGTCGCACAACGGGAGCCGCCTGGCGCTGGGGCACGGGGCGGTGGTGATCGCCGCCATCACCAGCTGCACCAACACCAGCAATCCCTCGGTGATGGTGGGGGCGGGCCTGCTGGCCCGGAAGGCGGTGGCGCGCGGCCTGAAGACGCCGCCGTATGTCAAGACCAGCCTGGCCCCCGGCTCCCGCGTGGTGACCGAATACCTGAAGGCGGCGGGCCTGCTGCCCTACCTGGAACAGCTGGGCTTTTACGTGGTCGGCTACGGCTGCACCACCTGCATTGGCAACAGCGGCCCCCTGCCCGCCCAGGTGGCGCAGGCCATCCAGGAAGCCGACCTGGTGGCGGTCAGCGTGCTGAGCGGCAACCGCAACTTCGAGGGGCGCATCAACCCGCTCAGCAAGGCCAACTACCTGGCTTCTCCGCCGCTGGTGGTGGCCTACGCCCTGGCCGGCACGGTGGACATCGACCTGTACCACGACCCGATCGGCAGGGGCGAGGACGGCCAGCCAGTTTACCTGCGGGATATCTGGCCCACCCAGCAGGAGATCGCCGAGGCAATCGCCGCCTCGATCAGGCCGGAGATGTTCGCCCAGCAGTACGCCAACGTGTTCGACGGCAACGAGACCTGGAACGCCATCGACAGCGGCGCTTCCCAGGTCTACCGCTGGGATCCCACCTCGACGTACATCCAGGAGCCGCCGTTTTTCCTCGACCTGTCGCGGGAGCCGGAGCCGCTGCGGGACATTTGCGGGGCGCGGGTCCTGGCGGTGCTGGGGGATTCGGTCACCACGGACCACATCTCGCCCGCCGGGGCCATTCCCCAAGACAGCCCTGCCGGGCAGTACCTGATGGACCACGGCGTGACGCCATCGTGGTTCAACTCCTACGGCTCGCGGCGCGGCAATGACCGGGTGATGACGCGGGGCACATTTGGCAACATCCGCCTGCGCAACCGCCTGGTGCCGGGCGTGGAGGGCGGCTACACCCTCCACCTGCCGAGCGGGGAGCAAACCACCATCTACCAAGCGGCGAAACGGTATCAGGCGGAAGGCACGCCGCTGGTGGTGCTGGCGGGGCGGGAGTACGGCACCGGCTCATCCCGCGACTGGGCGGCCAAAGGCACGGCGCTGCTGGGCGTCCGGGCGGTGATCGCGGCCAGTTTTGAGCGCATCCACCGGAGCAATCTGGTGGGCATGGGCGTGCTGCCCCTTGAGTTCAAGGCAGGCGACTCGGTTGAGTCGCTGGGGCTGACCGGGTACGAGGTCTTCAGCGTGGCGGGCATCAGCGACGACATCCGGCCAGGGCAGGCGGTGACGGTCCGGGCGCGGCGCGAAGACGGGTCCGAGGTGGTCTTCCCGGCCATCGCCCGGCTGGACACCCCGGTCGAGGTGGAATACTACCGCCACGGCGGCATCTTGCAGTACGTGCTGCGACAGATGCTAAAGGGATGAGTCGCAACATCATTGATCGCGCGGCTTGGTGTCCTCTGAAGTTCCTGCTTATAATAGAGGGCACTTATTTTATCTGTGCCAAGCGAGTCTACGTGGATGTTTTTATGCTACGTCGATGAGAGTGGAACCGGGCTTCGCGATAGGCGAACCCAGTTCTTTGTTTATGGCGGATTGGCTATCCCGGCTGAACGCTGTCAGTTGATGGATGCACAATTGACGATTTTGAAACGCGGGTTGTTCAGTTACTTCAAGGCAGAGGATTTTGAGATTAAAGGGCGTGATCTGCGGCGCGGAGAAAAACCATTTGATCGCTTGAACTGGGAAGCTCGTCTAAGCATTATCCAAGATATTTCACAATTGATTGCTGATTTGCCATGTCACGCTTACGTCGTTCGGGTGGACAAGGGGCGTCTACCTGTCTATATCGAAGACGATGAGGATCTTCATCGCCTGGCGTTTTGGCGTTTGCTTGAAGAGTTGGACGCTGGACCCACAGCCTTTGCGGTTGTGGGTCCAAGTAGAAAGGTTGGACAGTTCCTTTAGGCGCGCGGCATTTCAGCCACGCCATTCGTCCCCGTACAGTCCGGGGCACCCCCTACGACAGTATCCCAACGAGAGTTAAAATTGTCCATTTCTGGAGCCATGCGCTGGCGGACGCCCCACCCTGGTACTGGCTGGCTTGCGCGGCCTATCGCTCCGTGCTACAGTTCGGTTAGAATTGAGGTTGTGATCCGTTGTGTCGGGTTTGAGTGGCCCGCCCTTCTAAATCCTTTTTTCATCTGGAAACGAGGCTCGCCCATGGCCGAAAAGATCCTGGTGATTGACGACGAGGAAACCACCGTACAACTCATCTCGATTTTGCTGGAGCGGCGCGGCTACGAAGTGATCAAAGCCTACCGGGCTGAGGACGGCCTGCGGAAAGCCTACCGGACGCATCCCGATCTGGTCCTGCTGGACATCATGATGCCGGAGATGGACGGGTGGGAGGTGTGCCGCCGCCTGCGCGAGCTTTCCGACGTGCCCATCATCTTCCTGACCGCCCGCAGCGAGATCCGCGATGTGGTCAAGGGCCTGGAAATGGGCGCGGACGACTACATCGTCAAGCCGTATGACAACGACGAGCTGGTGGCCCGCGTGCGTGTCCATCTGCGCCGCGCGCCCGCGCCGTCGATCTCCGAAGAGCTGGTCTTTGACGGCGGCGACTTCCGCGTCAACTTCCTCAACCGGGAAGTGCGGGTGCGGGGCCGGGCAGTGCACCTGACGCCCAAGGAGTTTAACCTGCTGGGCGTGCTGGTGCGCAACGCCGGGCGGGTGATCACCCGCAACGAGCTGGTCACCGAAGCCTGGGGGCCGGAATACGCTGACGCCATCGACAGCCTGAAGCTCTACATCCATTACCTGCGGCAGAAGATCGAACAGGACCCGCAGCGCCCGCAATACATCCTGACCTCGCGCGGGGTGGGTTACCGCTTCGCCAACCGCTGAGCCTCTTGTGAGGCAATCCACTTCAGAAGCCGCGACAACGCCGCTAGCAGCCTGTGAGGTGAACAATGACTGCGAAGTTGAGCACCAACAGCACAGCTTGGCACCAGTCTTGGAGCCGGTTCTACCGCATCGGGGCGATCACCGCATTCCTGACCGTTCTCTTCATGGTTTCCGAAATCGTCATCACCTTTCTCCCCGGAGCCGAGCGCGTGGCACCAGAAGATGTCACTATCCTCACCTGGTTCGACCTATTTCACGACAATTGGTTTCTCGGCCTCCGCAATCTCGGTCTCATCAACATGATCGTCGTGCTTCTTCTGTTTCCCACGGTCCTCGCATTGTTCGGCGCGCTCAGAGCCTCCCACGAACCCTGGGCAGCCCTGGCGATGATCGTCTCCGTCGTCGGTGCAGGAGTCTACTTGGCAGGCAACACAGCGTTTCCCATGTTTGCCTTGAGCAGGCAGTATGCCGCAGCAACGACTGAAGATCAGCGGGCCGCGATCGTGGCGGCCGGTCGGGCCATGCTGGCCCTGGGGGAGAGCCACACTCCCGGCACATTCGTGGCGTTCCTGCTGCTCCAGTCCGGGGCTCTTCTCAACTCCGGGCTGATGCTCCGGAGCGAGCACTTCGCGCGCACGACCGCTGTTACTGGGCTGCTAGGAGGTGCCTTTCTGCTCGCTTTTGAGGTCGTGTCAGATTTCATCCAGGCTCTTTTCGCGATGTCATTGTTCATCGCGATGGTCGGAGGGCTGCTGAGCCTGGTCTGGTATGTCCTAGTCGGTCGCGACCTTCTTCGCCTGGGCGCGGTGGTCCCCGACAGGCCGGCGGTCTCACCGAGAGGATAGCCCTGTACCAGACCTCAGCCTGGCCAACTTGAGACAGCCCTGCCCAGGTCGCACGTTGAGTTGGGTCGTCTAACCCGCGCTTGGAGCGGATGACTCCTTCGACGCCGCTGCTCAAGCGCATCCCGATCTGCTGAGCCTTCTCCCCTCAATGGCAGGCCCATTGGGGGGTATCGTTATATAGGATGGTCATCATTGCAGGAGGGAGGCTGATGTCGAACGGTTATTCTTCGAAGAGGCTGGTTCGCGTCGTGGGCATGGTCTGTGCACTGGGCCTGCTGTGGCCGCTGCTGATGCCGGCTGCCGCTCACTCCGATCCTCAGCCGTCGGGCAGCGCGATCCCGATGGCGTCATCGCCGCCCGCCGCGCCGGAGGCTTTTCACCGCGCCGGGCAGACCTTCCTGACGTGGCCGGAGGTCCCTGACCAGGGGCGGGTGACTTACCGCATCTACCGCCAGCCGACGCCGCCCGCCGAAGGGGTGGCCGAGGAGGCGCTGGTCGCCGAGGTGCCGCAGGGTTCGGCCATCTTCTGGACGGAACGGGGGCGCTGGCTGATCGCGTTCGACCATGACCTGTACCCCGGCATGGAGAACTACGTGATCACCGATCTCGGCCCCCAGCTGGCCGACGGGACCGGGCTGCTGGTGTGGACAGCCCACGAGCCAGGCGAGTTTTATTACCACATCGTGCCGGTCGTGAATGGACGGCCCGACCCGGGCCGGGCGATGACGGTTGGGCCGGTGGCCGAGACGGTGGACAACCCGCTGCCGGTGCTGGTCTGGCAAACGGGAGATGGCAGAGGGCGCGTCTACACCCAGTTCATGGACTACGCGACCTACAACGTCACCTATGACGCGCCGCGCCCCGGCAACAACTGGTATGGTCTGGGGGGCCTGGCCGCCAATTCGCCGGTGGCCGGGCAGCTCCAACAGTACGCCTACAACTATTCCGTCGGCATCCCCACCGATGAGTTGTGCGGCGGGCGGGTGTGGGATACGCTGCCGCTGGTGCTGGAGATGGAAGGGTGGGGGACGCGGTATGGCATCACCCCCAGCTCGCCGTGGTTCTGCGCCATCCATGTTTTTGCCGATGACCCCAGCCAGAGCTGGTACTTCGGCTTCAGCGCCACCCACGATTATCGCCAGGCGGGGCGGCCAGTGCGGACCGGCCCGATCGTCAACTACACCGAGGAGCGGCTGCTGCGGACGGTGTTCGACGTGATCCGCAATCCTGAGTTCCGGGTGGACCCGGAGCGCGTCTACGCCTACGGGCACTCGATGGGCGGCACGGGCGCGTTAATGCTGGCCGAGCGGTACCCGAACGTCTTCGCGGCGGTGTTCGCCAGCCAGCCGATGACCAACTTCGCCGTCTCAGCCCGTTGGGTGGCCGAGCTGGAGTCGAAATGGGGGGCGCGCAGCCGCAACCTGCCGGTTGAGATTCGGGGGCCGTTCGCCGGGCACGTGTGGGGTTACAGCGGCACCGGCGTCTGGGACTGGCAGAACCTGGCCTTACAGCTCAACCAGCGCCGCCGGGATGAGATGGCCTACATCTGGATCAGCCACGGCACACGGGACCGCACCATCGACTGGGCCACGGAAGGCCAGCCGATCTACGCCCATTTTTATGCCGGGAACCGCGCCTTTATGGGCCGCATCGACGACGCTGACCATACCCCGCTCGGCCTGCCGCAGGTGCCGATGGGCGGCTTTGCCACCATGGGCATCCGTCGCAGTGAGAGCCTGCCGGCCTTCACCAACGCCTCCACCAGCCTGCCGGTGCCGCCGCCGGGGCCGGGCGGCTATAACCACACGCTCGAATGGTCAACGTGGTGGTTCAACTTCGGGCCGCTGCCGGTCGACCTGCCGACGCAGTGGGCGGTCTTCGTGCGCAGCACCTACGGGACGCAGACCGTGGACATCACGCCGCGCCGCGTGCAGCAGTTTGTGGTGACGCCGGGCGCGGCCTACAACTGGCGCAACGAGGCGGCGGGCGGGAGCGTCATCGCCTCCGGCTGGGTGACGGCGGACGCTGACGGGCTGGTCACGGTGCCGGGG
>DAOTXK010000343.1:0-19453 GCA_034435395.1 Anaerolineae bacterium | reverse complement strand
GAGCTGATCCTCTCTGGCTGCACGACGGCCAGCGATCACCTGTATATCTTCCCCAATGACTGCCGGCTGGATGACGAGATTCGGGCGGCGCAGGAGATCGGGATACGCTTCCAGGCCATGCGCGGCAGCATGAGCCTGGGGGAGAGCAAAGGCGGTCTGCCACCGGACTCTGTAGTGGAGTGTGAGGACGATATTCTGGCCGACTCGCAGCGAGTAATTGAAAGTTATCATAATCCTGAGCGTTATTCGATGCTGCGCGTGGGCCTGGCCCCATGTTCTCCGTTCAGTGTGACGGCTGACTTGATGCGGGAGGCGGCGGCGATGGCCCGCAGTTATGGGGTGCGCCTGCATACCCATCTGGCCGAGAATGACAACGACATCGCCTACAGCCGGGAGGTATTTGGCATGCGGCCTGGCGAATACGTGGAAGATGTGGGCTGGGTGGGGGATGATGTCTGGCACGCTCACTGCGTCAAGCTGGAGGCGGGTGAAATCGCGCTGTTTGCCCGTACCGGCACCGGTGTGGCGCACTGTCCGAGTTCCAACATGCGGCTGGCGTCGGGTATCGCGCCGCTGCGCGCCATGCTGGATGCTCGCGTCCGCGTGGGGCTGGGTGTGGACGGCTCGGCATCGAATGACAGCGGCCATCTGTTGGCCGAGGCGCGACTGGCGATGCTCTTACAGCGGGTGGGTGGCAATCCGGCGGGGCTGTCTGCCAGGGAGGCGCTGGAGGTTGCCACGCTCGGCGGAGCAGCGGTGCTGGGGCGGGATGATGTCGGCGCGTTGGCCCCCGGCATGGCGGCGGACTTCGTGGCGTTCAGCCTGGATCAGATCGGGTTTGCCGGAGCATTACATGATCCGGTCGCGGCTCTGGTTTTTTGCACGCCGATGAACGTTGATTACAGTGTGATCAATGGTCGGGTGGTGGTGCGGCAGGGGCTTCTGACCACGCTTGACCTCCCGATGGTGATTGAGCGGCACAACCGATTGGCCCGCGAGCTGGTGGAGAAGGCGTCATGAGCGCTGAACGGCAGACTCTGGTCACCGGTGGCCGGGTGGTCGCTGGAGGACAGGTCTTGCAGGCCGACGTTTTAGTCGAGGGCGAACGCATCGCGGGGATCATATCCCCTGACGCTGGCGTGCGTGCGGGACGGATCGTGGATGCCCAGGGGTGTTATGTTCTCCCCGGCATTATTGACGCCCATACGCATATCATGCTGGACACCGGCATTTACCGGACGGTGGACGATTGGGAGGTCGGCACGCGGGCGGCTGCATTTGGCGGCGTCACCACCGTGATCGATTTCGCCAACCAGATCGTAGGTCGGCCCTTCGCCGAAGCGCTGGCCGCGCGCCAGCGAGAGGCGACTGATGCGGTGATTGACTATGCGTTGCACATGGTCATTCTGAACCCGGAGGGCGATCCGGACGCGTTGCGCGCCAGCCTGACGCAACTGATGGAACTGGGAGTTCCCAGCATCAAGCTGTTCACCACCTACCGCCCCAACTACTATGTCGATGATGCTGCCCTGTTGCGCGTCTTCCGCGCCATGCCGGAAGGCATGATGGTGATGGTGCACTGTGAAAACGACAGCATAGTCACCGAGGCCACGCAGCGCCTGGTTGAGCAGGGCCAGACCGGCTGGGCCTATCATGGGCAGAGCCGCCCGGAGGAGGCAGAAGCTGAGGCCGTACACCGGGTGTTGTATCTGGCGTCGCTGGCCAGGGCCAGGGTATACATCGTTCATTGCTCAACAGAGATGGCCATCGACGAGGTGGATCGGGTCCGCAGCCGGGAGGGGCTTTGGGATCAGGTGTTCTGTGAGACCTGCCCCCAGTACCTCCTCTTGCACGACGGCGTCTATAACGAAGCCCATGCCGCGCATTACATCCTCCAACCGCCGCTGCGCTGCCATCACCATACCCAGCGCCTGAAGCATTATGTTTCATCCGGCATGGTCGACGTGTTGTCCACCGATAGCTGCGATTATTCGCTGGAGCAGAAGCTGGCGCATCCGGACTTCACCCGGACGCCAGGAGGGCTTCCCGGCGTGGAAACGCTGTTGCCTCTGATGTATACCACTTTCGAGCAGGCGGTTGGCGTGCCTCGTCTGGTGCAGTTGTTGTCGGAGAATCCGGCGCGGTTGTTTGGGCTTTATCCTCGCAAAGGCACGATCATGCCGGGCAGCGACGCCGATCTGGTGATCTATGATCCAGAGCCTCACATCCCCATACGGCCCGAGGCGCTGCACTACCGGGCCGGGTACAGCCCGTATGAAGGCATGATCGTGCGCGGCAGAGTGCGCACGGTGTTAAGCCGGGGCGAGGTCATCGTCGAGGATGGCGCATGCTTCGGGCGGGCCGGGCGGGGTCGGTTCCTGGCCGGTGGGGTGTCTCTTGCGCCGAAGTAGATGAAAGGAGGCAGGCGGCTGGTCCGTTGTTCATTTTCGGTGAACCTGAGCCGCTCATGGCTGGTGATCGGCAACTGGTGAGAAAATCGGCCCGGAACCGAATGCCGCCCAACGACCATGGAGTTATCAGAATTGATCAGAGTGGCACGGGGGGAGGTACCTGCTGACCTGGTGTTGCGGAACGCACAGCTGGTCAATGTGTTTACTGGCGAGATCGAACCTGCCGACATTGTGGTCAAGCGGAGCTGGGTAGCGGCGCTGGGGGGCGGGTACGAGGGCAGCAAGGTCGTTGATCTGCAAGGCCGGTATGTGTGCCCTGGGTTTATCGACGCCCACGTGCATATTGAGAGCAGTTTGTGCACGCCGCCGGAGTTCTTCCGGGCTGTCTTGGCGCGCGGTGTGACCAGTCTGGTCACCGACCCTCACGAGATCGCCAATGTGCTGGGGCTGGAGGGTATCCGGTTCATGCTGGATGCGGCCCAAGACAGCCCGGTGAGCATGTACGTCATGGCTTCCAGTTGTGTCCCGGCGACTCACATGGAAACCACGGGGGCCTATCTGGAAGCGTATGATCTGGAACCGCTGATGAGCAACCCCTGGGTGCTGGGTCTGGCGGAAATGATGAATTACCCTGGCGTTGTCCGGGGGGAGAAAGACGTTCTGGATAAGATCGAGCTTTTTAAGAATCTGACGCTGGACGGCCACTGTCCAGGGCTGAGGGGCCGGCCGCTTAATGCCTATGTGGCCGCCGGCATCCGCAGCGACCACGAGAGCGTCACCGTTGATGAAGCTTTGGAGAAACTTCGTTTGGGGATGCACATCTTCATCCGCGAGGCCACCAATGCGCATAATCTGCACGCCTTGTTGCCGATGATCACCGAGAGCAACAGCCGCCATATCATGTTCTGCACCGACGACCGCCAGCCCGGCGATTTGCTGGATCAGGGATCGATTGATTATATGGTGCGGGTGGCCATCGCCCACGGAATCGATCCGGTTACGGCCATCCGGATGGCCACGCTCAATACGGCGGCCTATTTTAACCTGCGCGATCGTGGCGTGATTGCCCCTGGGCGGCGCGCGGATATGGTGGTTTTCAGCGATCTCAACAATCTACAGGCGGAAATGGTCTATCGCGGTGGTCAGTTGGTGGCCGAAAACGGTCAGATCGTGGCCAACCTGCCCAAGATCAAATCGGCGCGCCTCCGTCATTCGATGAATGTGCGCTGGGAGAAGGTTGACTTTGCCATGCCCGCGGAAGGGCGGCGCGCCAGAGTGATCGGCAGCATCCCTGACCAGTTGGTGACCGAGCATTTAATCGAGGAGATCACGATTGAAGATGGTTACGCCGTCAGCGACGTGGAGCGGGACATTATCAAGATGGCCGTCATCGAGCGCCACCACGCCAGCGGCAACATCGGCAAGGGCTTGATCCATGGCATCGGCCTCCAGCGGGGGGCCATTGCCGGGACAGTGGCCCACGATCATCACAATCTCGTGGTCATCGGGGTGGACGACGATAGCATGATGGCCGCGGCGCATCGAATCGGCGAGATGGGCGGCGGACTGGCCGCGGTGGAGGGGCGGCAGGTGCTGGCCGAGTTGCCCTTGCCGATTGGCGGTCTGATGAGTCCGCGCCCTATCCATGAAGTGCGGGAAGCTATCGATCGGCTGATCGACGCCGGTCACCACATGGGTTCGCCACTACATGATCCATTCATGGCCATGAGCTTCATGGCGCTGGAGGTAATACCCAGTCTCAAACTCACCGATGTCGGCCTGATAGATGTGGATGAATTTCGGGTCGTGGATTTGTGGATTGACTAGCCATCTTATTTGTTACGCGCTACACTACGCATTCGCCGATTCAAACCGATCCTAAACCGTCCGGTGAGTGTTGGCGCTGTCCATGGGCAGCCGATCACCCCCGCCGGACAACATACCCCATAAGGAGAAAACACTGTCATGAGGAGTTTCGCTGGCCGGGACATTCTGTCGCTGAAGGATTTCGAGCGTAACGAGTACTTCCGCGTATTCGAGGTGTGTGACAGACTGGCCCCTTACGCTCGTGACCGGCGCAACACCGATCTGCTGAAAGAAAAGATTCTGGTGACTGCTTTTTATCAGCCCAGCACCCGCACCCGCCTGGCTCACGAGGCGGCCATGATGCGGCTGGGCGGGCAGGTGACCGGCTTCTCTGACGCCAAAATGACCCGCGCCGGGGACTTTTACCAGGAAAGCATCAAAGATACGGTGCACATGCTGGAATATTATGGCGATGTCATCGTGATGCGGCACTTCCAGCAGGGCGCGCCGGCCGAGGCGGCCCGCTGGGCCAGCATTCCCGTCATCAACGCCGGTGACGGGTGGGGCGAACATCCGACTCAAGTCCTGACGGACCTGTACACCATTAACGGCGAAAAGGGCCATCTGGACGGCCTGACCTTCCTGCTGGTCGGTGATATGCGCATGCGCACCATGCACTCGATGCTCTACGCGCTGTCGCAGTTTGACATCACCGCCTATGTGGTGTCACCGCCTGAGATGTCCCTGACCGCCGAGTTCAAGCAGGAGATCACGGACCTCGGCACCCGGTTTGAGGAAGCCGAGTCGGTGCACGATGTCATCGACAGGGTTGATGTGATCTACATGGAGCCAGTGGTACAGCCGGATTACACCGTATCCCGCCAGGAAGCAGCCGGGGATAAGGGCCTGACGCCGAAAGAATATCAGGTGACCAAGGAGCTTCTGCTCGCCAGGGCCAAGCCGGATGCCATCGTGCTGCATTCCCTGCCCCGCCAGGACGAGCTGACGTTGGATGTGGACGCCACCCGGTATGCCCGCTACTGGGTTGAGGCCTTCAACGGGGTAGTGATGCGCATGGGCCTGTTGGCGCTGGTGTTGGGAGTGATGGAGTAGTTGTTCCCGGACGCCAGTCCTCAAGTGGTGCTGGTGTCCGCGCGTCAGGAATTTCACGGCGGCTGCGGGGCCGTTTTATACCGGAGTGACAAGGAGACAGCCTCCCCATATGCAAACCGATCTGCGCGGGCGTGACATGATCACGACCCAAGAATTCACGGACGACGAAATCTGGACCATCCTGGATGTGGCGTTTGATCTCAAGCGGAAACGGGCGGTGGGCGAACCCCATCCTCTGCTGCGTGATAAGGTGCTGGCAATGCTGTTTTTCTTCAGCAGCACGCGCACCCGCGTCAGCTTTGAGGCCGGCATGGCTCAGCTGGGCGGTCACGCGCAGTTCATTGAGAGCCGGACGACTCAGGTCAAACATGGGGATACCCCCAAGGAGCTCGGCGCGATCATCGGGCGCTACTGCGATGGAATCGCCGTCCGCCATGTGGACTGGGGCGTGGGCAACCGGTACATCCGCGAGATTGCCGAGGCCAGCCGTGTCCCCGTGCTCAACATGCAGTGCGAGATATATCACCCGTTCCAGATTCTGGCTGATGCCATGACCATCATTGAGAACTTCGGGCGCGATCTGCGGGGCAAGACGATCAATGTGAGCTGGGCCTATGCGGCGAGCTATCAGAAACCCCTGTCCGTGCCGCAGAGCCTGATCCTGCTCATGACGCGGTTGGGCATGAATGTGCGTCTGACCCATCCGCCGGAGTTTAAGTTGATGCCGGATATTGTGGAGCAGGCGAAGGAGAACGCCAGGAAAGCGGGCGGCAGCCTGGAAATGCTGGACGACTTTGATGCGGGGTTCCGGGACGCCGACGTGGTGATTCCCAAAAGCTGGGGGGCCATGTTGACGACCACCGATGACCAGGAGTCGGCGACGATCGCCAGCCAATATACGGACTGGATCACCGATGAGCGGCGCATGGCGATGGCCAAGGAGCATGCCATATATATGCACCCCCTGCCTGCCGACCGGGACATCGAGGTGACGAGCGGTGTGCTCGACGGGCCGCAGAGTCGCGTCTGGGATCAGGCTGAGAATCGGTTGCACGCCCAAAAAGCGGTCATGGCGTTGACGATGCGTTAGTCGGCCAGCCGCTTCACCACTCATCATCCATCGCACCGGGCACCGAAGGAAGGCCCTCTTCAGGAGTGTTGTCATGAGCCCCACAGCAGTTGTGGCTGTCGGCGGGAATTCGCTGATCAAGGACAAGTCTCACCAGGCGGTTGAGTACCAGTGGGAGGCCGTGCGGGAGACCGCCAGGCATATCGCGGCCATGATCCAGCAAGGGTGGAACGTGGTGATCACGCACGGCAACGGCCCCCAGGTGGGTTTTATTCTGCGGCGCAACGAACTGGCGGCCAGCGAGGTGCACACGACCCCGTTGGACATCATCGGGGCGGATACGCAGGGCAGCATCGGGTACATGTTGCAGCAGGCTTTGGGCAACTCTCTGCACGAGGCTGGTTTGAGCAGGTATGTCGTAACCGTGATCACGCAGGTGGTGGTGGACAAAAATGATCCCGCTTTTCAAAATCCGGTGAAGGGAATCGGCGGCTTCATGGACGAAGCGAAAGCCCGCGAATTCGAGGCCGAAGGTTGGGTGGTGGCCGAAGATGCCGGGCGCGGCTGGCGGCGGATGATCGCCTCGCCGGAACCCTTGCAGATCATTGAGCAGGACGTGATCAAACAACTGACGGAGCAGGGAGTGGTGGTCATTGCGGTGGGCGGCGGCGGCATCCCGGTGGTTTACAACGAGCGGGGAGAGTTGCGGGGCACGCGGGCCGTGATCGATAAGGACCGGGCGACGGCCCTGTTGGCCAGCGGGATCAACGCCGATTTGTTGCTCATTTCCACTGCCGTGGAAAAAGTGGCGCTCCATTACAACGAGCCAGGCCAGCGGTGGCTGGATCGTATGACCCTGGCCGAGGCCAAACAATATATGGCTGAGGGGCACTTTAAGCCAGGGAGTATGTTGCCTAAAATCGAGGCGGTCGTCAGTTTTTTGGAGAAGGGTGGTCCTCAGGCGCTGATCACCGATCCGCCCAACATCGTGCGCGCGCTCAGCGGAGAGTCTGGGACATGGATAACGCCCTGACCGATCTTGCCGGGCGACTGCCGCATGTGCTGGGTCTTCGCTGCGTGATCTGTGGCGCGGAATATAGGCTTGATGAGGTTCAGTACGTGTGTCCAGCCTGTGGGCCGGTCGGTGTGCTGGATGTGGTGTACGACTACCGGCGCATTCCCCCCCAGCGACCCAGGACTGGGGCGCGGTCGATGTGGTATCGGCAGTTGATGCCCCTGGCGGCGGATGCCACCCTGCCCGCAATAGCGATTGGGGGCACGCCGTTGTATGACGCTACTCGCCTGGCCGAGCGGTTGGGGCTGCGACAGCTCTGGGTGAAGGACGACGGACGGAATCCTACCGCCTCCTTTAAGGACCGGGCCAGTGCGATGGTGGTGGTGCACGCCCAGGCGATAGGCGTTTCCACGGTGGCCACGGCCAGCACGGGTAATGCAGCGGCAGCGCTGGCCGGGGTCTGCGCGGCGACGCCCGGAATCGAGGCCACGATTTTTGTCCCGGCGACTGCGCCGGAAGCCAAGATCGCTCAATTACTGGTTTATGGTGCCAGGGTATTGCTGGTGGAAGGCACCTACGACGACGCCTTTGATCTCTGTTGGGACGCCTGTGAGGAATTCGGCTGGTACAATCGTAGTACGGGTATCAATCCGTTGACCACCGAGGGCAAAAAGACGGTGTCGTTCGAACTGGCCGAGCAGCTTGACTGGGAAGTTCCCACGGTGGTCGTGGTCAGTGTGGGCGATGGCAGCATCATCGGCGGGGTGTACAAGGGCTTCGTGGACATGCTGAACATGGGGTGGATTGAGCGGATTCCGCGCCTGGTTGGGGTGCAGGCAGTCGGAAGTTCGCCGCTGGTCCATGCCTGGGAGAAGGGCCTGGCCCCGCAGGCGATGCAGCCGGTGGACGCCCACACCATTGCTGACAGCATCAGCAGCGGCCTGCCCCGTGACCGGGCCAAAGCGTTGCGGGCGGTTCGAGAGTCCGGCGGCGCGTTGGTGTGCGTCAGTGACGACGCTATCCTGGCCGCCATCCCGGAGCTGGCGCAGGGATGCGGTGTGTTCGCAGAACCGGCGGCGGCGGCGGCTTATGCTGGTTTGAAGCAGGCCCTGGCCGCAGGACACGTTCAACCGGCGGATCGCGTGGCACTTCTGGTCACCGGAAGCGGGCTGAAGGACGTTCCCAGCGCCATGAAGTCGGTGGGGCAGGCGGAGCGCGTCGCGCCTGATCTTGGGGCGGTTCGGGCTGTTCTTGAGCGAGCGGGCTGATCGTACTCTGGCGTATTGGCAGGGTGATGTAAAATCGGGGCACAATGAGGTGAGTTAAAGACCATGGTGGAACGGCCTGTCTACTCAATTGTCGCGCCGGTGTACAATGAAGAAGGCAACATCAACGCCTTGTTTGACCGCGTTTCGGCGGTCATGAAGCAGATTAACGAGCCGTGGGAGTTGATCCTGGTGGATGACGGCAGTCGGGATCGTTCCCTGGAGCTGATGTGTGCGCTCTGTGATCGCGAGCCCAATGTCCGGGTCGTCAGCTTTTCGCGCAACTTCGGGCATGGGATTGCCGTCACAGCAGGGCTGGACCATGCGGCCGGGCAGGCGGTGCTCTTGATGGACGCTGATCTTCAGGACCCGCCGGAGGTCATTCCGCGACTGATCGAACGATGGAAACAGGGCTTCGACGTGGTCTACGCGGTGCGAGAAGAACGCGCCGGGGAGAGCTGGTTTAAGATTCAGACGGCCAAACTCTTTTACCGCCTGATCTATCGTATTGCCGAGATTGAAATCCCGCTGGATGCCGGCGATTTTCGGTTGATGGACCGCCGGGTGGTTAACGCCTTACGCACCATGCGGGAGCACAACCGGTATATTCGAGGGATGACCAGTTGGGTGGGCTTTCGCCAGACTGGCGTGACGTATACCCGCGAGGAGCGGCATTGGGGCGAAACAAAATATCCGCTGCGTAAGATGGTCCGCTTTGCTCTGGATGCCATCACGGGCTTTTCCTATTTCCCCTTGCAGGTGGCCATGTATGTCAGTCTGCTCCTGGGGATCATCGCGGTGCTGGCGATCCCGGTGGTAGCCCTGCTGCGGCTGGCAACCGGGCAGCTCATCTTCGAAGGGCAGGCGACGACGCTGATCGTATTGCTGCTGTTGAGTTCGTTTCAACTGTTTTTTTTCTTCATTATGGGTCAGTATATTGCGCGTATCTACGATGAGGTTCGGAGCCGTCCGCTGTACGTGATTTCTGCTCTCTATGGTTTTGAGCAGGCCCAAGATGATCGCGGGCAGCTCCCGGCGGGGGGTCGCGAGATGCCACCCGTCGTTACGCCTGGCGATCCGTCAGATTAGAGCAGGGGCCGTTTTGAGTGGTGATCAGGGAAAATTGATTTTAGGGGAGGAAAGGGCCGTGAGCGAGCAGTCAGAACCTGGGGATACCACACTGCTGGAAAAGTACCGGCAACTGGTGGAGAGTTATGAGCAGATCAACAAGGAGATTTCAGCGCTGCTGGAAGCCAACGATGGCGGCACTGAAAAAATGAGCGATGACGATTACCTGCTTTACCGGGATATGGCTCGTCGTCGTGACGTGCTTTATGACATGATGAAGCGCCTGGAAGTCCGGCTTCTGGGCGAAGATGCGGATTAGGTGGCCGGGCCAGCTTCAGCACCACGCCCACGTTATCTGCGCGGAGAGGAAACGGGAATGTCGCCTGCGTATCTGGGTCCCACGTTTGAGGAAATGCTGCATCCGTCGAAGATTGACCCGGCGGTTCGCCGGCGCGCCCTTGACGCCCGCCGGACGGACCCCCTGGCTCCCATTAACCTTTACAATGTCACCTGGCGAGATCAGGACAATCGTATTTACTATACCGTCCTGCCCAGGG
Source organism: Anaerolineae bacterium (assembly GCA_034435395.1). GTDB lineage: Bacteria > Chloroflexota > Anaerolineae > Aggregatilineales > Ch27 > DAOTXK01. The sequence continues at coordinate 9,149 of DAOTXK010000343.1, read as the reverse complement.
CTTTGACCGGCGTGGACGCCCCCATTGTCGTGCTGTACAGCACAGAATTCCCCAGTGGCAGCCATAAAGTCGGCGCGGCCTATTCCGTGCTGGCGGAAAAGACGCTCTTTGGCGAAGTGGACACCGATCGTCACACGCTGGTTTGGCCATCGACCGGGAACTATGGCATCGGTGGGGCCTGGATCGGCGGGCGCATGGGCTACAGAAGTGTTGTCATCCTGCCGGAAGAGATGAGTCAGGAGCGGTTTGATCTCATCGAATCCTACGGGGCGCGAGTGATCAAAACCCCCGGTTGCGAAAGCAACGTCAAAGAGATTTATGACAAAACCTGGGAGTTGCGCCGGGCAGACCCGGATGTGCGCGTGCTTAATCAGTTTGAGGTGATGGGTAACTACCGCTTCCACTACCAGGTGACGGGCAATACCATTGTTGAGCTGGCGGCTGAACTGGCCGAAAAAGGCATCGGCAACGGGCGCGTGGCGGCTTTTGTGTCAGCGATGGGCAGCGCGGGAACAATCGCGGCTGGTGATCGCCTCAAGCAGGTCTGGGCCGACCATAAGATTGTGGGGTTGGAGCCGATTCAGTGTCCCACGCTGTTCAACAATGGCTACGGCGGCCATGACATCCAGGGTATTGGCGACAAACATGTGACCTGGATACACAACGTCACCAATATGGATGCGCTGATGTGCGTTGATGACATTGAGTGTAAACGGGTGTTGCAGGTCTTTGCGGAGGAAGCCGGGCGGGAAACGCTGGTCAAGCGGTTTGGGGTGGATCAGGCCCTGGTTGATCAATATAGCAGGATTTTGGGTATCAGCAGCATTTGTAACATCATCGGGGCGATCAAGGCAGCCAAGTATTACGCACTGGGTTCGGCTGAGGTGGTGGTGACCATCGCCACGGACGGCATGGACCGCTATCACAGTGTGATGGCCAACATGGCTCGTGACTATGGTCGGCTGGATGAGGCCGAAGCGACCGCGATCATTCGTGGTCTCCTCCACTGGCAGAAAACCGACTGGATCAAGCGCGGCACGCCCGAAAACCGCCGCCAGTGGCACAACCTGAAGTACTATACGTGGGTGGAACAGCAGGGGAAAACGGTTGACGAACTGAATGCCCAGCTAAGCCAGGAGTGGTGGATTCAGCATCAACAGCTGGTCAGCGAGATCGACCAGCGGTTGCTGGCCTGGCGGGCTGAGCATCCTCAATTGACCTGAACCATGGGGAATGGCGGGAGATGTATCCTGAAGATCGCGTGCTGGTGGGGGTGATCAATCGCCAGGTGGACCTTAGCCACGCGCAGCACGATCACTGGTATCGCATCCCCCAGGGGCGGGCGACCAAAGGGATACACGCTGAATACTTGGCCTTTTTTCTGAGCCGGGATTTTGGCCCCCAGAATGGCGGTATTCATTACTATGCGCGTCGCACCGGTCACGAGTTGGTGCGTCGGCGTGATCTGCTGCCGGAGGAAGCCGATCATCCGAGGGCGGACGCCCTGTATTACAAAATCCAGCTGGGTGAGCTTCGCCCAAAGGTGCCGCCGGTGCTTAACCCCACGCACCGCGCGGTGGCGTTTATCTACACCACCTGGGATCGTTTTGTCGCCGCCACCGCCATCGCTGACCTGTACAGCACCGCTGATTATTTTGTGGATCGGGTCTATTATGCACTGCGAAACGCTGGTGTCCCCGCGGAGCGATATTGGGAGGCGGAAGGGGTGACCGATGACGGCGGCGCGCAGCTGCGGATCGTTTGTGAGCAGGGGGAGATCATTGCCACCACAGCCCGCTCAACTGAGGGGCGTGTTCACCTCCCTGCTGAGCTTGGTCCCGACGCCGTGCAGCAGGTCATCGCCGATGTGCGAAGACGGATTGCGGCCCTGGGAGGGCTGTTGACGGCCCCCATTCCGCTGGAACAGTAGGGGGGAAAAGATGCTCATCACCAATAGCACGCTGGTGACCTGGGGCAACTCGCCTCGCATTGTGGAGAACGGCGCGCTGCGGGTCTTTGATGGTTCGATTACCGACGTTGGATTAACCCCAGAACTGGTCGCCTGCTACCCGGACGAGGACACCGTGGACGTGGGCGGGCAGCTGGTCATGCCCGGCAACATCTGCGCGCATACCCATTTCTACGGCGCTTTTGCGCGCGGTCTGGCCATCCCCGGCCCTGCCCCCAAAGACTTCCCGGAAATCCTGGAGCGCCTGTGGTGGCCGCTGGACAAGGCATTGGACAAGGAGGCCGTTTATTACAGCGCGCTGGTCAGTCTGGTGGATGCGGTGAAGCACGGCACGACCACCCTGATCGATCACCATGCCAGCCCCAACGCGATCGACGGCAGCCTGGATGCCATCGCCGCGGCAGTGGAGAAAGCAGGGCTGAGGGCGGTGCTGTGTTATGAGGTGACCGACCGGGATGGCCCGGAAAAAGCGGCGGCTGGCATCGCCGAGAATGTGCGTTTCCTGAAGGAGGCGAAGCGGCATCCGTTGTTAGCGGCCACCTTCGGCCTGCACGCCGGGCTGACGGTCGGCGACGAGACCCTGCGGAAGTGCGTGGAAGCCGCGCAGGGCCTGGATACCGGTTTTCACATTCATGTCGCCGAGCATGAAGCCGATGAATATCACAGCTTGCAGCGCTACGGCCTGCGCGTGGTGGATCGCCTGGCGCAGGCCGGTATCCTCGGCCCCAAGACCATTGTTGCCCATGTTGTCCATGCCGATACCTGGGAGCAGGCGGTTTTGCGCGAAACCGGCACCTGGATTTCACACCAGCCGCGCTCCAACATGAACAATGGCGTGGGCGCGGCGCCCCTGGATGCTTTGCTGCGGGGAGAGGCGAACGTCGTGCTGGGCAATGACGGGTTCAGTAACAACATGTGGGCGGAATGGAAAGCGGCTTATTTACTCCATAAGGTCATTCATCGCGATCCACGGCGTGCGCCCGGCGACGGCATAGCCCGTATGGCCGTGGCCAATAATGCCCGTTTGGCGGAGGTATTCTTCCCCGGTCAGCGGTTCGGGGCGCTGGATGTCGGCGCTGTGGCTGACCTGATCGTGGTGGATTATCGCCCCTTTACGCCCATGACCCCCGCTAATCTGCCCTGGCATATTCTCTTCGGCTTTGAGGCTTCCATGGTGACCGGCACGGTGGTCAATGGTCGCTGGCTTATGCGGGATCGGAAGTTGTTAACCCTGGATGAAGCCGCTATCGCCGGCGCGGCGCGCGAGCTGGCGCCACGTATCTGGGAACGTTATGAGGCCAACGCCCGCCAGGTCTTGGGGGCGTCATGATGTAGCAGTGTTGCCTGGTGCTCAGGCGGGACAGTGCCGGAAAAGGTAAGTCCTGTGGACAATAAAAAAACGGTTATGACGGTTGCCGTGCTGGGCGGTACCGGTAAAGAAGGCTCCGGTCTGGCGATGCGCTGGGCGGCCAGCGGCTACAACGTCATTATTGGGTCGCGCAGCGCCGAACGGGCTGAGCAGAAAGCTGGGGAGCTGAATGCGGCGCTTGGCGCGGGTTACATGTCAGGCGCGCACAACGTGGAAGCGGCTGCCCAGGCCGATCTGGTGGTGGTGAGCGTGCCCTACGCCGCTCACCAGACCATCCTGGAGAGCATTCGTGAGGTTGTGCAAGGCAAGGTCCTGGTGGATGTGACCGTACCCCTGCAACCGTCGAAAGCCAGTGTGGTCCACCTGCCGGAGGGTGGGGCGGCGGCCCTGGAGGCCCAGGCGCTTTTGGGCGACGGCGTGCGCGTGGTGGCCGCGTTCCAGAACGTCAGCGCCGGGCACCTGGCCGATATCGACCACCGTATCGACTGCGATGTGTTGGTATGCGGCGATGACAAGGGGGCTAAAGCGGAAGCGCTCCGGTTGGTCGAGGCTGCCGGGATGCGCGGTTTTGACGCGGGTCCCCTGAAGAATGCCATTGCCGTGGAGGCTCTGACGCCCGTCTTGATCGGCCTCAATATCCGGTACAAGAGTAAGGGCGCAGGGATCCGTGTGACCGGGATTGATCGGTGATCGAGACCGCCACGCTCACCCTTCAGACATTGCCAGGTATGCCATTGGTCCAACCGGGCGATGATCTGGCGTCGCTGATTCTGGATGGTCTGGAAGCGGCCCGCCTCCGTCTGCAACCCGGTGATGTCGTCGTCGTTACCTCGAAGATCGTTTCCAAATCCGAAGATCGCTGGCTGGACTTGCGAACGGTGGTGCCGTCCGAACGGGCGTTTGAATTGGCGGCGGCGACCGGCAAGGCCCCCAATCTTGTGGAGGCGATATTACGCGAGTCGGTTGAGGTGTCGCGGTACCGGCAGGGGGTGTTGATCGTTCGCCACCGCCTGGGATTTACCTCCGCCAACGCGGGGATCGATCATTCCAATGTTGGCAGAGGGAGCGACGACTGGGTGCTTCTGTTGCCGGAAGACCCTGATGCGTCGGCGCAACGGCTGCATACGGCCCTCTTCGAGCGCACCGGTGTTCGCGTCGGTATTGTGATCAGCGATACCCACGGTCGCCCCTTTCGCGTAGGTAACATGGGGGTGGCCATCGGGGTGGCTGGCATCCCGGCCATACTGGATTGTCGTGGCCGCCCTGACCTTTTCGGTCGCGAGTTGCGGGCGACCATTATCGCCGTGGCTGATGCCATCGCGGCGGCGGCAGGTCTGATCACTGGGGAAGCCGATGAAGGTCGCCCTGTTGTGCTGGCGCGTGGTCTGCGGCTGACCGGTCCGGCGGGGTGTGCCGCCGACTTGATTCGCCCCCTCGAACACGACCTGTACCGATAATAAGTCCAAAGATGATGAGCGAAATGTTGCTTGATATAATTCGACTGCGCCGCTCCATCCGGCGTTATAGGGCTGATGCCGTTCCGGATAGCGAGGTGATGCGCTTGCTGGAAGCAGCGCGATGGGCGCCGTCAGCGCATAACCGTCAGCCCTGGCGCTTTGCCGTATTACGATCGGCGGCGAGCCGGCAGAAACTGGCCAAAGCCATGGGAGAGCGATTGGCGGCTGATTTGCGCGGCGATGGGGTTCCGGCTGATGTCATCAAGCAGGACGTGGAGCGCTCTTACCAGCGGATCACCGGCGCGGCAGTTGCTATTGTATTGTGTCTGTCCATGGCGGACATGGATCAGTATCCGGACCAGGAGCGTCAACTGGCGGAACGTGTGATGGCTATCCAGAGCGTGGCTATGGCCGGGCAAAACCTGTTATTGATGGCGTCGGCGAGCGGTCTGGGGGCATGCTGGATGTGTGCGCCGCTGTTCTGCGCGGATATGGTCAGCGACGTACTGGGCCTAGCCCCGGATTGGGAGCCTCAGGCCCTGATCACGGTGGGCTATCCTGCCCAGCAGCGCCGGGGGACGCGCCAGGCCCTGGAAACCAGGATGGTATGGCGATAGAACGGGTTGTGGCGCTGGCCGGTGGCGTTGGGGGGGCCAAACTGGCGTTCGGGCTGGCGAAGGTGCTGCCGCCCGGACGGTTGACGGTTGTGGTGAATACGGGTGATGACTTCACCCTCTATGGCCTGGCGATTTCCCCTGACCTGGATACGGTCATGTATTCGCTGGCGGGGATAGCCGACCCTCAGGTGGGGTGGGGCATTCGCGGTGACACGAGGCAAATGCTGGACATGATGGCCCGTTATGGTGAGCGGCCATGGTTCCAGCTGGGGGACCGCGATCTGGCTACCCATCTGCTACGTACCGGGTGGTTGTCAGAGGGTTACACGCTGACGGCCGTGACCCGCCGCCTGTGTGAGGGCCTGGGCGTGACCCAGATCATTCTGCCAATGACTGACGCCACCGTTCGGACGATGGTGGAGACCGTGGAGTATGGGCTGTTGGAATTTCAAGAGTATTTTGTGCGCCACCGCTGGCAACCTGTCGTAAAGGCCATTGAATACCGGGGCGCCGAGCAGGCGGAGTTATCTCTTGATGTTCAGACGGCCGTGGAACGGGCGGATGCAGTTGTCATTTGCCCATCTAATCCGTTACTATCCATTGCGCCGCTCCTGGCCATTCCGGGCATGGTAGAGGCCGTGTCGAAGAAGCTCTGTCTGGCCGTCAGTCCGATCATAGCTGGGGCCGCCGTGAAGGGGCCGGCTGCCAAACTGATGGCCGAGTTGGGATGGTCGGTCTCCGCTCAGGCGGTAGCCAACTACTACGGGCGGCTGCTGGCCGGTTTTGTGTTCGATAGACGTGATGCGTCCCGGCTTTCGGCGGCTGATTTTAACTGCCGGGTGCTGGTGACAGATACCCTGATGACGACGGATCACGATAAGACCCGGCTGGCACAAGAGATATTGAGCTGGGTGGAGGAGCTATCCTCGTGAATGTGTGGGCGATTGTCCCCGTCAAACCCCTGAACCGGGCCAAAAGCCGTCTGGCGGCGGCCCTGTCGGCTGAGGTTCGTGAGCATCTCGCTATCAGGATGTTGCAGCAAACGGTGTCCGTACTGACGGAAAGTGGGACTGTCAGCGGTGTTCTGGTCATCAGCCGGGACAATCGGGCGTTAGTAGTGGCCCGAAAATACGGTGTCAAAACGGTTCAGGAGAGCGGCGCTCCTGAGTTAAATGCGGCACTGGAGCGCGCCAGCCAGGTTATCACCAGCTGGTATGCCCAGGCGGCCCTGATCCTGCCCGCCGATCTGCCATTGCTGGCCGTCTCTGACCTCAACGCGATCGTCGAACTAGGGCGATACCAACAATCCGCGGTGATTGCGCCCGATCGAATGAGGGAAGGGACGAACGCCTTGCTGATGCGCCCGCCTGGGTTATTTGAGTATGCGTTCGGCCCTGGTAGTTTTGAGAAGCACTGCCAGGCGGCGGAAACGGCGGGCGCAACTGTTCACGTTTACCGTTCCGAGCGGCTGATGTTGGACCTGGATACGCCGGACGATCTGCTTGTCTACCTGGAAATGTGCCAAAAAAGCGGCATTGAGCCGCTGGTAGACCTTCAACCGGAAGACCTGTTGCCGTTTTCCGATATGCCCCAGAAAGAGAGGCCCTGATGACCGATCGAGTTGCGCTCTACCTGCAGGACGCTCACGAGTTGCCTGAAGCCATTGAGTATGTCCGGTATGCTGAGAGCAAGGGATTTGAGGCCGTCTGGCAGGCGGAAAGCCGGCTGGTGCGCGACGCCATTGTGCCCATGGCGGCGTATGCCGCCACAACCGCGCGTATCAAGGTAGGCTCTGGCGTGATCAATAACTGGACGCGCAATCCGGCTTTGATTGCGGCGACCTTCCTGACGCTGGACGATCTGGCACCTGGCCGGATCATCTGCGGCATCGGAGCGTGGTGGGACCCTCTCGCGAAGAATGTGGGCATTGAGCGGCGTAAGCCCCTGAAGGCGATGCGCGAGGTGGTGACGGTGGTTCGCGACCTGCTTGCCATGAAGCGCGTCACGTTCCACGGCGAGTTTGTGAATCTGACGGGGGTGGAGCTTGACGTGGTGCACGGGCGACGGGAGCCGCGCCATGTGCCGATCTACATCGGCGCGACCGGGCCTCAGATGATGGCGCTCACCGGCGAGATCGCCGACGGCGCGCTTCTGAACTACCTGGTCTCTCCCCAGTATAATGAAGGGGCGATGAATCAACTGGAGAAAGGCGCTAAACTGAGTGGGCGGAAGGTCGACGATATTGATCGCCCGCAGTTGGTGGTGGCGTCGGTTGATCGGGACCGTAAGCGGGCGTTGGACAATGCCCGCCAGCTGGTGACTCAGTATCTTGGGCAGCAGCCACACATCATGAAGGCGAGCGGCGTCAGCCAGGAGCTTTTGGATGAGATTCACCAGGTGTTGACCTGGCCAGCGACGGAGGAAGAAATCGAACGGGCCATGGCCCTGGTGCCGGATGATGTCGTACAGCTGATTACGGCGTCCGGCGCGCCCGAAGAAGTGCGCGCCAAGGTCCGCGAGTATGTGGCTGCCGGTTGCACCTGTCCGGTATTGTATCCGCTGGGCGATGATGTCAAACTGATGATCGATACATTTGCTGCTGGCTATTCGAGTTAGCCGTATGGTCATCGTCCCAGCTGGTCCATAATCGTCGTGGCCCAGTGTTGGGGGCAGAATGGTATGCAGGATTACGAAATCTTTGAAACGCTGGCCGAGGCACAGCGGCAGGGCCAGGACATTGCGCTGGCGACAGTGGTGCGAACGCAGGGTTCGGTGCCGCGTCATGCGGGCAGCAAGATGATCGTCTGGCCGGACGGGCGTATAGCCGGCACCATCGGCGGCGGCATGCTCGAATCCAAGGTGATCGAGGCAGCGTTGGAGGCCATCGCCAGTGGCCGTTCCCAACTGATCAGTTACCGGATGTCGGACATGGGGGCCGGCGATGTCGGCGTGTGTGGGGGGACGGTGGAGGTCTTTGTGGAATCCATGCTGCCAGCGCCGACGGTGCTGGTTATCGGGTGCGGCCACGTGGGAAAAGCGGTGGCGGAACTGGCCAAATGGGTGGGGTTGCGCGTGATCGTCAGCGATGATCGGGCCGATCTCTGCTCCGAAGAGCAGATACCAGGCATGGACGGTTATGTGGTGGCTCCAGCCCGCGAACTGATCGATCATGTGACCATCACCAGTCAAACCTATGTGGCGGCCATGACGCGCGGACAGATGGTGGATCTCGATTTGCTTCCGCCCCTGGTGAAATCGCCGGCCCGCTATATTGGGCTGATCGGGAGCCGTCGCCGCTGGGCGCTCACCGCGGACGCCCTGCGGGAGAGAGGGATCACCGAGGCCGAACTGAGCCGGGTTCATGCGCCGGTCGGTTTGGAGCTTGGGGCTGAGACCCCCCGGGAAATCGCCATCAGCGTGCTGGCTGAGATCATCATGATCCAGCATGGTGGCGATGGCCGTCAGATGCGGTGGCAGGATGCGCGCGCCAGTGCTGTTGATCGAGAAACGTCAGCGCATTAAAGTGACTTTGACCAGTAGCGTGCCGTGAAGATATTGGCGGTTAGTGATATCGAACTCCCGTATATGCTGAATGTTCCCTATCTGCAACGCAGCTTTGCCGACGTGGAGGTGGTGGTCAGTTGTGGAGATTTGCCGGCGTCGTATATCGAGTTTGTGACATCGATACTGAATGTGCCCCTGTTTTATGTGCGGGGCAATCACGACCAGGGTTATGC
>DAOTXK010000342.1:0-10297 GCA_034435395.1 Anaerolineae bacterium | reverse complement strand
GAAGAGGGCAGTGATCGTCCCGTTGTTGACGATGGTGGCGTTAAAGCCGGTATAGATGCCATAGTCAAAAGCGAAAATGTCCCCGTTGTTGGTGACGGTGGCATTGCTGTCAAGCTGGATGCCATTGTCGCGGGCGGTGATGCTGCCATCGTTGGTGACGGTGTTGTTGTCGTCGCCTTCGATGCCGTTGTCACGGGCGGTGATGGTTCCGCAGTTGATGATGGTATTGTTATCGCCGACTTCCATGCCGCTGTCGCGGGCAGTGATGGCCCCGCAAGAGGTGATGGTGTTGCGGTCGCCCGCCTGGATGCCGTCATCGTTAGCGTCGATGGTCCCGCCATTGGTGATGGTGTTGTTGTCGTCGGCGGAGACGCCATCCCGGTTGGCCTCGATGGCCCCGTTGTTGGTGATGGTGCTGCCGTCGTCGACGACGATGCCGTTGTACCCGGCATCGATGGCCCCGTCGTTGGTGATGGTGCTGTTATCGATCGCCTGGATTCCGTCCTGGTTGGCCTCGATGGTCCCGCTGTTGGCGATGGTGTTGTTGTTGCCGGCGTTGACGCCGTCCCAGTTGGCGTCGATGGTCCCGTCATTGGTGATGGTGTTGTTGTCGTCGGCGTCAATGCCGTCCCGGCTGGCATTGATGGTCCCGTTGTTGGCGATGGTGTTATCGTTGTCGGCCACGATGCCATCCTCGCCGGCCGTGATGAGATTGTTGTTGGTGATGGCGTTGTTGTCATCGACGACGATGCCATTATCCCCCGCATTCACCGTGCCGTTGTTGACCATGGTGTTGCCATCGACGGCCTCGACGCCGTTGCCGTTGCCGATCAAAGCGCCGTTGTTGGTGAGGGTGGCATTGTTGTTGGTCTGGATGGCCTCGTCGCCGCCCCGGACGGTGCCGTTGTTGGTGAGGGTGTCGCCGTTGCCCCCCAGGGACAGGGCATCCCCAGAGTTGTTGCGGACCGTCGCCCCCGGCTGCACGTTCACCGTCAGGTTGTTGCTGTTGCTGGAATAACCGTTGGTGTCCGTGCCGGTGCAGGTGACGGTGGAGCCGGTCCGCACACAGTCGGCGAAGGCCGGAGCGGCAGTACCCGGCAGCGATCCCAGCAGGGTGATAATAGCCAAAAGCGAAAGCACCACTGTCGTATAGTTAAGTCTATTCATTTGATTGGCCTCCTGATACAGAACTCGTACAATCATTCCTTAATAGACTGGCGATAGTCAATCAAATAATAGCATAAAAATGGCTCCACCTTAACGTCGGCGGACGCCAAAAACCGCGAATTTATAAATTTTTTATGAGGCCCGGAAACAGATGAATATGCCTGAAATTCTCGATTACCGCTCCCGTGATCCTCAAGGGAGGCGGGGATACGGGGGTGCTCCCCGACTCTGTGGCGTGCGGCAGGGGCCGCCGCCGTCCAGGTCGGCCCGCCTGTAGCGCGGCGATGGATCGTGACGGCCCCGGCGGCCCCCGTTCCCGGACGAGGGCGGTTGCTGGCCGCGTCGCGGGTGTGCTACAATGACGCTGCCCGCCATCAATTGGTGACCAGAGTCGCCTGCCAGCGTGACGATTCGGCTGCCCCTTTCCAGCCCTGCTCCCCAGGTTTGCCCGTGAATTTGATCAGGACGCATGTGAGCCGGGGCCGACGCGCTGCCGTCGGGCGACAGGCTGATGTCGGCGGGGGATCGCCGGGGGGCGACCGGAATGCCGCCAATGGTGGGCCGGTGTATCCTGTTGTTGTTTACTGGTAAACGCTGAGGATGGGCTGATGACTCAACTGGCAATCGTGATCCTGGCCGCTGGCCAGGGCACCCGGATGAAATCCAAGATCGCCAAAGTGCTGCACCCGCTGGCCGGGAAGCCGATGGTGGATTATGGCATCGACGCCGCCTGGGGGCTGAGCGGACGCCCGCCCGTGCTGGTCGTCGGGGAGCAGAGCGCCGACGTGCGCGCCCATGTCGGCGAGCGGGCCATTTTCGTGGAGCAGGCGGAGCGGCTGGGCACGGCCCACGCGACCCTGATGGCCGCCGGGGCGCTGCGCGGGCGGGCGGACCTGGTGCTGGTCTTTTACGCCGACATGCCGCTGCTCAGGCCGGAGACGTTGCGGCGACTGGTGGAGAGCCACACGGCCAGCCCCGCCGACCCCGCCATTACCATGCTGACGATGGCCATCGACCAGCCGCGCGGCTTCGGGCGGGTCGTGCGCCACGACGACGGCACGGTGGCCGCCATCGTGGAGGAGGCCGCCGCCACCCCGGCGCAACTGGCCCTCCGCGAGCTGAACGTGGGCGTGTACGTCTTCGACGCGGCCTGGCTGTGGGACGCCCTGCCCCGCATCACTCCCACGCCGCCCAAAAACGAGTATTACCTGACGGACGCGGTGGCGCTGGCCAACGCCGACGGGCGGCCGGTGCTGGCCGTGACGGGCGATGACCCGGACGAGCTGATCGGCATCAACACCCGCGTCCACCTGGCGGAGGCGGAGGCGGCCCTGCGACGGCGCATCAACGAGCGCCACATGCTCAACGGCGTGACCCTCGTCGATCCGGCAGCGACCTACATTGAGGCGGACGTGGTCATCGGCCCGGACACCGTGATCTGGCCCAACACCTACCTGCGCGGCCAGACGACCATCGGCCAGGACTGCGTGATCGGCCCCGATGCGGTGCTGGTTAACGCGGTGGTGGGCGACGGCTGCACCGTGCTGGCTGCCGTGATCCAGGACTCGACGCTGGAGCGAGGGGTGGCGATGGGGCCGTTCGCCCGCGTCCGGGGCGGCGCGCACCTGGGCGAAGGCGTGTACATGGGCAACTTCGGCGAGGTCAAAAACTCGCGGCTGGGGCCGGGCGTTAAGATGGGGCACTTCAGCTACGTGGGCGATGCCGAGGTCGGCGCGGAGGTGAATATCAGCGCGGGGGTGATCACCTGCAACTTCGACGGCGTGAAAAAAAACAAGACCATCATCGGCGAGGGGGCCTTCGTGGGGAGCGATACCATGCTGGTCGCGCCGGTGACCATCGGGCGGGGGGCGCAAACCGGAGCGGGCGCGGTGGTCCGGGAGGATGTGCCGGATGGCAAACTGGCGGTGGGCGTGCCGGCCCGCATCATCGGCGACAGCCGGCTGCCCGCTCTCCGCGCGGCGCAACGGCAGGACCACCAGTGATGGCCGAGGGAAGCTGCTATGAACGTCGAACTGCTGGCGGAGATGCTGGATCACATCGTGCAGGAAGGACACAACCTGCACAGCGTCCTGGTCATGCGCCACGATGTCCCGGTGATGGACGCCTATCTCTATCCGCACGGGCCGGAGGCGCTCCATGATCTGCGCTCGGTGGCCAAGAGTATCATCTCGCTGCTCATCGGCATCGCCATCGATAAGGGATACCTGGCGGGCCTCGAAGTCCCCGTCCTGGACTTTTTCCCCCGCCGGACCTTCGCCCACCTGGATGAGCGCAAGAGGGCCATCACGCTCAGCCATCTGCTGACCATGACCTCCGGCCTGGCGCTCACCGACCCCGACACCGGCCTGATGCGGCAAAGCCCGGACTGGGTGCAGTTCGTACTGGACCGGCCGATGGCGGCTGCGCCGGGAGGGCGCTTCCAATACGCCACCGGCAATGTGCATCTGCTCTCCGCCATCCTCCAGCAGGCGACGGGGCAAAGCACACGGGCCTTCGCCCGGGAGTATCTCTTCGGCCCGCTGGGCATCACGGACCTGCGCTGGGGCTCCGATCCCCAGGGCGTCACCGCCGGCATGGACCTGTTCCTGACGCCGCGCGATATGGCCAAGATCGGCACCCTGATGCTGCACGGCGGCTGGTGGGAGGGGCGGCGGATCGTGTCGGCAGCCTGGGTGAAAACGTCCACCCGGCCGCACGTCACTCTGGAGGGCCGCGCGGGTTACGGTTACCTGTGGTGGGCCCACGACCGGGGTTATTACGCCGCCCACGGCTTCGGCGGGCAGCATATTTTTGTGCTGCCCAAGCGGGACGTGGTGGCCGTTTTCACCGGCGGGCTGAAAGGGCCGGAGCCGTCCCTGCCCCAGGAACTGCTGGAACGATACATCATCCCTGCGGCGCGGGCTGATGGCCTCCCTGCCCGCGTGGAGTCGCTGCATGGGGTGTTCAACGTGCCCGATCCGGAGCCGGTGCCGTCGCTGCCGGACGCCGCGCGCACGATTGGCGGGCGGACGTATGCGCTGACGGCCAACGCCTTCGGCTGGGAACGGATCACCTTCACCTTCACGCCGGGGGCCAATGTGGCTTATGTGAGCGTCAACAACCAGCCGGGCGTGCCGCTGGGCCTGGACGGGGTATACCGCATCACGCCGGGCGGGAAGTTCATCCACTGGCTGCCGTTTACGCTGCCGGTGGCCTTGAAGGGCCGCTGGGAGGACGCCGACACGCTGGCTGTCCATTACCAGGAGTTGGGCGTGCCGGAGCCGCACGTGGTGCGTTTCACCTTCCGCCAGGAAGCGGTGCAGGTGCAGGCGGTGGAGACGCTCAACGATGACGTGGAGCAGTTCGACGGCGCGTGGGAGGGCTGAAACCGACATGGGCGGGATGCGCCCGCCGTCGCGAGTTTGATGGCGAACCCCGGATGAACCGGCGTCCCCGGCAGGGAGGACGCATCCCCATACCCCCGCCGGTCGCGCGTCCCGGTTCCATGCCTTTTCCGGTGGGCTTTAGGCTTTAACCATAAAGGCCACATTTTTAGGGACTTTTGGGCGCACCTGGCGCGCCTGGCGGTTCAAAAACAGCATTTCCACCGAAAACGATACACAACCGGCGTTCGGCGGACGTTCCAGCGGGGCGAATCTGGGGTAAAATGGCCGAAAATGGCCCTGGTACCGACAACGGCTGTCCTGGGTTAGAGTGATTACTGGCCGGCGCGCCAGGGAGAGCCGCCTGCCGCCAACCGGGCCGCCGCCCGGCGCACGGCTGTCAGCACCGGACGCGGCCCACTGAGTAGGGAATACGTCGAAAGTGGACGAAGGCAGTTTATCCAGCTTGATCGCCCTGCTGGTGTTGCTGATCGGCAACATGCTCCTGGCCCTGGGACATAACGCCCTGGTCAACGCCTCCAAGACCTACCTCTCCGATCGGGCTTCGGACGGCCAACAGAACGCCGCACTGGCCCTGGCCCTCAGTCAAGACGCCACCCCCCTCCTGCTGACCTACCAGCTGAGCGTGATCGTGGTGCGCTTCTTCTCGGCGGGGATCGCCGCCGTGGGGGTGGCCCCGCCGCTCGCCCTGTGGCTGGCCCAACAGGGGCTGACCGGCCCGGCGGCGTTCGCGCTGGCGGAGGCGCTGGTGTTGCTGGTCGGCGCGGGGGTGATGTTCACCGTCGGTGGCCAGATTCCGGCGGCCATCGGCACGGCCTACGCCGACCGGCTGGCCCCTCTGGCCGCCCGCCCGATGAGGCTGCTGATCCGGGCGCTGATGCCAGCTTCCTGGCTGCTGCGCGCCATCAGCGAGGGGACGCTGCGGCTGCTGGGCGTGCGCAGCCGGGTGCATTACATCACCGAGGAGGAGATCAAAACCCTGGTGGACGCCGGGCAGGAAGAAGGCGTGATCGAGGACGAGGAGAAGGAGATGATCTTCTCCATCTTCCAGCTGGGCGATACCTCGGTGCGCGAGGTGATGGTCCCGCGCCTGGACGTGGTGGCTCTGAAAAGCGACACGCCGCTGGACGAGGCCGTGCAGACCGTGCTGGCGGCGGGCCATTCGCGCATCCCGGTCTACGAGGACAACATCGACCACATCGTCGGCCTGCTGTACGCCAAGGACCTGCTCAAGCGGTGGGGGGCGGGCGGGGACAGCGACGCCCTCAAGGACCTGCTGCGCCCGGCGTATTTTGTGCCGGAGGGCAAAAGCGCCATGGCCCTGCTCCAGGAGATGCAACTGAAGCGCGTGCATCTGGCCGTGGTGATCGACGAATATGGCGGCATGGCGGGCATCGCCACGCTGGAAGACCTGATCGAGGAGATCATCGGGGAGGTGCAGGACGAATACGACCTGTACGAGCAGGCCCCCTACCAGCAGATCAGCGCCGACGAGTACATCTGCACCGGCCTGCTGGACCTGGACGACCTGAATGACCTGCTGGACATCAACCTGCCGACCGACGAAAACGACACGCTGGGCGGTTATATCCTGGCCCAGGTGGGTGAGGTGCCGCCGCCGGGCGCGGTGATCGAGACCGGCCAGGTGCGGCTGGAGGTGCTGACCGTCAACCAGCGGCGCATCGGCCAGGTGCGGGTGACGAAGCTCCAGGCGGACGGGACATCGGATGAGGGGGCGGGGGAAGATGGATAGGCGGCGGCGAGCAGAGGCCAGCGCGCCAGAGGCTCAAAGCCTCTGGCCAGCCAGCCTGGAAGTCCACTCAAGGGACTCGCCGCGGATGACGACCGGGGACCAGCCCTTCCGGCGGCAGGCGCAAACGCCCCCGGTAAGACGCTCACTCACCGAGGACCGACGGCTGAAACCTGACGGCTGATCGCTGATCGCTACTTTTGGGGAGAACCACACGGGAAACACCATGAATAACATCTTCGGGCTGCTGTTGGCCCTGGGGCTGGTGCTGCTCAACGCCTTTTTTGTGGCGGCGGAGTTCGCGCTGGTCAGCGTGCGCCGCTCGCGCATCGAGGAGCTGATCGAGGCGGGCAATACCACTGCCCGGGTGGTCCGCGCGGCGGTCCACGACCTGGACCGCTACATCGCCGCCACGCAGCTGGGCATCACCCTCGCCAGCCTGGGGCTGGGCTGGGTGGGCGAGCCGGCGCTGGGGCACCTGGTCGAGCCGCTGGTCGAGTCCCTGCTCCAGCCGGTAGCCCACCTGCTGCCGACGGGGACGGTCGAGACCACCAGCGCCGTGGCCATCGGCAGCGTCATCGCCTTCCTCATCATCACCTTTTTGCACGTGGTGATTGGGGAACTGATGCCCAAGTCCATCGCCCTGCAAAACCCGGAGCGGACCTCGCTGTGGGTGGCCCGCCCGATCGTGTGGGTGGCCCGGCTCTTTTACCTGCCCATCCGGGCGCTCAACGGCACCGGCAACGCTCTGCTGCGCCTGATCGGCGTGCGGCCCGCCAGCGGTCACGAACTGGTCCACTCCGTCGAGGAGTTGAAAATCCTGGTCCGCTCCAGCGCGGCGAGCGGCCTCCTGGTCGGCGGCGAGGACGACATCGTGGAGGCGGTCTTCGAGATGGGGGAGACGCGGGCCCGCCAGCTCATGGTCCCCCGCACCGAGATCGTGGCCTTCCAGGTCGATTCGCCGCTGGACGAGGTGATCGATCAGGTGGCGGAGAGCGCGCTGACCAAGTTCCCGGTCTACGAGGACGACCTGGACCAGACCATCGGCATCCTGCACGTCAAGGACCTGCTGCGCGCCCTGCGGCGGGATGGCGAATCCGTCTCCCTGCGGGAGCTGGCCCGCCCGGCGCTGTTCGTCTCCGAGTCGATCCCCATCGCCGACCTGCTGCGGCGCTTCCGCGAGGAGAAACAACACCTGGCCCTGCTGCTGGACGAATATGGCGGCACGGCGGGCCTGATCACGCTGGAAGACCTGCTGGAGGAGATCGTGGGCGACGTGCAGGACGCCTTCCAGCCGGACGAGACCGAGCCGCAGTTCCTGCCGGACGGATCGGCGCTGCTCAGCGGCCTGATGCCCATCGACGAGGTCAACGAGCACTTCGGCCTGAACCTGCACGACCCCAACTACGAGACCATCGCCGGGTATGTGCTGGGGCAGCTGGACCGTATGGCCCAGGTGGGCGACGAGGTGGTGAGCGGCGGCGTGCGGCTACGGGTGGAGGCCATGGACGGCCTGCGCGTCGACCGCGTGCGCCTGACGCCCCTGACGTCACCCGCCGTTGACTCCGCGGCCCCGTCGGATGGGGATCAGGTGGGGGCGGAGTCACCGCAGCGGGCGGACCGATAGATTGTCAAAGGCCACGGCCAGGCCGCCCGGCTCCAGCGCCGCCGCCCACACACCGACCCGCCCGCTCAACAGCCGGGTATCGGCGAAACGGCCCACGTACACGTCGTTGACGGAATATTCGAACATCATGCCCCGCGCCTGGACGCGCAGGCGGTTGACCGCCCCCAGCCCTTGCTGGATGGCCCGCACTGGCACCCAGTCGATCAGCGGCTCCATCCCGTCCTGGCAGGCGTGGGTGCAGTAGACAGCCGCGGCGAAGCCGTCGCCCCTGACGATGAACCAGTAAAAGTCGCCGGTCTCGTCGCTGACCCGCACCACCAGCCCGTACCTGTCGTTCGGGTTGCCGGACAGCTGGCGCGTCTCCACCTCGTAGATGCCGTCGGCAAACGTCCGGTTGAGATTGATATCGCCTATCTGGAGACCCTCAGCGTCGATCTGAATCTGCAACGCCCCGCTGCCGACGAACACCCGCGCCTGGTCTTCCTGGCGCGGATGCCATTCTGCATCGCGGTTAAACGGTTCCTGGTAGGGGGTGGCTTCCCGCTGGCCGGGGGCTGCCGACGGCGTGATGGTGGGGGAAGGCGTGACCGAGGGTGTGGCGGTGGGCGTGACGGAGGGGGTGGCAGTGGGGCCGGGCGTGGGCGTATCGCTGGGTGGGCGCGTGATCGACGGGGTGGGCGTCGGCAGCCCGGCGGCCTGGGGCTGGACCGGCGGGACGGACGGTTCACCGGGTCGGTTGCTGAGGATGATCGCCAGGGCGCAGGCAGCGATGACGACCAGGGCCATCACCGCGCCGCCGATCACCAGGGCGCGGCGAGGGCGGCTCCCCAGGTCTGTCAGTCTGATCCGGCGGGTGGGTGTCGGCTGGCGCTTCCTGGCTGGCGGGGCCTCGGCGGCGGGCCAGGCGGCGACCTCGGCGGTTGGCAGTTCGGCGGGCCGCCTGGGCGCGCCGGTCTCCAGCTTGGCCAGCGCCACCTGGGCCTCGATGTGGGAGGGGTCGAGGGCCAGCGCCCGCTCCAGGTTGCGGATGGCGACCGCGCGCGTGGGCGAGGCCCTGGCCGCCAGATACCAGGCGTCGGCATCCCCTGGCCTGTCGCGCAGGACAGCGCGCAGCAGGTCGCGGGCGGCATCTTTCCGGTTGGCGCGGATGAGCGCCTCGGCCTTGCGCAGTCTGGGATCGGCCATGGTTGCTCCCCCGCTCCGGGCGTCCGGCGGCCCGGCGCGTGCCTGATCCCACTATACTATATACTACAACCCGGGCCCAGGCAGAAGTGGACAGTGCGCCGGGCGACTGGTGCTTCCGGCCATCCTCCTGTATAGTCTGGGCACAACCGATCGTCCGCCCCTGGCGAGGAGGTGAAGATGAAAAAGCCAACCGAGGCAGAGGAACCTGTCCATCCCCCGGCAGAGGAGACATCCCCGCCGCCCCGCAAGCGATCGAGCCGGAAGCGAACCAGCCGGGTCAAGCTGGATGGGCTTACCTCAGCCAGCGACAGCCACCAGAAGCCGTTCGCCGACCGTAAGAAGCCGGGCAAAAAACAGCGGGGCGGCCCGCCGTCGGGCAAGATGCCGTCCAAGCCGGTCCCCCGTCCGGCGCACCAGCCGGTCAAACGGCCCCCCTCGGTGAAGAAATGAGCGTCCGCCCAGCGCCGCCAGGGAAGCGGCGCTGGTTTTTTGTGCGGTCAGGCGGCCACGGCGGGCGATGGGCGAAAAGTTAGGGCGGAGGCCGCTTCGCTTACAGTCCGCCGCCACCCCTCATCCTGCCGCGCCGACCGTCTCCTGCGCCTCATGGTGAGGATCGCCCGTGGGCCATCAGCGCGCCAGTAGCGGCGCGATGAATCGCGACGCCTCCCGCCACGCGGCCGTCGGCTCGTCGCAGCGCGAGGAGTCGCGCCGTTGCTGGAGGCGTCGGCATCCATGCCGCCGCTACAGGCGCACGCTGACCGCGAAGGTGGCGTCGGAGCACACGCCACCGCCACGTATCTGACGTGATTTTCACGATGTTCCAGCTTGAAGCGTTTTCTGCGCCTCTTTGAACACTTCCCGCACGGCCTCCGCCGACTCGGCCAGCAGCAGGCGGGCGCTGATCTCGAAGGCCAGCTCGTCCGGCACGGCCTCCACCACAAACGGATGATCCGCCGTCTTGCCCAGCCGCCGGATGGCGAAGCGCTCCCACTGCTTCAGTTCGCGGCGGATGGCGTCGGGGTCGGGCAGGGCTGGGGGCGTGGCGTGCTTCGCCCCTGCCACCGCTGGCGCGATCTCGATGCTGCCGGGGTCGGCGGCTTCGTTATCCACCAGGCTGACCGCCAGAGTCCCCTTGTCGCCGGGTGAGGCATGCCTCGCCCCTCC
>DAOTXK010000341.1:0-3618 GCA_034435395.1 Anaerolineae bacterium | reverse complement strand
GCGGCGCGAGGGGGTGCGGCGATGAGGGCGTCGCCGTAGCGGTTGCCGTAGCGTCGCTGTGAGCAGCGACGTGCAGCGACGCGCCGCGCCGGGCGACGGCGTGAGCGGCGTCGGACCGCAGTCCGCCGCTACGGTTCCGCGTGCCCTGGCGATCCCGATTGGGGCGGGGGACGCGGCCCGTTCAGGCGGTTGCTCTGGCCGGCGACGGCGACAGGCCGTAGGCTTCCTTGAGCGCTTCCTCGTCCTCCTCCACGCCCATCAGGTAGAGGTGCATGGAGGCGGCAGCGTGCAGCCCGGCGCGGATGGCCGTGCTCACCAGGTCCGGCCCGTGCACGGCGTCGCCGCCAGCCCAGACGTTGGTCAGCGTGGTCTTGCCGGTCTTTTGGTCGGCGGTGATCAGGCCCCAGTCGTGGGTCTCCAGGGTCGCTTCCTGGTCGACGATCAGCGTGTCCGGCCAGTAGCCCAGGGCCAGGGCCACCATGTCAGCCTCCACGGTGTATTCCGAGCCTTCGATGGGCACCGGGCGGCGGCGGCCGCTCTCGTCCGGCTCGCCCAGTTTCATGCGGATGAACTCGATGGCTCGGACGTGACCCTTTTCATCCCCCAGGAAGCGGACGGGCGCGGTGAGCCACTCAAACTTAGCGCCTTCCTCACGGGCGTTGGCCCGCTCGGCCTTACAGCCGGGCATCTCGGCCTCGGTGCGGCGGTAGGCGCAGGTGACATCCAGTTCGTAGCCGTGGGCTTCCTGCAGGCGGAGCGCGGTGCGCACGCAGTCCATGGCCGTGTCGCCGCCGCCGATCACGTAAACGTGCCGCCCGATTTCGGGGACGCCCTTACAGGCGAAGTGCTCCGGTTGTAGCTCGCAGGGGGTGTTGGTGCGGATCAGAAATTCACCGGCCTGGTAGATGCCGTCCAGGTCAGCGCCCTCCCACCTGGCGGGCGCGTCCACGTTAGCGCCGGTGCCCAGGAAGACGGCGTCGTACTTCTGGCGCAACTCTTGCAGCGAAATATCCTGGCCGACCCGGGTGTTGACAATAAACTTGACCCCGATCTGCTCAAGCTGCTGGACTTTTCGGACCACCATGTGCTTGCTGAGCTTAAACGCCGGGATGCCGTAGAGCAGCAGGCCGCCGGGGTAGGGGTTGGCGTCGTAGACGGTCACGGCGTGTCCCTTGCGGCGCAGGCTCTCGGCGCAGGCCATCCCGGCCGGCCCGGCGCCGACCACGGCCACGGTCTTGCCCGTATCCGGGCCGACCTCGCCGATGGGGAGGCCCTCGGTCGCCAGCTGGTAGTCAACGATAAATTTTTCGATCTTGCCGATCCGGATCGGTTTTTCGACGATGCCGCCCAACTGGGTGCAGGAACCTTCGCACAGCCTCTCCTGCGGGCAGACGCGGGAGCAAATCTCCGGCATGGGGCTGGTTTTACGGATGACGTTGGCGGCCTCGATGAAGCGCCCCTGCTCCACCAGCCGCAGGGCGGTGGGGATGTCGTTGCCCAGCGCGCAGGCCAGCTGGCACGGGGCCGGGTCAGGGCATTGGATGCAGCGCCCGGCCTCGATGCAGGCGATTTCGGCTTCGTAGTTCAGGTAGATTTCTTCAAAGTCCTTGAGGCGTGTCGCCGCATCTTTTTTGGGGACGGGCTGCGTGGGTACGCTGACGCGTTGCTTGCGGTCAATATCGAGTTCCGACCGGTCAACACTCATGGTGGCCTTCTCCAATGCTCTGAGCTTTCCAGGACGGCGATTCCCCCACTTTATGACAAAGTACACCGGTTCTAGGGTAATTGGCAGTGAAGGTTATCACGTTCCCGCCTGATTAAACATCAACTTATGTGATTTTTTACACAAAACAACCCTGGTTTTGTCGCCGTCCCTGCCGGGCGCTTGATGACTCCGTTAATAATGGCGGTCAGGCGGGTTGGCCGCGACGGACTCCTGCCCGGTCAGGCCCAGTCGGTCGCCCGGCGCAAATTCGCCGCGCACCCCGTCGGCGCTGAGGGAGGCCAGCGCCGCGCCGTCCTCCCCCTGCTGCTCGACGGAGCCAGCGGTGGCCAGCAGGATGATCAGGGCGATCACGGCCACGCCAAAACGCACCACTTTTGACATGGGAAACCCCTTTGAAGACTCGCCAGCGGTTGGTGGGGCCACTCCGCCGGGGGCGGCGAGGGGGAAACGCAGGGCACAGGGGCGGGGCGTCAGCGCGCCGGGCAGGGTGCGGGCGGAGGTGCCGTTGATGATATTGTACAACAGTTTTGGTTGGGGATATTGTTAGCGAGGCCGAGACTGATTTGATAAGCGACCGCCGGAAGGTTGGATGGCGCGGCGCTGACCGGGCTTCGCCCAACCGCGCATCCGCTGGCAGGCGGGCCGAATCGCCCGGCGGGTTTGCCTGTCACCTGAGGGGTGAGGGGGCCTCGCCAGCGGCTCAGAGCTGCCGGCTGGGCCGCCAGGCCCGTTGAAGGGGCTGTCCAGTCCCTTTAGTGGGCTTTTCCTGATCCAGCCGGGGGTTCAAAACCCCCGGCGCAACAACGGCCTCACCATCAAAAAAACCTGCCCAGGGGGCCAGTTATTTTATCCCTCCCGCTCGACGGAGTGTCGGGATAGCGGCCCCTCAAAAATATCGCGCCGACGCCATGCCGATCACGGCGATGGCCATCAGCACGGCTCCGATCCGGCTGTTCAGCCCCAGCTTGGCGCCCAATGCCTGGAGTTCGGCAACCTGCTCGGCGGAGGGCGGGCCTTCCTGCGCTTGCAGCTTCTCCACCGCTGCTCGATACCGGACGTTGAGGGGGATGAGCGCAGCCACCCCGTGCCCGAAGGCCAGAATTCCGGCGAGGCTGCCAATGGTCAGCACCAGCCCGCCCGGCGAGCCGATCCAGTCGGCATTAAACGTATCCGACGCGCGCAGGTAAAGCAGGATGCCCGCCCCGGTGGTGAGGAGGGCCAGCACGGGCATTACCAGCTGGATGGGCGTGTGGGTATACAGCAGGTACATGAAGCGAGTGCCGGCCGCTTCCAGCCGCCGCACCGTGGGCGCGGTGAAAAACAGCATAAAAATGGCGAATCCCACCCAGAGGATTCCGGCGACGATGTGCACCAGTCGTAAGAGGATCATATAGAGGTCCATGGCTCTCTCCCAGGAAGTTTATAGGGTCAGCAGATAGGCGATGAGGTCCGCGATGTCCTGCGGCCCCAGCCTATCCTGATAAGTATTATACATAATGTTGGAAAATCCGCGCACCACGTGGCGGCTCGGCTGGATGATGCTGTACAGGGTGTAAACTTCGGCGCTCTCGCCGGCGACGCGGCTCCCGGCGACCTGGCGGTAGCCGCCCAGCCCCGGTCCCTGACCGCGCGCCTCGCCGGTGGGATGGCAGCCCGCGCAGGGGGGCGCGCCGTTGATGGGCCGGGCGAACAGCGCCTCGCCGCGCGCCGCCACGCCCGGCGGGAGGTCTTCCCAGGTGAGGGCGGGCGCTGCCGGCGCGCAGGCCGCCAGCAGCAGGAGCGTCCCCAGCAGCAGCGTCCCGCCTTCCCGTAACCGTCTCCCCATGAAAGCACCCCCTCCTGCCATCGCTGTTCCTCCGATTGTATAGGCCGGGGGCGTGCCCTGGCAATTC
>DAOTXK010000340.1:0-23113 GCA_034435395.1 Anaerolineae bacterium | reverse complement strand
ACCATCACCTGCGCCCCGATATAAATCGCTGTTTCCACGCCAAACTGTCGGACTCTTACCTGCATTGGGGGGCACCTTCGCTGGCCTATTGCGGACCCAGGCGGCGGCACACCCGTGCCACCGGTCGCCAGGCCAGCAACCGCGTCCCAATTGCCCGACGCACGCGCAGCACTGACACCGTGACTCCAGACTCGAACCACAGTTCGGGGTGTGTGGTCAGGTAAAGCCGCGTCCCTGGCGCGTCCAGCAGGGCGCGCACGTCGGCATCAGTCAGTCGCGGCAGCGCTGACAGGCCATGCGCCACGCGGTACTCCTGGGCGTCACTCCGCAAAGGGAAACGCCGCCATGCCCATCCCGC
Organism: Anaerolineae bacterium; assembly: GCA_034435395.1. Classification (GTDB taxonomy): domain Bacteria; phylum Chloroflexota; class Anaerolineae; order Aggregatilineales; family Ch27; genus DAOTXK01. The sequence goes on along the minus strand of DAOTXK010000340.1, from coordinate 22,755 downwards.
ATCGCTGACATACTGCACATACCCGAAATCGATGCTGAGATAGGCTTCGCCGGTCAGACCGCAGCTCACCAACAGATCAGGGCGTTGCCGCACCAGCGACCGGTTATCATAACCGGGCACGCCATGCGCCGCCGCCGTCCTGACCTCGAACCCGGCCCGGCGGAACCGCGCCACCTCGCTGCGGAACAGGCGTGCCGCTGCTTCCAGGTCGCCTCCGCAACGGCTCAGCGCCGCATAGTGGTAACCGACTTCGTGCCCCAGGGAGGCGACCTGCCGCATCACCTCAACCGGGAACAGGCCCGGCGGGGCGGCATGCCAGTAAAACGTGCCCCGCAGGGCATACCGGTGCAGCAGGCGGGCCATCCGCAGGGCATGACTGGGCCGCGCATCCACGTCATACCGCAGAATGATGAAACCGGCACCCGGAAGCTGGCTCAGCGCGTCCATCACCCGCAGTGGCGTCACCCCACTGCGGACAATGGCCTGGCAGAGCCGTTCATAGGCGGCCAGCGTGAACGCAGATAACATGCGGAACCGCACCAAGAAGGGGCGCTATTGCAGCGCCCCCCCATCGAACAGCTACCAACAGAGCAGGATTGCCAGCTATTGAGCGCGGGCGTAGCCCATGAAGTCGTCAAGCTGCGTCGTGCGCAGGAAACGATGGCAGAGGGTCTGCCCGCCACTCAACGGCACGGTCTGGAAGCCGGGGCATGTATCATCCACGATGGCGATCTCGACGCGGAACTGCGTGAGCGCCCGGATGCCGTCCGCGTCAGTCGTGCACTGGCGGCTCACCGGGCCGATCGGGCCGGAACGGTTGTAGGCCGCGATGATCTGGCTGGCCTGATCGGTCCCATCGCAGGACCCCTCGGCCCGGAGCACCGTCCACAACTCCGGATCGCGCGGGCCAGCCGGCACCGGCACGGACAGGATGTTGCCCTGCGTGCTCACACAGTCGCCCAGGTTCAGCCAGCCAACCAGGCCGCTGGGATGCTCGACCAGTATCCAGTCAGTTTCGTCGTCGCGCCCGATGACCGCGAGCAGGCCCGTATTGGCGGAGAGCACCGCCATCCTTTCGCCGTCCGGGATCGGGTTACGCCGCAGGTTGGCGTTGCACAGGATGTCCGCGGTCGGCGGCCCGGCTTCGAACGTCACCGGCTGCACCGGCAGCGACATGACGTTACCCTGCACCACCAGACAGGCCGCGTTGGCCGTCCAGCCTTCGTCCCCCTCGGCATTCTGGATATATAACCAGGTGCCGCTCTGGTTGCGGCCGAGGAGGGGCAGCGCGCCATCGCGCGGCTCGAGAATGTCAAGCTCGGCACTGTCCGTGTCCGGCATGGCGCGCATGTACTGCGTACACGTCAACGTCGCCACGGGCATCCCACTGTAAGTCGGCGAGCCAGCGCTGAGAACCGGCGCATCGCTCAAGCGCCCGCGCACACCCAGGCAGGCGCCCGTCACCGCCCAACCGATCCGCCCATCCTCCAGCGTGATCTGCATCCAGCGGTTGTCGGATGTGTGCCCCGTGATGCGCAGCACACCTTCCAAACCATTGATGACGGCTATCGTCGGGGCGTCCTGAGACGGCAACGCGCGCAGGTACTGCGAGCAGCTCACCGTGGCGACCGGCGGTCCGGCGTACTCAGGCTGGTCCGCCGTGACCACAGGCAGCGAATAAAAGTCGCCGATCACGTTCAGGCAGACGCCGGTGGCCGCCCAGCCAACTGTGCCGTCTTCCAACCTGATCTGCATCCAGCTCTGGTTGGCGGTGCGACCGGTGATGGATAACGCGCCCTCGGTGCCATTGAGAATCATCACCGGCGGCGAGCTGTCATCCGGCAGCGCGCGCAGGTACTGTGAACACTCGACCGTGGCAAACGGCGCTCCGCCGTACACGGTAGGGCCGATGATGGGCGCAGTATACGCATTGCCCTGCACGCGGAGACAGTCACCCCAGGCCGCCCAGCCCAGGAAACCATCCTCCGTATTAAGCAGCAGCCATGTGCTGTCCTCACTACGCCCGATGATGCTGGCTGCCGTGCCGGCAGGTATGACCGCGAACCGGTTGTAGTCAGCGGCTGGACCCGCCCGCAGGTACTGCGCGCACACAAAGCTGGCTACCGGCGCGCCGGCATACGCCCTGGTATCCAGCACCGGCAGGCCGTATACATCCCCCTGCACGGAGAGACAATCCCCCCAGGCCGCCCAGCCCTGGAAGCCGGCTTCCTGGCTCAGATAAAGCCAGTTTGCGTCCTCAGTGCGGCCTTCAACATTATAAATGCCATCACCCGGTTGCAGGATGGCCAGGCGAGTCGCCTCCACAGCGGGTTCGGCGCGTAGATACTGTGAGCACTGGATGCGGGCTGTCGGCGGCCCCAGGGTGGCGATACCAGCCGTCGCGCCGGACAGCAACAGAGGCGCGGCCAGCACATCGCCCAGCACGCCCACGCACTCCGCATTGGCCGTCCAGCCCGCTGTGCCGTCCGGCAGTTGGACGTATACCCAGCCGCCGCCTTCATCACGCCCGATCACGGCCAGCGGCCCATGCCTGGGCTGCAGGACGGCTATCCGACTGGCGTTTGTGGACGGCGCGGCACGCAGGTACTGCGAACATGAAATCTGGACGATAGGCGGTCCGCTGTAGCCTTCCACGGCCATGACCGGAACATCAAACAGGCTGCCCTGCACGGACAGGCAGTTGCCGGAAGCCATCCATCCTTGCTGCCCGGCGCTGGTCTGTACATACACCCAGCCAACATCGGCGCTACGCCCTATCACCTGCAACAGACCGGCGGAAGCATCCAGCACTGCCAGGCGACGGCCTTCATTGCTGGGATAGGCGCGCAAATTCTGCGTGCAGACCAGCGTCGCCACCGGCGGGCCGACGTAGGTCGTGGTGATGTCGGTGACCACCGGAATAGCACCGTAGTCGCCCTGGATGCTGATGCACTCGCCAACGGCCGTCCAGCCGGTGAAACCGCCATCGGCGTTGGTCACCCACAGCCAGTTGCCGAGAAAATCGCGCCCATTGATCGTCCACGGCGCGTCGGTCACCTGCATGATCGCCACGCGGCTCGCTTCCAGGTCAGGCCGGGCACGAACGTACTGGGCGCACAGCACATCCACCACCGGCAGGCCGCCGTAACCGATGCCGCTGACGCTGACCACAGGCACCCCGTAGAAGTTTCCCAGCACCGACATACAATCGGTGCAGGTGGCCGTCCAGCCGACCTGCCCGCTGGCCGTGGTGACCAGCATCCAGTTATTATCAGCCGTCCGCCCACCAATGCTCAGCGGCGAATCGGAACCGTCCAGTATCTTCAGCACCTCCGCATTCGCCCCAGGGGCACGACGCAGATATTGGGTGCACAGCACTGAAGCGGTGGGCGGCCCGCTATACGCCGCCAGCTCAAGCTGCGCCGGGTTGAGCACCGGCACGGATAACACATCGCCATTGACGTTCAAACATGACCCATCATAGGCCCAGCCCTGGAGAACGGCACTGATCTCCAGGAACAACCAGGCTCCATGCCGTCCCAACACGTTATGCGTCTCGCCGGGATTCATCAGCCCCACCCGTGGCGCGTCTTCGGACGGCTCCGCACGGAGGTACTGGTTACAGATAATCGAAGCCGTCACCCCTGTCTGCGCCCGCGCGGCGCCACCGAACAGCGTCATGACTGTCACGATCAGTCCCAGCAGTACCAGCCAACGAGCGGCTCGCTTCATCGTGTTCTCTCCTTCACCGGGCGTACATGTGTCATCCTACGCATACCGGCCCAGATGCGCAAGTCAGAGGGCCTCTTTCCCCCGCCCAGGCAAACGCCATTCCGACGCTCAGGCTCCGCCCGGCGATGACCTCCCCGTCGATAAATGACCACAATCCCCGCCGTTCCCCAGGCCGCGACGGTCCCGCGTCTCCAGTCGTCAACAGGGCACGAGCAAGGTTATCCGGGGATGGAACCAGCGCAGAAGGCAGGTTCATAAGGCGCATCAATCAAACAGCAAGACTCAGCAGCGGGGCAGTCCGGGCGCTCAACTTAACACCTTCAGCGCCCTCATTGTATGCGATCCCTTGGCTGAGGAAAAGCGCCCTGCCCGGCCCCACCATCCAACTCAACTTAGGAGTTACGCAGTTGGCTGGAGTCATTCACCACGAAGGGCACAAAGCACACCAAGAGCGCGAAGAAAATCTATAAAAACCTTTGTGTTCTTCGTGACCTTTGTGTCTTTGTGGTAAAAAAGGGGCGGTCAACCTGGAACTGCGTAACTACTGTCAGCTATTGGGCTTGAGGAAACCTGGTCAGCCGATGATCAGGGGCGGCGTGGGCGACGGGGTGAACGTGGGCGTGGACGTGGGCGGTGTCGCCGGGTTGGGCGTGTCCGTAGGCGGAGGGGTCGGCAGCGGCGTGCTGCTGGGCAGCGGCGTCAGGGTTGGCAGAGCCGTCATGGTCACTGACGGCGTGGGCGTCGGGTTGACCGCCCGGATGATGCTCTGGTGCATGTACGCCACATCAGTGAAAAAAGGGCTGTCGTCAAGATCGATGATGTACCACTCGGCGCTGGTGTACTCCCGTTCCAGCACACAGACGATGTCCCCCTCATGCCGCACGCCCTTCATCGCACAGGTGGTGCTGGGGCACTGGCGAATGATGGCTTCCGGCACGGTGACCACGAAGTCCTGACACGCCGGGACGGGCGTTCGCGTGGGAGGCGGGGTAAACCGTAAATCGGGTGGGGGCGATACGCCCACCGTCACCCGGGCAGCTTCGGTCACCGGCGGCACCACGCCCGGCACGCTCGTCGATAGATAGGTCCTGATGCCGCTCCAGATGAAGTAACCGCCGAATACCAGCATGGCTGCCGTCAGAATCACCAACCAGGGAGGAGGGCCGGAGCGGCCTGGCATTCGATAGGACATGCGCGCTCCCTACGCCGCCCCCTCATGGCTTTCACTCATGGCGACCACCCGCCCCCAGCGACGGCAACCGCCAGCCAACGGCTGCCTCACACCCGGATGCCGTGCAGGGCATAAACGACAATCGGCTCGCTCTTGCCGGAGAACAGGCGTGCCTCCAGCCGCTCAGCCTGAAGGACAGGCGCGGCCAGCTGATACGTCGCTTCACTGATCAACACCTGGCCGCTCGCCGCCGCCTGTTGAATACGGCGCGCCGTGTTGACCACATCGCCGATCACGGTGTAACTCATCACCCGCTCGGAGCCGACATTGCCCACTGCCGCCTCCCCGCTGTGCAAACCGATCCCCAGACCCAATTCGCGACGGGCCGGCAGGCCAATCGCCTCACAAACCTGGCGGAAGGCAACCTGCATCCCCTGCGCCGCCCGCAGGGCATTCAGGGCATCGTCGCCGGTGGCGACCGGCGCGCCGAAAAAAGCCATCAACTCGTCACCAATGTATTTGTCAAACGTGCCGTGATGGCGAAAGATCACCTCGGTCAACTCATTGAAGATACGGTTCAGCGTCTGCAGGACCTCGCTGGCAGGCCGATGCTCGGCGAACGCCGTAAAGCCGCGGATGTCGGCAAAAAACACCGTCACCGCGCGCGTCTCGCCACCCAACTTGAGGTACCGGTCTGGATCAACCAGGATCACGTCCACGATGTCTTCGTTGACATAACGCTTAAGGATACGGCGCAGCAGACTGTTGCGACTTTCCAGCTCATCATGCAGTTGCTTGATCCGCAAGAGGCTGCGGATACGCGTCATCATCAGCAAGGAGTTAAACGGCTTGGTGAGGAAATCATCCGCCCCTGCCTGGATGGCCTTGATTTTGTCATCGTCGGTTTCCAACGCCGTCACCATCACCACCGGGGTGAACTGCGTCCGCTCATCGCTCTTCAGCCGCGCGCATACTTCATAACCGGTCATCCCTGGCAGATTGATGTCCAGCAAAACGAGATCAGGGATGGTTTCCTGCGTCATTTGCAGGGCGACTTCTCCGCTATGGGCAAGCACCACCTCACACCCGGCGTCCACCAGATAGGCTTCCAACACCTCCCGGTTCATCCAGTCATCGTCGACGACCATCACCAGTGGATGGGTTTGCTCAGCGTGGTTTTGTCCACTCATGCCGCTTCCGAGAATCCTGGACATGCTGCGGATCACCGTTCCGCTTGCGAAAGCTCCTCCACGGGTCTTCTCAAAATCGCTGCCACTGCGGCCATAATCCGACCACCCGGCACCGACGCGGGCAGCCAGGGGGATTGTAGCAGGGACCGGCAGCCCCTGCCATCCCTCCGAACGTGTGTTAATACCGGCAACAGGTCCGTAAAAAACGACAAAACATGGCCGTAACATAAAGATGATTTTACCCCTTAATTTATATTTGGTCCTCGAAGCACAAAGTGTTAATTTTATATAAATACAATATAAAGGCATTGACGGCTGTCCGCTTTTATGCTACCGTACTGGTAGCCCCTCAAAAGGCTATCGTACTTTCATCACTCATTCAGGAGGCATCTTTCAATGCTGTACCTACCACGTGAAGAGGGCCAGGGTCTTGTTGAGTACGCGCTGATTCTGGTCCTGGTCGCCGTCGTCGTGATCGTCATCCTGGCGCTTCTCGGCCCGGCGATCGGAAACATCTTCAGCAACATCGTTTCCGCGCTGTAAGTCTTACGGCAGGGGTGGGGCGGCTCTTCCTGCTGCCCTACCGCGGTTTCATTCCAAGACCCCTACTGCCATGTGGGGGGTCTTTTTTTTGTCTCCACAGCCCCCGCCCGCCCCGACTCTCCGGCTGCCCCGCCGGTTAGCCAGTACTTGTGCACACTGCCCAGCCAGCTTGTAATGAAGTCGTGGCGACATTACTGAGGGCAAATCCACGAGAATTTGCTACAATTCCCCCCCAATTACACGAGGCCAGCGCCCCCGTCCCGACAACCCATCGTGACTTCGACGGCCAGACTCCAACACCGTAGCCTGATACAGGAGGCTAATGCGAGATGAGCATCAGTCAATTGGCCCGGTCCATCCAGGAATCGCCCACCCTGAAACTTAACGAGGAAGCCAGCCTCTTGCGGCAGCGAGGCCAGCCGGTGATTCACCTGGGCACGGGTGAACCCAAAAACACCGCCCCGGTCACGGCGATCCTGAGCTCCGCGGCCAGGCTCAACACCGGCGACATCAAATATGTGCCCACTGATGGCCTGCCGTCCCTCAAAAAGGCCATCATTCATTACACGGAAGAAAATTACGGTCGGCTCGTCGCCCCGGAAAATGTGATCGTCTCAACCGGGGCCAAACAATCTATCTACAATATTCTGATGGCGATCATCGACCCCCAGGACGAGGTGATTGTGCTGGCTCCGTACTGGGTGAGCTACCCTGAGATGATCAGGATGGTCTATGGCATCCCTGTGATCGTCACCCCGGAAGATGGCACCTTCCATCCCCGCCTGGAAGACATCGAAGAGGCCGTCAGTTCGTACACCAAGGCCATCATTGTCAACAGCCCGAACAATCCTTCCGGCGTGGTGTACTCGGAAGAGTTCATCGCCCAGATCGTCGACTTTTGCGAACGCCGGGACATCTACCTGATCATGGACGACATCTACCACAAGCTGGTATTTGACGGCGTGCAGCCCCCGCCCGGCTACAGATTCACCAAAAAAGATGTCGAAAACACCCGGATTATCGTGGTCAATGGCGTCTCCAAACTGTATGGCATGACGGGCTTTCGCATCGGCTGGGCCGTCGCCAACCGCCGGCTGGTGGAAGTGATGAACAATATTCAGGCCCAGACCACCTCCTGCCCGCCGGTTGTTTCGCAGGCGGCGGCGGAGGGCGCGCTGACTGGCAGCCAGAGTGTGGTGGAGAACCTGCGGCTGACCATCCAGAACCACCGCGATGTGATGGTCAGCGAGCTCCACACGTTCAGCGATGTTAAGCTTATACCACCGAACGGCACCTTCTACTGCCTGCCAGACTTCCGCGCCTACAGCCAGAACTCGGTCGAACTGGCCAATTTTCTGCTTAAAAAGGCGCTGGTAGTGACGGTGCCGGGCAAAGAGTTTGGCATGGAGGGGCACCTGCGCCTGAGCTACTCAGGCTCGATCAAAGATGTCACCGAAGGCGTCGAGCGGATGAAATGGGCGCTCGATCCGAACGCCCCCAATGAGATTTATATCGGCGATCGTAAACTCATCAGAGACTGGCTGTAAGGACACCTGCCATGAACAACCTGCTAAACATCAAAACGCCGGCCCAGGATCAGGCCGCTGAACTCAAGAGTGACTACGGGTTAAAGAATCATGGCCTGACCAATCTGAACACCGTCTACTGGAACCTGCCCCCCGAAGCGCTGTATGAGGAGATCGTCTTCCGCCGCGAAGGCCGTCTCACCAACATGGGGCCAGTGGTGGTCAATTCTGGCAAGCACACCGCCCGCGCTGCCCAGGACAAGTACATCGTCCGGGAGGGCACCACCGAGGATCACATCGATTGGGGCGAATACAACCGACCGATCAGCGCCGAAAAATTTGACGAGCTGTACAGCCGTCTGCAAGGCTTCCTGCAAGGGCGCGACGTGTTCGTGCAGGATGTTTACGTCGGCGCCGATCCGGAATACCGGCTGCCGGTTCGCCTCATCACCGAATATGCCTGGCATAGCCTCTTCTCCCGCAACATGTTCATCCTGCCGCAGAATCGGGAGGAGTACCGCCAGCACGTGCCGCAATTCACGGTGCTCTGTGTGCCTTCCTTCCAGGCCTTCCCACCCATCGACGGGACTCGGACCAACACCTTCATCGCCCTCAATTTCGAGCAGCAGTTGTGCCTGATCGGCGATTCGGCCTATGGCGGCGAGATCAAAAAATCGATCTTCACCCTCATGAATTATCTGCTGCCCCTGCAAGGCGTGATGACCATGCACTGTTCGGCCAACCGGGGCAAAGACCCTGACGACGTGGCGCTGTTCTTCGGTTTATCCGGCACGGGCAAGACCACCCTGTCAGCGGACCCCAACCGCAGTCTGATCGGCGATGACGAGCATGGCTGGAACGACGAGGGGGTGTTTAACTTCGAGAACGGCTGTTACGCCAAGGTCATCCAGTTGTCAGCGTCTGCGGAGCCCCAGATTTACGCGGCCATTCACCGGTTCGGAGCCATTCTGGAGAACGTCGTCTACGAAACGGTGACGCGCCACATCGACCTGGATGACGATGCGATCACCGAGAACACCCGCGCCTCCTACCCGCTGGACTATATCCCGAACGCCGTGGCGGAGAAACGCGGCGGTCATCCCCGGAACATCATTTTTCTCACCTGCGACGCTCAGGGCGTGATGCCGCCGATCGCCCGATTGACCCCTGACCAGGCGTTTTACCACTTCATCTCCGGCTATACCTCCAAGATCGCCGGGACGGAGGTCGGGCTGGGAGAGGAGCCAGAGATCACCTTCAGCGCCTGTTTTGGCGCGCCCTTTATGGTGCACAAACCGATCTTTTATGCCGACCTGCTCAAACACAAGATACTGCGCTATGGCGTGAACTGCTGGCTGATCAACACCGGCTGGGTGGGCGGGCGCTACGGCGTGGGCAGGCGGATCAGCATTCACCACACGCGGGCGTTGCTCAGCGCGGCGCTGAACGGCGACCTGCTGGGGGTCGAGTACTACCAAGACCCGGTCTTCGGGTTCGAGGTGCCCAAACACTGCCCCGGCGTCCCGGAAGGTGTGTTATACCCCGCCCAGTCATGGGCCAGTGAGGAGGAGTACTACCGGAAGTACCGCCAGCTGGCGAGCCGGTATATCGATAACTTCAAGAAATTCGCCGCCGATTGCCCGCCGGAGGTGCGCGCCGCCGGACCGAAGCTATAAAACGCCCGGCCAATGGGCCGCCTGTTCAGGATCAGGCGCGAACAACACGGGTGCATCTCACCAGGGCGGTAACGAGATGCACCCGTTCGCTTCCCCGCCAGGCCGCTCAATCGGGCTTGAGCAGCCCCAGTTGCTCCACCGCCTGCACCCGGCTCTCCGCCGTGGGGGGGACAAGATACCATCCGCGAATGACCGGATCGGCTTCCGCGCTGAGGACAAAACGCAGAAACTGCCTGATCTCAGGCTGCGCCAGACCCATGGCATTCACGTACAACAGGAGCGGGCGTGCCAGCGGATAACGCCCGTCCAGCACCGTCTGCTCCTCCGGCAGAATGCAGTCCCCGCCAGCGGCTACCAGCTCGCCGCCGCTGGCCGCCAGAGGCAGCAACCGCACCGCCGGGCCTAACTGGAGGGCCTGGCCCAGCGGCAGGAAGCCGATGGCCTCCGGGCCCACCGGCGGGCCTTCGTTCAGCGGCCAGTGCATGGCCCTGCCCTCCAATACCCGCTCCTGAAAAAGCGTATAGGCCAGCGAATCGGCGGGCGGGGCATAAGCGACCAGCGGCAGGTCCACATATTGCAAATGGACCTGTTGCCAGTTCTGCACCACACTGTCGGCCTCCCAGATGCTGCGGAGCTGCACCAGATTCAGGCATCCTGCAAAGGCGTTTTCTGCCGAGACGACCACCGCCGCCGCATCATAGGCCACGGTGATGGCCTGCCAGCCGATACCGTTGGCCCCGCACAGGGCCTCCTCCGATTCATTGATCGGGCGCAGGGCGTCGTGCAGCGCCACCTCGCCCGCGCAGAACCGCCCAAATCCCGTGCGCGTGCCGGAAGCGCCAACCACTACAGAGACCTGGGGGGCGAACCGCTGGAAAGCCGTGCCCAACCCGGCCATCAGCGGCTGCATCAGGGCTGAGCCATCGATCACGACGGGCTGCGGTGTCAGGTTGGGAGGTGGGGGAAGCTCGTCAAATGGTGTCGGCGGGGCGGCAGCGCCCCGGTAACAAGCCGACAGAAGCAGCGACAGCATCAACAGGATGAGCAGCGTCAGGAAAATTGCCGTCTGGCCAGGGCCGGGCGACCAGCCGCGCCGCACACCGCCTATCATCCCAGCCGCCTCTTGGACCGCCGTCGCCAGGCCAGTAAGGCCGTTGAAAGCGCCGCCACACCAGCCGCCGCCCAGGGGCGCGCCCGTCGCGGTGTTACCAGCGGATTGTGCACCACACTGAACCGCTGTTCGGGGCGCAGGTAGGTCTGGGCCACGCGTTGCAGGGTATCTGCATTGACCGCCCGGATCGCGGCGAAATAATCCGGGACTGGTTCCTCATCATTGACGATCAACGTATCCACCGAATACCACCAGACCAGATCAAGGTTACTCTGTAAGCTGAGCAGAGTCCGGCCCCGCATTATCGTTTTGGCGTCCTCCAGCTCTTCCTCACCACAGTCGCCAGCCAGCATACGGGCCAGGCCGCGCTCCACAACTTCCCGCACCATCGGGAAGTTGGCGACCTCCGTCTGCGTATAAATGGCGAAATAGCCGCCCTCGGGGTAGAGGCTGGTATACACATTCACGTCATAAGTCAGCCCGTGACGATGACGAATCTCCTGGGTATAGGCGCGCTCCAACAGTTCGGCCAGCACCCACCAGGCCCACCGGTCGGGATGGTTATCCGGTCCGAGCGGCGCACCCAGCAGAAACTGGCCCTGCTCGTTGGGCGCAGGCCCGCGCAGGCGCAGGGTAAACGGCGTCCGGTCGAACCGGGCTGGCGGCGGAGGCGGCGGCGGCTCGCCGCGCGGCACGATGCCCAGGATCGCTTCAACCTGCTCACGCAGCGTTTCCGGCGCAAACTCTCCCACGGCGATGAGGGTCATGTTATTAGGGACGTAATGCTGCCGGTAGTGATTGAGCAGAGCTGTGCGATCAATCGCCTTCAAAGAAGCATCCGTGCCGATCACCGGCAGCAGCAACGACGACTCCGGGAACAGCCGGCGTTGCACCGCTCGACTGACATCCCAGCCGAGCTGCCGTGTCTCCACCCATTCATACAGGCTGTGCAGCCGCCCGAACTCCCCGCCCTTCTCGTTGATGACGACCTTACGTTCCTTCTCCAGCTTGTCCGGGGCTAACGTCGGGCAAAAAACCACCTGGTACAGCCACTCCAGGGCCAGCGGCAAATGCTCGGCATCAAGGTGCAGGTAAACCATGGTGTCGCTGACGCCAGTGAGCGCATTGGCGACGCCCCCTCACCCCCGCACCACGTCGACGACCTCGTTCTCGGACCAGCGTTCCGTGCCGGTAAAGAGCATGTGCTCCAGCAGGTGGCTGATGCCGTTGTTGGCTTCCGTTTCATGGCGCGAACCGACGGGAATCTGCATCGCCAGGGCGATGGTCCCGCTCCCTGGGCGGGGCCGCGCCCAGACTTGCAGGCCATTCGCCAGCCGGTAACGGATCACCTGGGCAATCGCCTGTTCGCGCCGTCGAGATGCCTGTGAAAGCGGGGGTATCTCTGCTACCATCTCAGACAGTCGGCGCTCCCCAAAACTACCCCTAAACCAGTCCCTATCCAGAGTCAAGCGCTTTAACATCGCCAACGTTACAATGAGTATACTGTCCTTTCCCCGTACTGACAGCCCCCTGGCGACCGGCTCCGCCGCTCCATGATGGTTGCTCGTCTGTCACGGCAGCAAAGGCTTGACAGCCCGTTCCCGGACGAGTAAGGTTCTACCGTCTATCCGATTGCCGAGGAATGGTCACCGCATGAGCCGCATCATCCACACCGACAGTCCAGGGAAGATTCGTAATCAGCTCAAACGGACCTGTGCTGAACTGCTCCGACGCTTGAGTCAGAAGCAGGCCGTCGACCAAGAAACCAAGGATATGGCCGCTTATCTCACCCTGTGCCTGCGCCAGATCGAACAGGGCATTGAGGACTCCGCCGCCGTGTGGGAAAAACGCGATTACTGGATGAAGGCGGAACAACTCCGCCAGCGCTGGTATTGGGTGTCGCAGGCCGCCGACCAGATTGAGCAGGTCATCCGCCGCGAGTCCTGGACCGAGCTTCCTGAGCTTCTGGCGAGGCTGTTCGCGCATTTTGTTGATGTGCGAATCACCCGCTTCACCCGCTCCGCAGACCTCTGGAACGGGGCATACGAACGGTTCCTCCGGTCCAACCACTAGTGGAACCATGTCATCGCTGTTCAGGACGGGCTGAAGACACCTGGAACCCCTGTTCTTTCCACCAGTAGAGGCAGTTGACCAGGGCGGTGTTGACGTTTTTTTGCGCCACTAAGAAAAAATGTCGGCCTGTCGATCAAGATTCTTGACTTTCTGCAAATAAGCCATCACCCGCCGATCCAGATCATGCGGATAGGCATACCCCATACGCTCGCCGACTTCGATTGCCACCCGGCGAAACAACTCAATAGTTCGGAACAGCGCCTCCCAATTGGCTTCCAAACCCACCCCTGTATAGGTACTTTCCAGTTCGACCCACAGGTCGGGGCGCAACCATCGCTTCAAGCGCTGCCCATAACGACCGGGCTTCACCGACCATTGATGATCCGTCTCCAGGTGCCATTCCAGCGCCGGGAGCAGGCGTTCTTGCTTCATAAAGTGATCCAGCAGGTGTTTCGCGGCCATCAGGTCGTCGCGCCAGAGAAACTTGGCCATATAAGTGGCGTCGAGGAAAAACTCCTCCACTGCCGCCTGATAATCGCTGTCAGTCGGCGGCGTCGGAATGTAAGCCTTATACGTCGGGGGCTTCAATCCGTCGGTCAGGCCGTCCTTGTCGAGCAGGACTCGAAAGCCCGCGTCAAATTCCTCTGGCAACTTGGGAGCAGCCACCACCCGCCGCAAGCGTTCGACCGGCCAGAGGCCGAAATCAATCTTGAGGCCGTTCTCGTACTGGGTGACATAACCCGTCTCTGGAAGGTCGCCGTCCTGTCGAATCGGATCACGGTACAGCACCAGCACCGGCCCGAATTCCTCCAGCCAGGTTCTATCACTAAAGAACGGCTCGATGTCCGTGACCACCAGGATAACGTCATAATCCGAGAACATATCAACCGATCCCAGTGGGGTGGCGCGTGAACTGGTCAACAGCATGGCTCGAATCGAGGCCCGTTTTTCCCCCCACTGGGCCAATTGCCGGAGCATTTCCTGTTCTTGATCGCTATCTCGCATCATGTCTCCTGCGCTATGCGCCCGTCCCACGGCGCTTATCTGGCCCCGAATATCAGCTCCACCTAGTCAAAACGCCCTTCAAGCCAGGGCGCGATCGCCGGGTAGTTGGGAACTGCGTAGCCACCCGCCGTCCGCTGAATCAGGTCACGATCGATCACCAGGCGGTCCATGTTCCCGGTGGCCCCGTCCAGCAGCAGCGGCGGTGCGATAACCAACAGATCGAAGAATGTCATGTCGGTATCCACCGCACTCCAAAAAGCCTGCAAAGCTCCCGGCCATTGAGGCCAGTTCTCCGGCCTGACCATCGCCCGTAAGATGGCGGTCAACACCTGCTGCTGGCGCTCAGCGCGGCGGTAGTCATCATCGGCGTGGCGCGTCCGGGCATAAACCAGCGCCCGCTGGCCGTCCATGCGCTGCCAGCCCGGCTCGAACGTGACCGTGGTGGTGCCGTTATCCTCGGTGGGATAAAGATAATCCACCATCAAGGAGGGAACTTCCACGTCGATTCCCCCCAGGGCATCGATCAGGGCAATGAAGCCATCGAAGTTGATCCGCGCGTACCGGTCCACGCCCACGTTAAAGCTGGCCGACACCGCCGCCTTCAACAGCCCAGGCCCCGTCCATGCCCGATCTTGATCACCCAGCACGTTGATGGTGTTGATGCGCTGGAGGCCATAGTCCGGCGTTTCGATGAAGAGGTCGCGCGGGATCGACAACAGCGAGGCCTGCAAAGTCTCCGGCTTCACGCCCAACAACATGACGCTATCGGTGCGGGCGGTGAAGCCCTCGCCCTGTCGAGCATCAACCCCCAGGATCAGCAAATCCAGGGAGCCGGGGGGAAACAGCAAATACAACAGCATCCCCACCCCGACCAGAAATATCAGCGCGACCGGTGCCAGGGCGGCCCCTACCAGCGCCCACAGGCAGCCGCTCCGCCATCGCCCCCGCCGCCGGGATGGCCCAGGATATACAGGGCGGTAAACCGAAGGAAGTCTTGGCTCATACATCGTCATCATGGTTTTATCATAACAGGCCACAGCTTTTTTGCGACTTTTGTGCCGCCATTCACCCACCATCGACCTATTAGGAACACTGCAACAGAACACAATACCTTGACGAACGCTCGCCAATCCACTACAATGCGACGGTGCCCAAAAGGGAACGAGCGATGTTCGAAACCCTGACCGAAAAACTTCAGGACGTTTTTGACCAACTGGGCCGCCACGGCAAACTCAGTGAAGCCGACGTTGATCGGGCCATGCGGGAAGTTCGTCTGGCCCTGCTGGAAGCCGACGTCAACCTCAAAGTGGCCAAGGACTTCATCAAACGGGTCAAAGAGCGGGCCATCGGCGCGGAGGTCACCAAGAGCCTGACCCCGGCCCAACAGGTGGTGAAGATCGTCCATGAAGAACTGATCGCCACCCTCGGCGAGGCGGGCCGCCTGAACCTGAGCGGCCCTTCCCCGCGCGTGATCATGCTGGTCGGGTTGCATGGTTCAGGCAAGACCACCACAGCCGCCAAGCTGGCGCTGTACCTGCGCCACCAGGGCAAACGACCCTTCCTGATCGCCGCTGACACTTACCGTCCGGCAGCGGTCGATCAGTTGGTGACGCTGGCGAAACAGATCAACGTTCCCTATTGGGAGGAAGGCATCCAGGCTGCGCCGCCGGACATCGCCCATCACGGCCTGGCAGCCGCCCAGGCGGAAGGGGCCACCGTGGCCATCATCGATACTGCCGGTCGCTTGCAGATCGACGACGCCATGATGGCTGAGCTGGAGGCCATCCGGGCGCGCACCAACCCGGCGGAAGTCCTGCTGGTGGCTGACTCGATGACCGGCCAGGAGGCGGTGCGCATCGCTGAAGGATTCAACCAGCGGGCGCAACTTACCGGCCTGATTTTGACCAAAGTTGACGGCGACGCGCGGGGCGGCGCGGCCATCTCCATGCGGGCGGTCACCGGCGTGCCGATCAAGTTCCTGGCGACGGGCGAGAAGCTGGACGCCCTGGAGGTTTTCCATCCCGACCGGCTGGCATCGCGCATCCTCGGCATGGGCGACGTGCTCAGCCTGATTGAGAAAGCCGAGGTCGCTTTTGACCAGCGCGAAGCTGAGCGGCAGATGCGTAAGCTGCTGCGCAATGAGTTCACCCTGGAAGACTTCTTGCAGCAGATGCAGCAGGTCAAACGCCTGGGGCCGATCAGTCAACTGCTGGACCTGTTGCCCGGCATGGGGCGCTTGAGCAAAGACCTTGATCTGTCCCAGGCCGAAGGCGAGTTTAAGAAAGTTGAGGCGATCATCCGCTCGATGACGCCGCAAGAACGGCGCAACCCCCGCATCCTGAACGCCAGTCGCAAGCGCCGCATCGCTGCCGGCAGTGGCAACACGGTCCAGGATGTGAACGCGCTGCTGAAGCAATTCCGCCAGATGCAGCGCCTGATGCAACAAATCGGCAAAGGACGTCTGCCGAGCGTCCCCGGATTACTCCGGTAGGCAGACCGAAAGGAGCAAGTCACCCAACCATGGTCCGCATTCGTTTACGCCGTGTGGGTTCCAAAAAACAACCCAGCTACCGCGTCGTCGTCGCCGACGCCCGCAGTCCGCGCGACGGTCGGTATATAGAAGTCATCGGCTTCTATAACCCGCGCACCGAGCCAGCCACCATGACCATCCGGGAAGACCGGGCGTTGTACTGGCTCAGCGTGGGGGCACAGCCCAGCGAGGCTGCGGAGCGCATCCTGCAAAAACTGGGCACGCGCGCGCGCTTTGAGCGCCTGAGACAGGGCGAAAGCATGGAAGCCCTGGTCGCCGAAGCCGAGGCCGAAGCCAGCGCCCGCCCGCCCATCAGCCCGAAGACTCGTTATCCCGCCAGGCCCAAGCCCAAGAAAGAGCCGGCTGCCGAGGTCGCCGAACAACCTGCCGCCGCGATCGCGGAAGAAGCTGCGGAGGAGCCTGAGGCCGCAGCCGAAGTCGCCGAAGAAGCTGCGCCGGAGCCTGAGGCCGCAGCCGAGGCAGTTGAGGCGGCTGTCGAAGAGCCGGAAGCTCAAGCAGAGTCCGCCGGAGAAGCCGAAGACACTGAGCAGGCGGCGGCTGAAGAATAACTTTCCGCACGGCAGAAGCCTGTATACCCGCGCGAGCAAACCGGCCTGACGCTACACGCGCCCCTGATAAACGCTCAGGAGGAAAGCGGTGAAAGAATTGGTGGAATATGTCGCCAAGTCGCTGGTGGATGATCCGTCGCAGGTGACAGTCACCGAAGTTGAACGGTCAAATACGATCACCCTGGAACTGCGGGTCGCGCCTGAGGACATGGGGCGCGTCATTGGTCGCAACGGGCGCGTCGCCAATGCCCTGCGCACCCTGTTGCGGGTGCGGGCTGCCAAACAGGGCAAGCGCGTCAATCTGGAGATCATGTGAGGCAACCGCCCCATCGATGATGTCCGCCGCCCCCCCACCCCATGACCCCCCGCGCTCAGAGGCGAGTCACCAGCCAGCCGTCGAGCCTGTTTTCCTGATCCTGGGTCAGATCATGCGCCCCCACGGCGTGCGTGGCGAGCTGCGGCTCAAGATCGTCACCGACTACCCGGAGCGAATCGCGCAGTTAGAAACGGTCTACATCGGCACAGACCCCTACGACCGACGATCGGCGCGGGCCTTTGCCGTCGCGGGGACGCGCCGCCACCGGGAACATCTGCTGGTGAAGCTGAAGGGTATTGATACCCTCGACGACGCCGAACGGTACCGGGGACAGATGCTCATGGTCTCGGTGGAGGATGCCATCCCCCTGGCCGATGATGAGTATTACGTGTTCCAGGTGCTTAACGCCGCGGTCGTGACCACCGCCGGCGAACACCTCGGCAGGGTGCGGGAAGTGCTCGAAACCGGGGCCAACGATGTGTTCGTTGTACAGGGAACGGACTGGCGAGAGATTCTGATCCCGGATGTGCGGCACATTGTGGTGGACATCGACATCATCAACAAAGTGCTCACCGTTGATCCGCTGCCGGGTTTGCTCCCCGATTGACCCAATAGACACACCCCGCTGCGCCCCCTGCTCGCCCCCTCCGCCACGACTCACCCCAGGATCGTGGCGGTCCGGCTTCTGATGAGTAAGACTCCCTGTATCTTGACAGCCCATATCCCGCCTGTTATCCTGTCAGCCCAACCAGCCCAGTGGGTGATGAACAGGATACCGTGCCGTGAGCGCGCGCAAATACTGGATCGGGTTCAATCATGTGGCCGGGGTCGGCCCGCAACGGCTGGCAGCGCTGCGCGAGCACTTTAACAGCCTGGAAGAGGCCTGGGGGGCCGATGAAGAGGCCCTGAAAAGGGCAGGGCTTGACCGCCGCACCGTCGCCAACCTGTTGGGCGCGCGCCGCACCCTGAACCTGGACGCCTTGCAGCGCGCCCTGGACAGTCTGGGCGCGACGGCGCTCACGCTGGAAGACTTGGATTATCCGACGGTGCTGAAGGAGTTGCCGGATGCGCCGCCAGTGTTGTATGTCAAAGGCTCCTTAACCGACCGCGACCACTGGGCAGTGGCCATCGTCGGCACCCGGAAGGCCAGCGCCTATGGGCGCGATATGGCCTACCAACTGGCCGGTGAACTGGCGCGGGCCGGAATCACCATCGTGAGCGGCCTGGCGGTGGGCATCGATGCTGCCGCCCACCGGGGAGCCCTGGACGCCGGTGGCCGAACTATCGCCGTGCTGCCCTGCGGCATCGATATCGTCTACCCGCCGGAACACGGCAAGCTGGCGCGGGCCGTTGCCAACCAGGGCGCGCTGGTCACGGAGTTTCCGCCCGGCACGCCGGCCGAAGCCAAAAACTTCCCGCCGCGCAACCGGATCATCAGCGGCCTGTCGTTGGGCGTCGTCGTGGCCGAAGCGCCGCTCAAAAGTGGCGCTTTGCTCACCGCGGACGCCGCCGCCGAGCAGGGACGGGAAGTCTTTGCCGTGCCAGGTCAGACGGTTTCCGCCGCCAGCAAAGGCAGTAACCGCCTCATTCAGGACGGGGCCAAGCTGGTGATGAGCGTGGATGACATTCTGGCGGAGCTTAACCTCACCCGGGAAAGCAGCCAGGTCCGCGCCGACGTCCAGCAGGTCGCGCCAGGGAGCGACGAGGAGCGGATCATTGCGCGGCATCTCAGCGACCAGCCGCTGCACATCGATGAGCTTTGCCGGCTGAGCGGCCTGCCCATCGCCACCGTGAGCAGCACCCTGACGCTCATGGAACTTAAGGGCATCGTGCGGCAGGTGGGAAACATGCAGTACACGCTGGGCCACGGGCCCAAAGCGCCCTATCTGTTGGATTAGCCGCCCGCGCCAGGGGAACGCTTTAAGGCACACGTCGCCATCGACGCCGCCAACCCCCTGTCGTCACTGACCGGTTGGTCGCCCATTGGCGGCACTGAGCCGATTGTGGTAGATACCAGAGGCACGATCCAGGCGCGTCACCGCGCACCGGCCCCAGATGTTCGAAACGTCATGCGTTGGTGGCGCGCTGGAGAGTTGACGATTACCGGTAAATCATCCAGGCCGAAGGATGTGGGGTCTTCATGACTGATACACTACAAGCCTACTGCGTAAAATGTCGAACCAAACGTGAGATCGCCGAGCCGGAAGCTGTTTACACCAAGACAGGCACGCCGGGCACACGCGGCAAATGTCCCGTTTGTGGGACCACCATCGTCCGCATGGGGGAAACCGCTGCCCATGCCCATGTCCCCAAACCGACGATCACTGAACGGCCGCCCCGACGGACAAGACAGGCCACCAGGAAAAATAACCCGTCGCGCCGGGGCCGCCTGGTGATTGTCGAATCCCCGGCCAAAGCGCGCACTGTCCAGCGCTTCCTGGGCAAGCAGTACACGGTGAAGGCATCCATCGGGCATGTGCGCGATCTGCTGCGCTCCCAGTTGTCGGTGGATGTGGAGAATGACTTCGCCCCGAAGTACCGCGTGCCCAACGAAAAACGCGAAGTGGTGAAAAACCTCAAAGCGGCAGCCGAGCGAGCGGCAGAAGTTTACCTGGCCACCGACCCCGACCGCGAAGGCGAAGCCATCGCCTGGCACCTGATGGCCGCGGCGGATATCGATGAGGAGCGGGCCCGCCGCGTGGTCTTCCACGAGATCACGGAGGAGGCCATCACGGAAGCGTTCGCTCACCCGCGCGATGTCAACCGGCAACTGGTCAACGCCCAGCAGGCCCGCCGCATCCTGGACCGGCTGGTCGGTTACAACATCACCGAACTGCTGTGGGACAAGGTCCGCAATCGTCTGTCCGCCGGGCGCGTGCAGAGTGTCGCGCTGCGGCTGGTGGTCGAACGCGAGCGGGAGATTCTGAACTTCGTGCCGGAGGAATACTGGTCGCTCAGCGCCGAACTGGCCAAGCAGACGCCGGATGGACTCAACGGGCAGGCCAGCTTCATCGCCAAGCTGGTGAAGATCGGCGACCAGGACGTGGACTTCAAGACAGAAGGCGATGTCACACCCCACCTGGAAGTGCTGGAAAAAAGCACCTACACCGTGCAAGAAGTCAAGCGTGGCACGCGCCAGCGCCGCCCTGCCCCGCCGTTCACCACCAGCACCCTGCAACAGGAAGCATCACGGCGGCTGAATTTCAGCGCCCGCCGCACGATGAGCATCGCCCAGGAGCTTTATGAAGGCATTGACGTTGGCGAGGGGCAGATCGGTCTGATCACCTACATGCGCACCGACAGCACCGCCATCGCCACCGAAGCGCAGCAGAAAGCCCGGGCCTTCATCATCGACAACTACGGCCAGGCGTTTGTCCCGGAGCAGCCGCCGGTCTACAAGACTCAGGCCAGGAGCGCCCAGGAGGCGCATGAAGCGATCCGTCCGACCAGTGTGACGCGGACCCCCGAAAGCCTGAAGGGCATGCTCTCCCGGGATCAGCTCCGGCTTTACACGCTGATCTGGCAACGGTTTGTGGCCAGCCAGATGGCCAACGCGGTCTATAACACGCAACGGGTGGACATCACCGCCGGGCTGGCCGGGCAGGCGGACCGGCCCTACCTGTTCCGGGCCTCCGGCAGTGTGATCGTGTTCCAGGGCTTCCTCAAGGTTTACGAAGAAGCGCGTGACGAAGATGCCGCGCCCGACGAGGACGCCGAGCGCGAGTTGCCTGAGCTGAGCGCGGGCGAACGGCTGAAACTGCTGAAGTTGCTGCCCAAACAGCACTTCACCCAGCCGCCGCCCCGCTACACCGAGGCAACGCTGGTCCGGGCGTTGGAAGAGCGCGGTATTGGGCGTCCCAGCACCTACGCGCCGACCGTCGCTGTGATCCAGAACCGGGATTATGTGTCCCGCGAGGGTCGTTATCTGGTGCCAACGGATACGGGCATGCTGGTCAACGATCTGCTGGTCCAGTATTTCCCGGAGGTGCTCGACGTTAACTTCACGGCCAACCTGGAAACCCAGTTGGACCAGATCGCCGCTGGCAAACAGGAGTGGGTGCCGTTCCTCAGCGAATTCTACGGCCCCTTCACCAACCGACTGGCGCATGCCCGTCAACACATGCCCGCCCAACGCCAGCAGGAAACGATCGGGCGCAATTGCCCGGATTGTGGTAACCCGCTGGTGGTGCGCTATGGGCGATATGGCAAGTTCATCGGCTGCTCGACCTACCCGGAGTGCCGCTACACCGAGCCATGGCTGGAGAAAATCGGCGTGAAGTGCCCGCAGTGCGGCGGGGAACTGGTCGAAAAGAAAACGCGCCGCCGACGGACGTTTTATGGCTGCACCAATTACCCGGAATGCGACTTCACTTCGTGGAAGCGCCCCCTGCCCCAACCCTGCCCCAACTGCGGCGGGCTGCTGGTCGAGCAGAATCAGCAGCATGCCCAGTGTACGCGGTGCAAACAGCGCTTCTTGCGGGACAAACTGCCGGAGCCAGCCGCCAACCTGGCGGCGGAGATCAAGGATTAAGCGGCACGCCCACCATCGCCTGGATCAGCAGGGCTCTGCTCAAGTGGGTTGCAGAGCCTTGCTGGCTTTACTTGCGTGGCTGGGTATTTGGTATATAGTTTGAAGCACTATCGACAGCCATTTGTGCCCAGCTTAACACTTTTATAGAATAGGCGTATCCAAGCGTCGGTCATTCCTGGCATGCGCGCCAGACAACAGCCGTGCAAGGTTGCCAGCCGAGAAAGGTCAGGTTTATGTTATCACCCGAACAATGGAGAGTGACGATCATCAAAGTTCGGCCTCGTCTGGTCGGGTTGGCGATATTCATCCTGGGGCTGATTCTGGGCCTGGCATGGGCCTACGGCATTGCGCCGGTCATCTGGGAAAACGCCGGGCCGGTTAATCTGAGCGATAGCTTTCAGGACGAATGGATCAAGATGGTGGCCGCCCAGTACGCCGTCACGCAGGACAGCGCCTACGTTGAGCAGATGCTGGGGCAGGTTGGCGATCCATTGCCCATCATTGACCGCCTCATGGCTCAGAACGCCGGTGACAGCCGCCTGGTCGGGCGGCTTAACGCTATCCGACCCTTTGCCCAGCCGAACAACGCGGTTCTGGCGCGCGTTCAGTACGGCGGCCTGCAGACGCTCAATCCCATCATCCTGGTCGTGCTTGTCGCCCTGGTGGGAGCCATCCTCATCATCTTCTGGGGCATGTACGGTCTGACCATCACCATGATCACCAGGGGATTGCTGCCCTCCCGACGGCGCGCCGCCCCGGGGGAGGCGGGCGCGGACAGCGCC
>DAOTXK010000339.1:0-9945 GCA_034435395.1 Anaerolineae bacterium | reverse complement strand
GGTCTTCGCCGAGGGCGAACGACGCCAGTTCACGGGTATCAGGCGATCCGGTTCGCTGGCGTTCACGACGTTCTTACAATCGCTGCAATGCACCGTCACCCCACGCCCTCGCGTGACGTACCCGACAATCGGGTCGCCGGGGGTGGGATTGCAGCAGCGCGCCAGATTCACCAGCAAGCCGCTGCCGCTGCCGATGATCTCAATGCCATCCGAAGCATCAACCGGCAATGTCTGCTGCGCGGCATCCACCGCCTTGGCCTGTTCCGCCGCCAGAATCCGTTCGGTAACCTGCTCGCCGGTGATGTCGCCATAGCCAATAGCCGAGAGAAAATCCTCCGCCCGCTTATACTCAAAGAGCGCGGCCACCTCATCATAGGACATGTCATCCCGACCAAGCTGCCGTAAGGCGCGATCCAGAGTCTCACGGCCCGCCCGGCGCTCGGCCTCCAGAATCTGTGAGGCCAACTGGCCGCTGTTGATCTCGCCGTTGCCTATCGCCGCCAGGAAATCATCGGTACGAGTGTACTTAAACAGGGCGGCTACCTCGTCGTAGGACATGTCTTCCCGGCCCAGGCGCTTCAACTCACGCTCCAGGACGTTACGCCCGGCAGCAATGTTGTTCTCGCGGTTCTGCTTGCGGAACCAGGCGCGAATCTTGGACCGGGCCCGGGTAGTCGCCGTATAGCCCAGGTGTGGGCTCAGCCAGTCCAGGCTGGGGCCACCGCGTTTGGCAGCCAGAATCTCCACCCGATCCCCAGTTCTGAGCCGGTAATCCAGACCGACGAGCTTGCCGTTGACTCTTGCCCCGCGACAGCGATGTCCGATCTCGGTATGGATGTAGTAGGCAAAATCCACCGGCGTCGCCCCAGCCGGCAGATCGATAATATCGCCTTTCGGAGTGAAGGCATAAACCCGATCCTGGAACACCTCGGACTTCATCGTGTCGATGAAATCGTTGGCATCCCGCACTTCATCTTCGTCCGTAAACTGCATCAGGGAGCGCAGATAGTTGATTCGTCGCTCGAAGGCCTCCGACTCACGCTTGTTGCCCTCTTTGTAGCGCCAATGGGCCGCTATGCCATACTCGGCATTGCGGTGCATCTCCCACGTCCGAATCTGGACTTCCAGCAGCTTACCCTGATGGTCATGGACCGTGGTATGGAGGCTCTGGTAGAAGTTATCTTTCGGGGCCGCCACGTAATCGTGGAACTTGCCTTCCTTCGGACGCCATAAGGTGTGGACAACGCCGAGGACGTGATAACAGGACGGCACGTCATCCACAATCACCCGCACGGCGCGAATGTCATGAATCTCATCAAAGGGCAGCCCTCGATCCTGCATTTTGCGGTAGATGCTATAGATGTGCTTGGGACGCCCGGTGACCTCCGCCTTGATATTGTGGCGGCGCAGTTCTTCCGAAAGGAAGTTCACGATCCGCTGTAAGTCTCGTTCCCGGTCGGCCTTATGCTCGTCCAGTTTGGACGCGATGCTCCGATAAGCGACCGGGTTCAGGTAACGAAACGCCAGGTCTTCCAGCTCCGACTTCATTTGCCAGATGCCCAACCGGTTGGCCAGCGGCGCGAAGATATCCATGGTCTCGGCAGCGATCGCCCGCTGTCTCGCGGGCGAGTGATAACCCAGAGTCCGCATGTTGTGCAGCCGGTCGGCGAGTTTGATGATCACGATGCGGACATCATCCCCCATGGTCAGGAACGTCTTGCGCAGGTATTCCGCCTGGGCATCCATGGCCACCTGGGTGGGAAGTTGCCTCATCTTGGTGACACCGTCAACCAACCGGGCAACTTCCTCGCCGAACTCCTTCTCAATGGCCTCCAGTGTCAGTTCGGTGTCTTCCACTGAATCGTGCAACAGAGCCGCCGCGATGGTGGAGGCATCCATACGCAGATCCATGAGGATATGAGCCACGGCGACACAATGGGTGAAGTATGGGTCACCGGATCTGCGCCTTTGCCCCTTGTGCACTTGCTTGGCAAGATTATAGGCCTTCTCAATCAGCACCTTTTCCGAGGGTGTCAGGTTAGGTAAGGCCTCAAGAATCTCTTTTAGTTCCATAAGTGCTTCTGGCTACCGTGATTACCAGCGTGCGGTCGAACCAAAGTATAGTCCAGTGGCGGCGCTGTTGACAACATGAGAAACGGAATCCATAGTTGAGCACATGGTCTGGCCGCTCACACCGATTCCAGATCGCCGCTTTTGACTTTTGGGTTGGCTCAGACTACTATGATTATAGTAACATAATTGTGTATTGGCAGCTGTCACATTCCCCCACCCAAATGGAGTAAAGATGATCAGCTCCCCAAAGAGTGCCAAAAAAGAAAGCGCGTTATCCTCCCTTATGGCCAGCGCCATGGCGGCGATCATCACCGGCCTGATCGGCTTCGCTGTCTCCACGTTTCTGGGACTCACCGACGACCTGAAAAGCGTGGCGGTGGGTGTCTCCGTGTTAGTGGGCGTTATGGCCATTGAGTTCATCAAACGCCGCATCCTGACCTTCTCCGATGATCTCGGCCTGCGCTACATGAGAGAGCGGATCGGGATCATCAAAGTTTACGACAACCTGGAAACCTGTAAAGATGACCTGCAGGCCGACTTCGAAAAAGCCAAAGACGTCCGCCTGCTACTCCAGATGGCCCGCCGAGAATTCGGCGACGGAGAGAAGTCGTATTTTTTGCCCGTCGCCAAGAAAAAAGACCCTGGTTGCCGAATCCGAGTGCTCCGGGCTTCCCCCGAATCGCCATTCCTCTCCCGCTCTAGAGCGCAATACCGCTATGGCAGTGAAGAGCCGTGGAAAGTGTGGCAGGAAGACATCAGTCGGCTCCGGGGGCAGATCGATCTGCTACGGACGGTGGATAACGTCAAGATCGAAGACCGGGTGCACGAGGAGCCGTTTCTCTGGCGCATTTTTCTGTTCGACGATGTGGCATACGTCAGCGGGTACATCTACCAGAAAGACAACGACCGGCAGGCAGTCGTGTACAAGTTCCGCAAAGGTGATCTGTCGCTGTACTCGGTGTTTAACAAGTACTTTGAGTACCTCTGGAGGAAGTATGATCCCTCAGCCAGCACAGACCTTGAACGGGCATGGGCCGACTGGGTCTGAAAATCGGCAGCTCGCTACCGCTGCGGCCAGCAGAAATGTGCTATAATCCGGCGTCGCAAGCCACAAGTTGATGTCTGGTGCTGGTGCCAGTGACGAGGGATCAAATCGATGACTGTAGCATCCACTTCCTCCACCATCCGCCTGCTGACCCGCGACTGGCTGCGTCTGGCTGGCATTCTGTTGGCCTTCCTCGGGCTGCTGGTGGCCGCTTACATGAGTTGGGCAGAGCTAACCGATCAGGAGACCTCCTGCCCCGGCTACACGGCAGGTCAGGAGGGCAATCCCGGCACGCTCGCCGTGGACTGTGGGTTTGTCCAGAACAGTGTGTATTCCAGGGCTTTGGGCATCCCGGTTGCCGTTCTGGGCGTGGGCGGCTACCTGGCCATCCTCGCTGTCTGGGCGCTGGAGGATCGCGTGCCACTTCTGGCCGACTACGGCCACATCCTGGTTTTTGGGATGGCGCTGTTTGGCTTTCTTTTCTCGGCGTATCTGACCTACGCTGAGCTGTTCATCATGTACACCGTATGCACGTGGTGCCTGGCATCCGCCGTCCTGATGACGCTGGTGTTCGTGGTGGCTGTCGTCCGGCTGGCTCAGGTCCTGCGCCGTCCAATCGGGGCCTGATCGGGAATCGGTAGCCCGGAAACCGAAAGGCGATGTCTCTTGCCGAGACATCGCCTGCTCTTTTCTCAAGAGTCAATTGAGCAGCAGTCATATGCGATAATGTGCCACCGGTTCGCGGGTTATCCGGCGTGGCCTCTAACTTTTCCGCTGCTGCAAGGTGCGCGCCAGGATATCCGCCTGTTGTTTGGCCAGGCGGTTGTCCCGTTTTTTCTTCCGCCGGTTGCTGGGAGGCGGCAACTCATCCTCCAGCGCAGTGCCTTCCATCGCCCGGCGCAGGGCCAACTCCATCGCCGTCGGCAGACGCACATCCGTCTCTTCCACGATGGTTTCCCCGCCGGTCGTCTCTTCCAACGCCTTAATGCTGAGATCGATCTGGCGCTTTTGCGGGTTCACATGCAGGACCTTGACCCGAACCTGGTCGCCAACCTTGACCACATCGTGGGGGTCCTTCACATAATCCGACGCCAGCTCAGACACATGAATACGACCCGCCCGCTCCGCGCCCACATCGACAAACGCCCCAAACCGTTCCACGCGGGTCACGGTGCCCGTCAGGACTGCGCCAACCTTGATCTCGTCCCAGCTCACCTCCGGCGGGCGGATCATGGTCAGGTTAAGACGCCCCTTCTCAGGGTCAACATCCATCACCCAGACGTTGACCTGATCCCCCTCCTTGACGACATCGACCACATTACGCACATGCTTTGGGCTTAACTGTGAAATATGGAGCAGACCCTCCCGACCAACACCGACGTCAACAAACGCGCCAAACAATTCCACTTTTTTCACCACACCGGTCAGTGCCATCTTAGGCTTGAGATCATGGATTGACGTCGGTTGCCCCCCGGCTTCCACAGTCATGATACGAGACTCCTTGCGAAGATGATTGGTCTTAAGGCCACCTAACAGACAGGGGCGTATTATACCGTCCGCTTATGAGGGCGGCAATGGCTTTTCTGAAAAATCGGGACCGGTCGTAGCCCCGCTTATCCGGCGGCCTGTTCCGCCAGGATTTCATCAATGACCTGCTGGAAAGCCGGCAGTGGCTGCGCTCCGACAATCGGACGACCATTGATGAAAAACGCCGGTGTGCCGCGCACCCCATAAGACAGGCCGTCGGCATAGTCGCTGGAGACCTCGCTGGCGTAGGTCCGGGCTTCCACGCAGGATTGGAACGCGGTCATGTCGATATCCAGGCCACTGGCCAGCTCGACCAACGCATCCACGCTACTCAGCGCCTGTTGATTCTCGAAGAGCAGGTCATGATAGTCCCAGAACACGCCCTGATCGTCCGCACATTCCGCCGCCATCGCCGCCTGTTCCCCTCCCACCACCGGGAAATCGCGGTAGACCAACCTGATCTGACCTTCATACAGATCGAACAGCGGATAAAGCGTCTGGGCATGGAAACGGGCGCAGTATGGACAGCGGAAATCTGAGAACTCCACGATGGTGATCGGCGCATCTTCCGGGCCAAGCACTGGATCATCGTCGATGCTGACATTGACCACGGTCGGCTGAGTATCCTCCGGTGGCGCTGTTGCGGCCAGATCGGCGTCAGCCAGCGCCTCCGACACCGCCTGACGCACGGTGGCCTGGAAGGCTGCCGCCTGGGCACTGGTGGCCGCATTAAACGAGAACCACGCCACCCCGTAGCCGATCACAAAAAAAGCGACCGCGGTGATGACCAGCAGCACCGCCGTGCGAGAGGTGGCGATCCCTTCTGGCTCAGCAACGCTGTTCGTCACGTCCGCTGCCGGCTCTCCTGGTTGGTGGGAAAGCGTCGTCGTTTCCATTAAAGCCGCTCCTTGAACCAATTCTGACAAAATGCACCGCCACTATCGCCCAGTGTACCCCGGTCATGCCCCGGAGACATCGGTTACTCCGGTACCGGCGTCAGCGTAATCCGTGGCGTCACCGCTGGCGTCGCCTGTTCATAAACCGCATACGGCTGGTAGCCCGCCCAAGCCTGAAGAGTATTGGTGTCGATGATCAGCGCCATCTGCTCCGCCGTCATGTACAGCAGGGCCACGACCTCGGAATTGGCCAACAGCGACGACTGGGTATCGCCGATCAGCACCCAGACGATCATCGGCACATCCGGATAAATCAACTGGACCACCGATTCCGTGTCGGTAAACGGTTGGGCCACCACATAGGTCGGATCGCCATGAGCATCCAATACTTCGTCCACCACGATCTCTGGAGACAGCGCCAGGAAGAGAAAATCGATGGAATCCTCCGCCTCCTTGCCGACCAGTCGGCAACAGAACTGGTTGGAATCGGCTTTCTGCCAGATCGCCTCCACAAATTCGCCTTCCGAATTGATCTCCAGACCGGCGAAACGAGAGTCATTACGAATCGATTCGACGGCAACCTCCCACGACGTTTCGCCGGGGGTGATATCGTTCCAACAAGGCGCGCCGCAGGGTTCATCAGTGATCAGGCTGGTGTCATCCAGAAATAACTCTGAGCGCAGCGTCGGTTGGGGCAGACAGGCGGCGGCCAGCACCAGCAGCAGGAACAAATATCGGCTCTTTTTGGCGTGCATATCGGCAAACCTTCTCCAGCATAACATAGAGGAAAAAAGGCGGGGCAGGCATGCGCCCCCACCCCGCCAGCCAGACTCGGTCGAGTACACTAGTTGAGTCGGGTCAGGGAGAGATTATAAGTCCCACTGGTCCCGCCGTAAAGCAATCCGTAGTGCGTGGCGACAATGATATAGGTCCCATCCGCCGGGAGCGTGAAGGCATCGATCAGCGAATCGGTCGTTTCGTTCACAACAGCATCGTCATTCACCGCCAACTGGGCGCCATCCGGAGACAACAGGAACAACATTGTGTCCAGCGTTCCCGCGGTGGCCTGCATCCCCGCCCGCACCTGGTCGCCAGCCTCTCCCTCAAAAGTGTACAGCACAAACTTGGTGGCCTGATTGATGGTCCCGGAGACGGTATCGCCGTAATCAATCGGGATCGCGCCGGCCAGGGCGCTGCCGATATCCAGAACTGAACTGTCCCCGATGAAGCCCCCCGCCCCGGCGGAGGCAAAACCGTTCACGTCCACCATGAAATTGGTCAGGTACACCTGGCCGATATTGGGCTGGCCCGTGGCGCTGAGAATCACCTGGTCGTTCACCCGCACCGTCAGGTTGAAGGTTACCGGAGACAGATCGCCGCAGTTACGCTGATACCACACTTCCACCTCATACACGCCGGGAGGGAGCCGGTCCGGCGGCCAGTAAATGTAGGAAACCGGGCTGGTGGTGGGATTCACGCAGTTGACGTTGCCATTTTCAGCCAGCACACCGCCGCTGTTGCTACGGGGGAAATCATCATAGACCGCCGCCCCGGACGGGTCGCGGACCAGCAGCTGAAGGTCGGCGGTTGAATTCCACAACAGCGATACTTCGATGCTGCCGCGCGGCAGGTTCAGCCCGGCCAGCGCCGGCGGGACTTCGAATTCACCGCCGGTGAGCGTCAGCGTGTATGCCCCCTGGGTACCGCCAAACCCCTGCCCATAACGCGTGGCCACAATCGTGTACAGGCCATCGGAAACCAGCGTCTGATTCGCGATTTCCGAATTGGTCGTCGCCGCCCCACGCGCGTCATCATTGGACGCGACCACAATGCCGTTGGGGTCCAGCAGGAACAGCAACGTGTCCAGCCCGCCGAGCACAGCATCCATGCGGATGGTGACGATATCGCCAGCCACGCCCGTGAAGCTGTACGTCTGGTAGACGTTCTCAGCATCAATCGTGCCGTTAACGGTGGCATCCCGCTCAATGGGTGTCTGTCCGGAGAGGAAGGCCCGCGTGTCCACCAGCACCTCGCCCGGATTCAGGCCGCTCAGGCCCAGGGTAGCCTCCCCAGGGCCGACGTTAAAACTGGACAGGTACTCCTGGCCAGGCAGCAGCGTCCCGGTGACGCGATCCAGAGGAACGCCGTCAACCACCACAGCGAGCGTCAGGTTGGCGGGCGCATTGTTATCACAGCCCTGGACGTAATAGACGATGATCTCATAGCTACCCGCCGGGTAAGGCCCTGGAGCCCATGTCACCCGTTCGGTGGGATTGTCCGACGTTGTCGCCACGCAATTGGCGTTGACATTACGATCATACACCGCATTGCCAGCCGTCGGATTCTCCCAGTAGATGCTGGTCCCACCCGGATCGCGCACTTCCAGGTCCAGATCAGCCGTGCTGTTCCAGGTGACGGCCACTTCCATACCTGCCGCCAGCGTCACCACCGATGGAGTGGCAGCCGTGGCCGCCGGTGTGGTCGGCTGTGCCGTCCCGGCCTGGCCCTCCCCAGCGCTGACAAAGGTGAGCGTGAAGGTGCCTTCCGCCTCGCCGGTAGCGCCGGAGAGCCGCATCACAGTGACGTAGTGACGCCCATCACGATCCAGCGTAAAATTGGCCAGCGCCGCCGCGCCCGGCGTTTCCGGGTCGGCGTCCACCGCCAGCAGGTTGCCGTCAGCGTCGGCCAGGAGCATGGCCAGCTCCAACCCTTCGTCGGCAGTAGAGGCAAACAGGGTGACCTCCTGTCCGGCCACACCCTCGAACCAATACGTTTGGGCAAAGGTAACGGCATCCAGATCAGCGGTGACGGGCGTCCCAGCCACGAGCTGCCGGGAGCCCTCCTGCGCCCTGGTCAGCCCCGCGCCGCTCGCCAATACCGCCACGGCCACCAGGAGCGCCCACCCGCACACCATGTTTCTCGTTGGCTTCATCGAGTTTAAGCCTCCTTAAAAGGGCTTCCCACCAAAACTGTACCCACCCTTCATGTGAGCAAGCCTGTCCTCAAGTGTAGCCTGCGCGCGCGCGTCTTGCCATGTGGACAGGCAACCATTACCTGACATCACTCTGATGACGACAAAACAATCTGCGGCCAGAGCTGGCATCAAAGATACCCACGCTTACGGAGAACCAACTGCCGGAGCCTGGGGGGTGGCTTCCTCCGGCGGCCTCAATTCGACAAAGCTGGTGGTCCCCTCGAAAACATCCACCGTGCGCGCCACGCGCTGCCCGTCGATGCGCGTTACCACCTGATAGCGGCCTTCGGGAATATCGCCGACAGCGAAGTTCTCAGCCCAGATATCATCGGCATTGATGTCCGAAACGCGGTCAAGGTTGATGTCCGCCGGGATATAGGAACTCGTCGTCTGGACTACCCGGCCGCTCTGGCGATCAATAATCGAAATGTCCTGGTCTGCCAGCAGCTCGCCGTCCGGCCCGATCACACGCCCGGCGATGGTGCCGTGCCCGACATAAGGGACCATCCACAGCACGGGATTCCGAACCGCGTACCAGCTATTCCGCCCCACCCGCACCTCAAAATGCACATGCGAACCGGTCACGTCGCCAGTGGTGCCCACCAGGCCAATGATATCGCCGGTCTCGACGCGCTGCCCACGCGCCACCAGCACGGCGGACAGGTGGGCGTACAGGGTATAGATCGGGCGTCCCCGATAGCTGAAATCATGCTGGATCAGCACGGTATTCCCATACGAGAGGGTCGTCTCGGTGATGCTGCCGTCCGGCTGCTCAACGCGAAAGCCGTTGGCCGCCCACAGGACGATCCCCGACCCGGCGGCGCGCACATTTTCGCCCACTGGATTGGACATATCAATGCCATGATGCACCCGCCAGAGATCGTCCGGGCCATCCGAGCCATAAGGGTAGTAGAACAGGCCGTAGTTCGTCGCATTGGAATCCACTGGCCGGGCCAGCCAATAATGATCACGGGGGTCCAGGGACAGCGGTTCGTGGAGCGGCGGCGGTTGCCAGCGCACATCTCTGGCAGCCACGTTCACCGCTTCGATGGTGGTGGTCAGCGTTGGGAGGATCGTCGGCCCCAGGTGGGTGGGACTGGGCGGCGGCGGCAGGGGTGTATTGGTGAAAACGACCGTGCCGAATAGCTGAGTGGGTTGCAGGGCAATGGGTGGCGCGGGTTCAATGGGCGGCAGCGTCGGCGGCACATACGCCACCGACTGATCAAACGTCGGCAACGGCGTGGCATTATCCACAAAGGACCGCTGCAACACATCCTGCCAGGAGGGCTGCTCAGCGGTCGGCGTGACCACGGCCACCAGCGGGATGCTCACATCCAGGGCGGGTGGGCTGCCGCGCAGCAACAGCAGGCCCAAGGCAACGGCCAGCACCAGAAACCGCGCCACACCCTGCCAATTGCGCGGATGCTGAG
>DAOTXK010000338.1:0-3389 GCA_034435395.1 Anaerolineae bacterium | reverse complement strand
CGGCCTGGCGGCGGTGTGGCATGCCGTCATCCGCTACGCGCACGACCGCGACGATCGGCCCCTCATTGACTGGCAGCGTCCGCCGAACATCGTGGAGGCGCAGGTCTGTGCCATCAGCGGGTTGCTGCCGACGCAGTACTGCCCGGTGGTAACCGAGGTCTTCGCCGATGGCACGCAGCCGATCCAGCAAGACTTTTATTACCAGATGGTGGAGGTCAACCGGCAGAATGGCAAGCGGGCGACGGCCAGCACGCCGCGCGATCTGGTTGAGGGGCGGGTGTTTTTTAACTACCCGGCGGAAACGCTGGCCTGGGCGGAAGCCCAGGGGATAGCGGGGCCGCCTGTCGAATACGACTCGGTTGGCCCGCCAGCGGTCATCGGGCCGGTGGCCATTCTGTCGCCGGAGCCGCTGGCCTATGTGCGCGGCCTGATCAACGTGACCGGCAACGCCACACTGCCCGGTTTCCAGTACTATCAACTGGCCTACGGACAGGGTTTGAACCCCACCGACTGGATTCAGATCGGCGAACGGGTATTCACGCCGGCCAGGGGCGCGCTGCTGGGCCGGTGGGATACGAGCGGCCTGGAAGGGCTGTACAGCCTGCGGCTGACCGTCGTCATGGCCGACCAGGGCGTGCAGGAGAGCGTGATCCAGGTCACGGTGGACAACACGCCACCGGTGGTCAGCATCAGCGCGCCGGAACCGGACGCCCAGGTTTACGTGGCCGGGAACAACCCCATCCTGGAAGCGGGCGTGAGCACCAGCGATAACGTCGGCGTGACCGAGGTGGTTTATTACCTGGACGGCCAGGCGGTCAGCACCGTCATAGAACCGCCTTTCGTCGCGCCCATCGTGATCGACTCGCTGGGGACCCACAGCCTGTGGGCGGAGGCCTTCGACGCGGCGGGCAACAGCAGCCTCAGCGAGCGGGTGTCCTTCCTGGTGCGTCGCGGTCCCCCGGTTTCTCCTTAAAAAGGCTGTGGTGCCTGCGGGCCGCCGGGGATGCACCGCCTGCCCCGGGGTGATCCGATTCCGAGTAGAGGATTGACTGATGATGAACCTGCCGGAGAAGCGTTGGGCCTCGCTGCTGCTGGTGATGGGGATGCTGGCCGCCTGTGGCCCTGCCGAGCGAGCGGTGACGACAGGGCCGGTCGTGGCGGCCTTTGATTTTGAATCGCCTGGCTCTTTTGAGGAGGCCGATTACGGCAGAGGCGTGCTGCGCATTGCTGACGGCCTGTACCATATCGATCTGTACGGGGCCGAGGAGATCGTCTGGGGGCAGGCGGGCGGGACTTCGCACATGGACACCGTTGTCGAGGTTCAGGCGCAGGTGATTCCGCACGCGGTGCAGCCGCTCTCTGACGAGGCGTGGTATGGGGTGATATGCCGCGCTGACTTGGCCAATACCGGCAGCGGCTACCTGTTCACCATTTCGCCCGGCGCTCAATATACGATTGCCCGCAGCGATGCCGGGGAATCGCGGGTCCTCGTTAGCGGGGGGACGCCGGCGATCACGGGGGGCGTCAACCTCATCCGGGCGGTGTGTGTAGGCTCCTATCTGGCGCTGTACGTCAACGGGACGTTTGTGGCGGCGGCCAGTGATGCTATCTACTCGTCCGGCGTGGCGGGGCTGGCGGCTGGCCACGGCACGTTTTCGGCGGTGTTTGATAACCTGGCCGTGTACAGCGCTGTTTTGGCGGAGTAAAGCTCCTGGGGCGCTGCTGGCAGGGGCGAGGCCCAGGCGGATGACCGTTCGCTGCCTGGGCCTTTTTGCTGGACAGGCTGTGGCGACTCGATTGTGGATTTACCTGGTATACTTTGGGGAACCGGTGGGCATGTGTTGGAGTGACGCTGATGACGGTTTTGCGGGAAGTCCAGATAAAACAGGGGGCGGTCTTCAGGGAAGACGCTGCCGTGCCGGAGCATTACGGCGATGTGGCGGCGGAATACGCCGCGGCGGGGGAGTCGGTCGTCCTGATGGACCGGGGCGACGAAGGCCGGATCGAGCTGACGGATCGGGATCGCCTGGCCATCGTTCACCGCATGTCCACCAATGCGGTGGATTCGCTGGCTCCCGGCGAAGGGCGTGCCACCGTGCTGACGACGCCCATCGGGCGCATCATCGACCGGGTCATCCTGCACGAACTGGAGGAGGATCGCACCCTCCTGCGGACCAGCGCCGGGCGCGCCGGGGCCGTTGCCGGATACCTGCGGCGGAACACCTTCTTTCGGGATCGGATGCAGGTTAAAGACGTGACCGCTGATCGGGCCCAGTTGGCGCTGTATGGTCCGGCGGCGGGCGCGGTGGCCGGAACCCTGGTGGATGGTATGGGCGATCTGCCGCTGCATCATGTCATCGAGACCACCTTCGACGGCCTGCCGCTGCTGGTCATGGCGCTGGACCCGCTTGGCGTGCCGGGTATCGGGCTGATCATCCCGGCGGCAGGGGCGGAGAGCCTGTGGCGTGCACTTCTTGAGGCCGGAGAGCCGCACGGAATCCGCCCGGCAGGACTGGCCGCCGGCGAGTTGCTGCGCATTGAGGCGGGCGTCCCCGGACCGGCAGGTGAACTGCATGAGGGGTACATCCCGCTGGAGGCCGGGCTGTGGTCCGACGTGAGTTTCACGAAGGGTTGTTACACCGGGCAGGAGATCATCGCCCGCCTGGAAAGTCGCGGTCGGCTGGCGAAGACGCTGGTGGGCGTGACGCTCTCCGCGCCGGTGCCGGTCGGCTCGGCGTGGTCCGCTGAGGGGCGGCAGCAGGGCGAACTGACCAGCGTCGCCCGGTTGCCCGGCGGCCCGTGGATCGGGCTGGGCTTCGTCAGGCCAGGAGTGGCCGGAGTCGGGCAGGTTCTGGCGTTCGCTGGAGGGGAGACGGCGACTATCCGGCTGGTGGATGAAGGGCGGCGCTCTGCCTGAAGCGCGTCCAGGCATTCTCATCGCGGCCCCGCTCACCCGAACCGTCTCCTGGCCGCGCCAGCGTCCGGGGGCGGGGCGCGAGGGGGCGGTCGCGCCCCTTGTGGCGGTGAGCGGGCTATTCTGATAGGACTCCTCTTTTGACGTTCCAGGGCTTTGGGTTATCCTTTGGTAGGATATACACCGCGTATGTATACGCCGCGTATGTTCCACAAGCAGGTGAGTCCAAAAAGGAGGCTATGATGAGTCGTCGCTCGGTGTACACGCTGATGTTTGTTGTGGCCCTTCTGGCCATGCTGTTCCCGGCAGCACCGCTGGTTTCCGGCCAGGGGGAAGGGTTCCGCATCGGGTTAGTGACGGACGTAGGGGAGGTGGATGACCGGAGCTTCAACCAGAGCGCCTGGGAGGGGGTACAGGCGGTGGTGGAGAAGTATGGGGGAGAAGCGCGGTACATAGAGACGCAGGACAGCACGGA
>DAOTXK010000337.1:0-10316 GCA_034435395.1 Anaerolineae bacterium | reverse complement strand
GTGGGTGGCGCGGGGGGGTAGGGGGGGAGGGGGGTCGGACGGGGAGGGTGCCGCGATTCATCGCCCCGCCACGTCCGCCGTGGCCGTCAGCCGTCGCCTCGCGCCGCGTCAACGGCGGCCAGCAGCGCCTCGGCCGTGGTGATGCCGCGTATCGCCGCCAGGAAGTCGGCCAGCGACCCGCTCAACTCGCGCAGCTCGCGCACCGCCGGGCCAATGGGGTCGTCGCCCGCCGCGCCCGCGTGGTCCTCCCCCTGGTAGCCGCCGTAAAAGGCGAAGTACGCCTGGTTGATCTTCCGGAAGGCGTAGCCGTGTTGGTTAAAGAAGAGACGCCGCCCCTCCATGTACGCCTCCGCCTCCTCGACCCGGCCCGCCGCCAGCAGCCCGTCCACCGTGACCCGCGTCTGGTGCATCTCGGCCTCCAGGTCAAAAGCGCCGGGTTCGGGCGTGGGGGGTGGCGTATCGCTCGCGGCGGGCGGCGGCTCCGGCGGGGCCAGCTCCGGGTAATAGCGGCGGAGGACGGCCCGCGCGATCTCCCTGCCCAGCAGTTCCGCCGTCGTCTCGTTGATGGCGCGGGTATCCGGCTCGGCGTCGTCGAAGTAGTTCAGGCCCAGCGGGAAAAAAAACAGGTAGTGGTGCACCCACTCGTGGGCGGCGGTTTCGAGGCTCCAGGCCAGGGCGTCGGTCTCGCCGACCATGCTGGGATAGAGCGCCATGCCGCCGATATCCACCACCAGCGAGGACACGTCGAAGTCGGCGTCGACGGCGGCTTCCAGCGCCGCGCGGCGGTCAACGGTCAGCGCGTCCAGGGTGACGGAAGCCTCGACGCGGATGGCGTCGCGGGGGGAGATGATGATCACGTCCGGCAGGGGGGTGAAACGCAGGGCGACGGGCGGCAGGACCTGTCCCAGGAAGGCCAGGCCCTCATCAGCCAGCACGGCGGCAATCTGCCCTTCCAGGATGCTCTCGGCCAGGCCCTGGCGGGTCAGCAGGCCGGCGCGGAGAGCGTCTCGCGCGGCGCGCAGGTCCGCGCTGGCCGCGTCGGGGTCCTCGACGGCGGGATCGGCGTAGAGGTCAGCGATCTGGCTTTCCCGGCGGAGTAATTCGCCCACATCGGCCATATAGGCGCGCACGTAATCGGCGCGGACTGTTTCGTCGAGGTAGCCGCTCACCCCAAACAGAGCTTCGAAGGCCTTGCTGGCCAGCGCGTCCAGCTCCCAGCCGACGTAGTTAAACAGGCTGTCGCGGGCGTGTTCGGCCACGCCGGTATAGAGGTCGCCCGGTGGCGGGAGACTCGACCGGAAGGAGACCAGGATCAGCGCCCACAGCGCCAGGACTCGCGCCAGCCTGCCGAGCCGCGCCCGGTTCCACGACTGCCAGAAGGCGGGCCGCCGCCGGAAAATCCGCAATATGCCCTGCCGGGAGGTGGTCATGGTGGACCCCGCGATGGCGTGTATGGACGGGGTGTGCCCGGTCCCGCTGCCGTGATTGGAAAACGGCAACAGAGGACCGCCCGCATCAGTCCCCTGTCATTTTAACAGTATTTTGGCTCCTGGCCGGCGATTCTCATCCGTTTTCAGGCGGCGCAGCATCCCGCGTCATTCGTAGCGGAAGCGGGCGATGCCCAGGGCGAAGAAGACCACGGCGAAACCCAGCAGCACCAGCACCGGCACGATGATCTCCGGGATGCCGCCGCCATCGTAGAGGATGGTGTTAAAGGCGTCCATGCACCAGGCGATGGGCGAGATGTGGCCGATGACCTGCATGAACTGAGGCACGATCTCCAGCGGCCACCAGGCCCCACCCAGCGGGGCCAGGGTCATCGAGACCAGCAGCCCAAAGCCGCTGGCCTGTTCCGGCGTGCGGGCGACGGTCGCCATAAAGATGGCCATCGCCGCAACCGTCAGCACGTAGACCAGCGTGATCAGGATCACGGCGGGGATGTCCCGACCGAAGTTGACGCCCAGGAGAGCGCCGAACCCCAGCAGGATGGCGAACTGGATCAGCCCCAGCCCGTAGCCGCGCAGGATTTTGCCGCCCAGGATTTGCAGGCGGGTGACCGGCATCACGATCAGGCGGGGCAGCGTGCCGTCCTGGCGCTCCTGCACCAGCGTCGCCGCCAGCCCCACCACGTTGATCATGGCGTACATGGCCGCCATGCCGGTGGCCGACTGGCCGAAGCCGCTGTAACTGGCCGACGATGACGTCTCGGTCTCAGTCGGCTGGGCGGCTTCCGTGATGATGGCGATGGGGGCGGGCGGTCCCCAGGCCGCTTCCGCCTCCGCCAGCCGGGCGGCATAAAAGTCCTGCCGGTTGTTGTCGTTGACGATGTTGAGCTGTTCGGCGGCTTCGGTGCTCAGCCGGGCCGCGACCGCCGCGCCGCCGACGCGAGTCAGGACGCCCTGCACCGCCTGCCGGGCGATCTGCGGCGCGCTGAGGGTTGGATCGGCGCGGAAGACCAGCTCGACCGCCTCGCCGGATTGCAGGGCTGTTTCATAGCCTGCCGGGATGGTGAGCGTGGCAAAGGTGACATTTTCCACCAGGCGGTCCTGCGCCAGTTCGGGCGTCAGCGTCGTCCCCTCTTCCAGGGCGCACGGATTTTGACCCTCTTCCGCCGACGCCATGGCCGCCGGGCACACGATCACCTGGGGGTTGGCCCCGGCCAGCGCGTCGATCAGCGCGGCGGAGGCGGCGCTGCCGTCTTCGTCCACCACGTCCATCCGCACGGATGGCCCCTCGCCGCTGCCGCCCATGAAGACGGAGCCGATCACAAAAACGAAGATCATCGGCATGACGGTGAGAAAGATCAGGTTGCTCCGGTCCTGGAGATAGAGCCGCAGGTCGTTCAGAGCAATCACAAGTATTTCGCGCATGGCGCTATCCCTCTCAAATGTCCAGACGGCGGCTGAACTGCCACAGGCCAATGGCAAAAAACAGCCCGGCCAGGGCCAGCATCGCCAGGATGTTCGGCACGATGTCCATCAGCGCCGCGCCCCCCGCCAGGTCGGCAAAACCGTTGACCCCCCAGAAGTGGAAGGTCAGGCGCGGCAGGAATTGCAGGGCGTCCGGCAGGGCGAGCGTTGGGAAGAAGATGCCCCCGGCCAGACCCATGACAAACTGGATGAAGGCGGCCAGATTCCCGGCCTGTTCGGCGGTCCGCGCGAAGCTGGCGATCAGGGTCCCCAGCCCACAGGCCGCCGCCACTGCCGCCAGCGTCAGCAGGGCGATGGCGAGCAGGTCGCTTCCCCAGATGCTGGCCTGCGGCCCCTGAAGAACGAAGCCCACCGCCTGCATGGCCAGCATCAAAACGATCATCTGCACGATGCCGCCCACATACGTGCCAAACATCTTGCCGGCCAGGATGGTCGCCCTGGAGGTCGGCGTGGTGATCATCCGTTGCAGGGTCCAGTCCTTTTGCTCCTGGAGGATGGATGCGGCCCCGATGGCCACCGTGAAGCCCATAAAGAAGATGGCGAAACCCGGCGAGAAGTAACTCAGCGGGTTAAAGCTGTCGGCGCGTTCGCCCTGGACATCGATCGAGGCCAGGTGGATGGGATTAGCGTCGGGGCGTCCCGCTTCCTGGGCGAGGCTGGCCAGCGTCTCGTTCAGGCTGCCGGAGGCCAGTTGCAGCCCGACCAGCGGGTGCGAGGGGATGGACTGGACCAGGCCGCTGACAGCTGTGCTCACCGCGATGTTGCCGGTGGCGATGCCGTTGGCGATTCCCTCCACCACGTCGCGGAGGATCGTCCACCCGATCGACGAACGCGGACTGTAGTAGATGGTCAGTTCCGACCGACCGACCGGCAGCGAGGCCGTATCTTCGGCAGTCGCCGCCGCCGTGAAGGCCGCCTGATCCGGCAGCAACGACGACGAGAAGTCCGGCGGGATGATGACGATGGCGGACAGTTCGCCGCTCTCCACCCGCGCCCGCGCGGCGGCTTCGTCGTCGAATATCTGGGCATCAAACAACTGGTGCAGGGGATTATCGGGATCGGGGTTTTCCGGGTCTTCCGGGACCAGCGCCTGGGCGAAGATGTCGCCGAGATTACCCTGCTCGGAGCCTTCGTCCAGGTTGACCACCCCGACCGGGATGTCAAACGCCGGCACGTCGCTGGGGCCGGTCAGGCCGGAGAAGGCCAGGCCCATGATGGCCGACAGCGCAATCGGGGTGATGAACATGAAGATCGCTGCCGTCCGGTCGGTGAAGCGCAGGTAGTTCTCTTTCCAGATGATGAACAGAAGTTTTCGCATGGCCGCTCACTCCCGCAAGGCCCGCCCGGTCAGGTGCAGGAAGACGGCCTCCAGGTCTGGTTCCTGGACCATCACGTTACTGATGTCCAGGCCCGCGTCATTGGCGATTTGAATCAGGTGCGGCAGGGCTTTGCGCCCGCGCCTGGCCGTCACCAGGATTTCCCCGTCCTGGCGCACCGCGTTGGTGACGCCCTCCACCTGGCGGAAAGACTCAAACACGCGCTCCGGCACCTCCTGCTCGCCGACCCGCAGTTGCAGGTTGTCCTGTTCGCCGACCATCTGGATCAGCTCGCCGGTGGTGCCCAGGGCGATGATCTCGCCGTGGTCGATGATGCCCACGCGGTCGCTGAGCTCCTGGGCTTCTTCCATGTAGTGGGTGGTGTAGAGCACCGTCATGCCGAAGTTGTTTTTAAGCTCGATCACGGCGTCCAGGATGCGGCGGCGGCTCTGGGGATCGATGCCGACGGTCGGCTCGTCCATATACACGATCTTGGGGTTGTGCAGCAGGCCGACGGCGATGTTGAGGCGGCGTTTCATGCCGCCGGAATAGGCTTCGACCTTCTCGTTGGCGCGGTCGGCCAGGCCGGTGAAATCGAGCATCTGGTCGACGGCCCGATTGAGTTCCCTGCCGCCCAGGCCGTAGAGCTGCCCGAAGAAGCGGAGGTTCTGGCGGGCGGAGAGGCGCGGGTAGAGCGCGATCTCCTGCGGCACCACCCCGATCACCCGCTTGACGGCCAGCGGCTCCCTGGCGATGTCGTGCCCGTCGATGATGGCCGTGCCGCCGCTCGGCGTGAGCAGGCCGCTGATCATGGAGATGGTGGTGGTTTTGCCAGCGCCGTTAGGGCCCAGCAGGCTGAACACCTCGCCCGCTTCGATCTCCAGGTCCACATCACGGACCGCCAGCGGGCCATCGGGCGGGTTGTATTGTTTCCTCAAATCACGAATCTGAATGATCGGGGTCATGGGTTACTCCTCAGGCTTGCGTGAAATAGAATTTACAGGATGGCGGACATAAGAGGATAGATGCATTGTAGCACACTGTCGGTACACTCTCTCGATCGGGGTACAATTTCCCGGCAGGATCGAATGGCGAGGGGGCGCATTATGCACGGGCCGACCGTTCACTATCATGCCGATCACTTATACGTGGACAGCGTGCCGCTGGTTGCGGTGGCCGGGCAGGTTGGCACGCCGGTTTACGTATACAGCCGGCGCGGCGTCCTGGGCCAGCTGGACCGGCTGAACAATGCCTTTGCCTGGCTGAGGCCGGCGTGGCACTACAGCCTGAAGGCTAACGGCAATGGCCACCTCATCCGGGCGCTGGTGGAGGCAGGCTGCGGCTGCGATGCCGTCAGCGCCGGGGAGATCTTCCTGGCGCGGCGGGCCGGCTGCCCGCCGGAGCGGATCGTCTTCGCCGGGGTGGGCAAAACCGGGGCCGAGCTCCGCTACGCCCTGGAGCAGGGGATCGGCTGGTTCAACGTGGAGAACGCCGGGGAACTGGAGCGGTTGGACGCGCTGGCGGCGGCAGTAGGAGAGCGTCCGCGCGCCGCGCTGCGCCTCAACCCGGCCCTGCGCGCCGATACCCATCACGCCATCGCCACCGGGCACGCGGGCGCGAAATTCGGGATCGCCCTGGCGGAGGCGCGGGAATTGCTGATGGCGCGGGACGCCTATCCACATCTGAACATCGCCGGGCTGCACGTCCACATCGGCTCGCAGTTGGGCCGCCCGGATGAAAGCGCCGAGGCCGCGCGCCGGGCGCTGGGATTGGCCCGCGAATTCGATTTGGGGCATCTCAACCTGGGCGGC
The DNA here is from genome assembly GCA_034435395.1 of Anaerolineae bacterium. Classification (GTDB taxonomy): domain Bacteria; phylum Chloroflexota; class Anaerolineae; order Aggregatilineales; family Ch27; genus DAOTXK01. The sequence goes on along the minus strand of DAOTXK010000337.1, from coordinate 4,259 downwards.
GGGTTCCCGGTGGCCTATGATGGGCCGGCCGTCCCGCCGGTGGAAGCCTTTGCCGAGGCGCTGCGGCCCGTGCTGGAAGGGCAGGGGATGGCCGTCGCCTTTGAACCGGGGCGTTACCTGGTGGCGGAGGCGGGGGTTTTACTGGCCGAAGTGTTATATGTTAAAAACGGCGGGCGGACGGTCGTGCTCGACGCCGGGATGACCGACCTGATCCGGCCTGCCCTGTACGGGGCCCGGCATCCCATCTGGCCGGTGGTGCGGTCCGGCGCGCCGCCGCAGCCTACCCAGGTGGTCGGCCCGATCTGTGAGAGCAGCGATGTGCTGCATCCGGCAGCGCCGTTGCCGCCGTTGAGGCCGGGCGACCGGGTGGCGGTGGGCGTGGCGGGCGCCTATGGCATGAGTATGGCCTCCAACTACAACGGGCGGCCCCGTCCCGCCGAAGTGCTGGTCGAGGACTATACCTGGCTCGTTGTCCGCCGCCGGGAGACGTTCGAGGACCTGGCCCGGCTGGAGACGGAATGACCGCCCGCGGCATCTAAACGGGTGGGCTGGGTAAATACCGGGCATGGAGAGGAGCAACCATGACGAAGATCGCTTTTGTCACCGATGATGAGCACACCATCAGCGCGCACTTTGGCCGCGCGCCTAAGGTGGTCGTGGTGACGGTGGAGGACGGCAGGCCCGTCGGGCGGGAAGTCCGCCAGAAAGAAGGGCATGTTCAGGGGCATGGTCATGAGCATGGCCCCGAGCACGGCCATCACCAGCGGGACCACGGCAGCAAATTTGCGCCGATGCGAGACTGCGACGTGCTGATCGCGCGGGGCATGGGCAGCCCGGCTATGGCCCACGCGCAGAGCATGGGGATGGAAGTCTACTTGACACAAGAGAAGGAGATTGACCGGGCGCTGGCGGCCTATCTGGCCGGGACGCTGGATCATGACGAGCGCCGCCTGCACCACCATTAACAAACAGCCGTGCTGCCCGTCCGAGCGCTGGCCGATTGGCGGGCTGTTGGCGCGGGAAGTGGGGGCAGGGACCTGGGCGTGAGTGAGGCGTGAGATCGATCACGCCTCACGCGTTGTCAGCCCCTTTTAATTGACGACCCGGCCCGTTGTCCCGCTGAGGGGGAAGCCGATTCGCCCTTACTGGCTTCTGATCTCGATATACTTTTTCCAGGCGTCCGGCCCTTTGCCCATGGTGATCACGATGTAGCTGGTGCGCGGGGTTTTGGGCTCCCAGAGCAGCTTCATGCCAGCCTCGCGATTGGTGCGCCCACCCTTACGATGGTTGCAGTTGTAGCAGGCGCAGGCGGTGTTGGCCCAGGTATCCTTGCCGCCATGTGACTTGGGCACGATGTGGTCGACGGTGAAGTCCCTTTTGGTCAACGCTTTGCTGCGCACGAGGTCGCCGGGGCGCGCCCCGCAGTAGATGCAGGTGTAATCATCGCGGGCCAGGACGCCCTTCCGACTCCAGGCTGCATGGCGACGGGGAACGTTGATGAAGCGCTTGAGGGCGATCACGGAGGGGACGGGGAACTGAGAGCGGACGGTTCGCAGGAAACGCCCGGTTTCTTCCACCACTACCGCCTTGCCAGCCAGCAACAGGTTGATCGCCCGCGGCACGCTGATCACGGCCAGCGGTTCCCACGTGCTCCCGTTCAGCAGCAGTACATGCCCGTACAAAACGAGGCTCCTTCTACCTCATACGTGGACGATCCACACTGATTATAGCGGAAACTGGCGCAGTTTCGGCCAGGTTGGCGCGATTTTGGGTGGAAATTCGCGGGGGTGGGGGTGACTAACGTCGCCGCCGCTTCTGTTTCTTACGTCGGCGGTCCCGCCCACCGCGATCCGGGGCCATTTTGACCAGGCGCGGCTGGAATTCGGCCAGCGGCTCCACCAGGTCCGCCTGCGCCTCCATCACCATATGGATGTCCTTGTAAGCTCCTGGCACTTCGTCCAGGCCGGCGGAGATCAGCTCGACCTGCTTTTCCTCCAGCCGGGGGTCGATCTGTTCCCAGGTAAAACGCCGCTTGGCCTCGGCGCGGCTCATCAGGCGGCCCGCGCCGTGCGCCGCCGAATTCATCGACTCGGCGCTGCCCTTCCCCCGGACGATGTACCCCGGCGCGCTCATGCTGCCGGGAATGACCCCCAGCGCGTCTCTCCCGGCAGGGGTCGCCCCCTTGCGGTGGACGATGGCCTCCCGCCCATCCACCATCTCCTTCCAGGCGAAGTTGTGGTGGTTCTCGACGGAGTCCAGCACCTCCATCCGCAGCGCCGACGCGATCAGGCGGTGGATGACGGCGTGGTTGGCGCTGGCGTACCGGCCCGCCAGTTGCATCGCCCGCCAGTATTCGTCGCCGTCGCGGCCCAGTTCCAGCCAGGCCAGGTTCATGAACTCCTTCGGCAACCGCCCCTCGTGCAGGCGCTTGGCGACCTGCGTGTAGTAGTTGGCCGTCTCGAAGCCGAAGCGGCGGCTGCCGCTGTGCGAGAGGAAGGCTAGGTAGTTGCCCGGCGGCACGCGCCCCACCGGCTGCCAGACGGTGAGCGCGCCGAACTCCACGAAATGGTTGCCCGCCCCGCTGGTGCCCAGCTGCCGCCAGGCCAGGTCTTTGAGCTGGCGGGCGGTGGGCAGGATATCCCAGTCCGGGTCGTCCATGATCGCGTGCTGCTGCGGCGTCTCCCATTCCGCGCCTTCGCCAAAGCGGGTGTTATCCTCGATGATCTGGCGCAGCTTTTCCCGCTGTTCCTCGATCACGCGCGGCGAGGCGTTGAAGATGGTCATCCGCACGCGGCAGGCGATGTCCACGCCGACGGCATAGGGGATCACGGCGTTGTCGGTCGCCAGCACCCCGCCGATGGGCAGGCCGTAGCCCACGTGCGCGTCCGGCATAAGCGCGCCGCGCCGGGCAATGGGCAGCCGGACTGCCAGCTCCATCTGGCGGAGCGTGGCCTCGTCAATGGCCTCGCGCCCCCAAATCTTGTAGGGCGCGGCCTGGCTCACGTCATGTGGCGTTGTCATGGCGATGCTCCTTTGCTGCTGGTGTGCCGGGAGCGGGCACACGGCGGCTGTCACCGGACGGGCGTCACCCCGGCCTGATTCTACCGTGTTACAGCTCCCGATTCACCGTCGTCTGATTGCTGCCCCTTCCCACCCACCCTGGATGTATGAAGTTCGGCCCAGAAAGGAGCCAACACTCGTCGCATTTACCGCACCCGCTTTCTGGGCCGCCGGTAGGCCGGATCGGTCGATCCACTTCCTGTAAACGTCTGTCGGTAGCTGTCTGCTGTTCCGTGTTCGCTGACCAGTAAACCCCGCCCCACGGTTGGTTGATGTAATCGGTTGGGTGCTCGATTCGGTTCAGATGGCGCTGCTGGCTGGCGAGACTCGTTTTCGCTTCGCCGACCGCGCCATCTGGCCCGTAACGAGACCGTTCCGCTGGCGCGTCGGCCCGACTGTCGCATCGCTCCCGATAAACATCTGGTGGCGCTGAACGGCTTCTGGCAGCAGTTGCTCCGTAGATCCGCCGGTCCGTCGTCGATGGTTGATTCCGTCACGTTTCCTCCCCTGTTCTCCGCTCGTGCCACGACACGATCCCTAAAAAACAGGGCGTGAGTCGGTCGGTCTCACGCCCTGTGGAACGTCGGGTGCTGGCGGCGGGTATGCCCCCGGCTCATGGGGGACACCATCGCCCGGGTGGGTGAGACCGTTCTAGCCAGGCGGGCAGCGGCTGTATGCTGACAGCGGCGAACGACCGGTTGTCCGCCCTGCCGGAGCCGCTCCACGCTGCCGGATGGTTTCCGGGATATGTGTGGTTGAGTTGTTCGCACGAGTGCTGCCGGGCCATCACGCCCCCTCCACGGGTGTTGCTCGCGAATCCGTCACAACGATGGGCTGATCCTATACCTGCTCGACTTCGGTAATCTCCAACATCTCCAGGATGCTGGCGCCTTTGATGAAAATGCGCCGCATCCCCGGCGGCCGGCTGACCCGCAAATGGCCGTCCCTGATGAGCTTCTTGAGCGTGCTGAGACTGATGCCCAGCAAGCGCGCGGTTTCCTGCCGTGAGTAGACGGCGTTGGGGTCTATAGCAGGCCGCTCATCAGACATGGTCGCACGCTCTCCGGTGAAGCCTATCACAGGGTATCATGGGTTGACGGGCGTTGTCAAGCGATGAAATGAGGTATCGATAGTCATCTAGGGGCAAGAAGGGTGTTTGGGCGTCGAGGGTGCCCGGCGGCGCTGTAACAGCCTTACAG
>DAOTXK010000336.1:0-5554 GCA_034435395.1 Anaerolineae bacterium | reverse complement strand
CCCAACCCCAGCCCGGCAACGCGGTCATCGCTTTCGGCGCGGACCGGACGGCCATCAACGCCGGGGAATGTGTGACTCTGTCCTGGAATGTGCAGAACGTGGAATCGGTGTACTACCAGGGGCAGGGGGTGGTCGGCAGCGGATCGCGGACGGAGTGCCCGGCCACCACCACCACCTACACGCTGACCGTCCGCCGCCTGGACGGCCAGATAGAAACCCGCCAGATCACGGTCGCTGTGCAGGGCCAGCAGCAGCCACCGCAGGGCCAGCTGAATTACGGCCTGGCGCCCAACTACGGCTCGCGCAGCCTGAACTCCGGCTTCATGCCCGATCCTTCCACCGTGGGCGTGACCAGCGGCGGCAGCGTGAACGTATCGTATCTGGGCGGGAACTGCTATGGGTTTACCACTGCCGCGCCGGACTTCCGCCTGAGCTACACCGCTGGCGGCTTTTCGCTGCTGCGTTTTTACTTCGTGGGCGGCGGCGACACCACCATGGTCATCAACGACGCTCATGGCAACTGGCGGTGCAGCGACGACTCCTTCGGGACGCTGAACCCCACCATCGACTTCAATAACCCGGCCAGCGGCCAGTATGATGTCTGGGTCGGCAGCTTCACTGCTGGCAACTACATCTCTGGCACGCTGTACGTCACGGAAGTGAGCAGCAACCATCCGTAGTGATTGATCGCGGGCGCGGCGGGTATAGCCGCCGCCACGAATCCTTTGCGGAGGGCGTTCGACCGGAACGCCCTCTTTAGTTTGGGTACGGAGGTCTCCGGGAGAAGGCCATTTGCCCCCCGCCGCTGCCGGCGCTATAAATGGCTATATCTGCCCAAAATATCGGGTTATCCGGGAGAGCTGACCATGACGCTACTGCAACGCCCTACCGCCCTCCTGCCAGCCACGCTGCTGGCTGCCATGCTGCTGACCGCCGCGCTGGTCACGCCGCTGACCGCCGCCGCGCAGGGCCAGGCGGTCACGGTCATCACCAACACCAATCTCCACCTGCGGGCCAGCCCTTCCCCGGCCAGCGATGTGCTGGCGACGGTCCCCTATCACACGGCGCTCACGCCGCTCGCCGTCAACGCCGACCGCACCTGGGTCCGGGTGGACTTCGCCGGACGGAGCGGCTGGCTGTTTTTTTACTCCCTGACGGTGCAGGGCGGCAGCCTGGCCGCGCTGCCGGTGATGGACGGCCAGGCGACGCTCCTGGCCGCCGACGCCGCGCCGCCGGACGCGCCGATCCCGGGCGGCCTGTTTTTCGCCATCGACGGCTTCACCGTGCCGCACACCTGGCAGAGTTGGGCCCCGGCGGAGAGCCGCGTCGAGTCGGTTGACCAGGCCCGTTTCGCCGTCTACGTGCGCAATGAGCTGCGCCTGCCCGGCCTGTGCGCCTCCGGGAACCACGAGGCGTACCTGACCTATGCCGACTTCGCCGTGCGCCTGGTCGACCGCTCGACCGGGGCGACGGTGGCCCGGCGCACCTTCCCCAGCCAGGAGACGCCGCCGGAGCTGCTCTCGCCATACGGGCGCTTCCAGGAAGCCTGGGCCTGGATCGCGGCGGCGCTGGTGGGGACCTGACGGTCAGCCGTTGGCTTCTGCCCCGGCGAACGGGTGCCCCTGGGGCCCTGGTCCCGCCTGCCCGCGAATCGCTCTTCAGCTATAATGGCCGTATCCGACGACGGTCAACGGCTGGAGAAGCAAGAGCTATGGCACACAAGCGAAGGGCTGTCCTCAAGCTGCTGCGATGGGGCGTGCTGCTGGCGGTGATCCTGGCGGCCATCATCCCGGCGGTGGCCCAGGAGCCGGTCCTGGTGCGCACCACGCACAACCTTCACCTGCGGGCCGCGCCGAGCACCGCCTCCCGCATTTACGCCACCATGCCACGAGGGACGCTGCTGACGGCCACGGCCATCAGCACCAATTACCGCTGGCTGCGGGTGACCTACAACGGCCAGCCAGGCTGGGCGGCGCGGCAGTACTTCACCCTGGAGGGCGGGGACATCGCCGCGCTGCCGCTGTCCAACGACCTGGAGCCGCCAGCGGTGACCGGCGGGTATGTCCCGGCGGGGGAGGTGATCGTCTCACCCATCGCCGATGTCAACCTGCGCCTGGAGCCGGACCCGGAGGCCGACCTGGTGGTGCCATTCCCGGCGGGGAGGCAGGCCTCGGCGCGGGCGGTGACGCCGGGCGGGCTGTGGGTGTTCATCGAATACGGGAATTATCGCGGCTGGGCGGCGGGACGTTATATCGACGTGGTGGCCGGTTCGATGGCCAGCCTGCCGGTGGTCGCGCCGGGCGAGGTGTACATCGACTTCCGGGCCGACCGCACCTTCATCCCGCCGGGGCAGTGCGTGACCATCAGTTGGACGGTGGTCGGGGCCAGGGGGGTCTATTACAAGGCCCGGACGGTCGGGCCGCACGGGGAGCGGACCGAATGCCCGACGACCGCGACGCGCTACAATTTGCAGGTGGTTTTGCCCGACTACACGGTTGTCACCCGCCAGGTGGATGTGTTCATCGGCGTGGCGGATGTCTCGTTCGTCGTCGACCGGGAGAACATCCTGCCCGGCGAATGCGTGACCACGGAGTGGAATGTCTCCGGCGTGCAGGCGGTGTACTACCAGGAACAGCCGGTCGACGGCCAGGGCTTCCGGCGCGAGTGCCCGACGGAGACCACCACCTACCGGCTGCACGTGATTACGCTGGAAGGCCAGCCCATCGACCGGGAGCTGACGGTCACCGTGGGCTGGGCGGGCGTCGGCACGCCGGAAGCGCTGACCATCGCCTTCAACGCCTCCAGCACGTTTATCAGCGCCGGGCAGTGCGTGACGCTGAACTGGGCCGTGACCGGCGCGCAGCAGGTGTTTTACCAGAACGAGCCGGTGAGCAGCCACGGCTCGCGGCAGGAATGCCCGACGGCCACTGCCGTCTACATCCTGCGCGTCACCACAGCGGACAACACGGTGCAGTTGCGGTCGGTGACGGTCAGCGTCAGCGGCTAGGGCGGGCCTTCGGCGTGAGTGCTGCCGCCCACCTTGGCGTGGTGATGATGAGTTTTACAAATCACGGCGGATAGCGACCGACGTAGCCCAGGTGCTCGACGCCTGATCGTAGCGGCGGACTGAGGTCCGACGCCCAACCAAGAACGGCGCGACTCCTCGCGCCGCTACTGGGCGCTGACGGCCCAGAGGCGATCGTCATCATCGACCGCCGATCCCCCGTCGCCGCTCCGGCTCTGGCAAGCCAGGGACGGACACGCTACAATACGCCGGTGGAGGCCGCGCTGGCCTTCACCGGCACTTCTTTTTTCCCATGCATCCTTTTTCTGACTCTGCCAGATATCAGGGTGGTCCATGATCGAACTCCCGACTCTCGAAAGCCTGAACATGACGGTCGCGCTGCCCGCCGTCTCGCTGCTGGTCGGCGCGATTGTGCTGATGCTGGTCGATCTGGTCTTACCCCGGCAGCGCCATCACTGGATCGGCTGGCTGACCCTGGTCGGCATGCTGGTCAGCCTGGCGCTGACCGTCGCCGCCTTCGATCAGGAGGGCCAGGCGTTTGGCGGCATGTTTGTCGCCGGGCCGTTCACCAGCTTCGTCAACGTGATCGTGCTGCTCACCGGCGGGCTGGGGGTCCTGCTGGCGATGGATTACCTGCGCCGCACGGACATGGATCGCAGCGAGTACTATTTCCTGCTGCTGTTCACCACTGGCGGCATGATGTTCATGGCCGGGGCCAACGACCTGATCATCGTCTTCGTGGCGCTGGAACTGCTGAGCATCCCGCTCTATGTGTTGAGTGGCTTCCGCCGCCCGGAGGTCAAGAGCGAGGAAGCGGCGCTTAAGTATTTTCTGCTGGGGGCGTTCGCCAGCGGCTTCCTGGTCTACGGCATCGCCCTGGTGTACGGGGCGACCGGCACCACCAGCCTGCCGGGAATCTGGGCGGCGGTGGGGGCGATCATGGCGGGCGAGACCGGGGCGCGTTTCCTGCTGCTGCTGGGCGCGGGCCTGATCACGGTGGCGCTGGGCTTCAAGGTGGCCGCCGTGCCTTTCCATATGTGGACGCCGGATGTGTACGAGGGCGCGCCGACGCCGGTCACGGCTTTCATGAGCGTGGGAGCCAAGGCGGGCGGGTTCGCCGCCCTGTTGCGGGTGCTGGTCGTCGGGCTGCCGGCGCTGCAACTGGCCGGGGCGACCGCCGCCGCCTGGATGGACACGCTGGCTTTCATCGCCGCGCTGACTCTGATCCTGGGCAACACCGTGGCCATCATGCAGCGCAACATCAAGCGGATGCTGGCCTATTCCTCCATCGCCCACGCCGGTTATATCCTGATGGCCGTGGCGGCGGCGGGCCATCCCTCGGTGGCGAACCAGGGCGTGCAGGCGGCGCTGATTTACCTGCTGACGTATGCCTTCACCAACCTGGGGGCCTTCGCGGTGGTCATCGCCGTGGAGCGCGACGATGGCGGCGGCGTCACTCTGGACGACTTCCGGGGCCTGGGGCGGCAGCGGCCCTGGCTGGCGCTGGCCATGGCCTTTTTTATGTTCAGCCTGACCGGCATCCCGCTGACCGCCGGGTTTGTCGGCAAGTGGTACGTCTTCTGGGCGGCCATCCGGGCGGACCTGAGCCTGCTGGCGGTGATCGGCGTGCTGACCAGCGTGGTGGGCGCGTTCTACTATGTGCGCGTGGTGGTCCGCATGTTTCTGGAGGACGGCCCGGCGGATGCCAGCATGGCGGTGGTGCCGCGCACGCTGCGGGCGGCACTGCTGGTGACTGCCCTGGGCACGCTGATCTTCGGGGCGCTGCCCTTCCTGGCGGCGGACCTGGCGGGCGGCGTGCAGATCGCCCTGGCCGCGCTGGGCGGGGGGTAACAGCGGACTCAATCCGTTGCTGACCGGCGGGTGTGACGCCTGAGGATGGGCGTGGCACCCGTTTTGTGTGGGATCGCCGTCGCCGGGAAGCGGTTATAATTCTCCCTGATTGCCACTGACAGCCGATGATGGGGAAGGACGATGCGAGGTTGGGGGCGGGCGTTATCGCGCGGGGTCAGCGCCCTGATCATGCTGGCCGTGATCGCTGCCATCGTGGCGGGGATGGCGCTGCTGGTGGGGGCCTTCCAGGTGCCCTACGACCTGGCTGAGCGCCCGCTGCCCACCGGCCCGACGCTGGACGCCCTGCTGCCGCTGGAAGTCGGCCCTTTCCTGCGGGAGGACGCCCGGTACGTCGAGGGGATGTGGACGGCGATCTACCGCAGGGGGGAGGCGCAGGTGGGGATGCAGGCTGTGAGAGACGCCTCGGCGGCGGAAGCGCAGGCGCGGGTGGCCGAGGTGGAACGACAGCCGGAGGTCCGGTCGCGCCTGCACCGCTCCCGGATCGGCTTCGATCCCAGTTACCTGTGTGTGATCATGGGGGACGGGCGGGCGCGCCTAGCCTGGAGCCACGGGCCGTTTTTTTTCGACGCCCAGGCGGACAGTGAGACGACCCTGGAGGCGTTCGTGGCGCGTTTTCCGTACTGAGGTGTCGCCAGCGGCTCAAAGCCGCCGGCTGAG
>DAOTXK010000335.1:0-6722 GCA_034435395.1 Anaerolineae bacterium | reverse complement strand
ACGATGGACTGGCGGCGGGGCCACCCACCGAGCCGGAGCCGTATGACGAGGCGGCGATGCAAACCCTGCCGGTGAGTATCCTGGAGCGGGCGGTCAGCATCGCCCCGGCGGCCAGCGAGGCCGAAATCGCGGTTCCTGCCGCCACGCCGGAAGGCGAAGCGCCTGTCCCGTCGCATCCGCTGGCGGGGATTGGGCCGGAGGACGCCTGCACGGTGGCCGCCCGCGATATGGTCAACCTGCGGGGCGGGCCAGGGACCGGCTACTCGGTGACCGGGCAGTTGGCGGCGGGGCAGGGGGCTGCCCCCGATGGGCAGGCGACGGGGACGGACGGCCTGACCTGGTGGCGGCTGCCGGGGGGCACCTGGGTGCGTTCGGATGTGGTGCAGTCGGCGGGGAACTGTGGCGGCCTGCCGGTGGTGCGGGTCTTGGCGATGCTCGTGATTCCATCGACTGCGGAAGGGACTCGATACACGGCCAGTGTGTCGGGCGTCCACCGCTTCACCATCGCGGGCGGCGCTGTCATGAGATGTCCACCTGGCGCCGATCCTGACGATCCCTATTGCTTTGGCTGGTTCGGACAGGTCTTGATTTATCGGAACCGGGAAATAGTGTGGAGACTCAGTGGTTCCTATTGGAGTCCTTCTGACTGGGACTACCTGGTCGGAAACGCAAACCCGGTGCCGGACGCTGTAGAAGCGGCCAGACAGAGTATCGGCTTGTCTGTCGATGTTCCGCTGGCGGCGGGTGAATTCGTGATCATCGTTATCCCCGACAGCCGGGACTGGTATAACGATAACCTGGGCCAGCTCTACCTGACCGTGAGCCTGGTCGGGCCGCTTCCGTAACGGGTTGGCAAGCCTGTTGGTGATCGGTGGACGGGGGCAGGTCTAGCGCCGGTATTCCGCCGCCCGCGCCATGAGCTGCGCAACGCATGCGGGGGGGACGCGCTGCCGCCCCAGGCCGATCATGCCATCCACCGCGCGGTGGAAATCCGAGCCGCCGGTCATGATCAGGCCGTAGCGCCGGGCCAGGACCCGCATCCGCCGGGTGAAGTCGGGGGTATGGTCCGGATAATAAACCTCCAGGCCGTCCAGCCCCTGGGCGGCATAGTCCGCGATCAGGGTCTGGCAGTGGGGGACCCGGTAGGGGTGGGCCAGCACGGCGACGCCACCCGCGGCGTGCAGCAGGGCGATGGCTTCCGGCGGCGTCAGACGGTAGCGGTCCACGTAGGCCGGGCCACGCTCATCGATGTAGCGGTCGAAGGCTTCTTGCAGCGTGGTCACGTACCCCGCTTCCCGCAGGGCCATGGCCACGTGGGGCCGCGCCACCGCGCCCGATCCCGCGATCTCCCGCACCCGCTCATAGGTGATGGCCAAGCCCAGCGCGTTTAATTTTTGAACCATGCGGGCGGCCCGGCTCAGGCGCGCCTGGCGGATGGCGCGCAGCGTCGCCTGCAGCGGCTGGTGATCGGCATCAAACAGGTAACCGAGGATGTCCACCGTATGCCCGCCGTGCGGGGCGGTGGGATCGGCCTGGAAGGCGGCGATCTCCACGCCGGGCAACACGGCGAGGGTCGTGCCTTGGGCGGCGGCCAGCGCCTCCGGCAGGCCCTCGGTGCTGTCGTGATCGGTCAGGGCCAGGGCGTCCAGCCGTCGTTCCAGGGCCATACGAACAACCTCCGACGGCGTAAAGTCTCCGTCGGAGGCTGTGCTGTGAACGTGGAGGTCGATTCGTTTAACCGGCATCGGTCAGACGCCTGGGTGGATGGGGCGCTGCGCCCGCCCAGGTGGGCCTGATTCACCGGGGTTCGACGACAAACCGTAAGGCAGTGCGTTCCTGTCCATCAATAATGGTTTCGGTAAAGTAGGGCACAAAAACCACGTCGATGCCATCTTCGGCCAGATAACCACGGGCGATAGCCATCGCTTTGACGGCCTGGTTGACCGCCCCAGCGCCAATGGCTTGAATCTCGGCGCGGTTGTGTTCACGGGTCACACCGGCAATCGCCCCGGCGACCGCTGTGGACCGTGAACGAGCGGAAACCTTGATGATGTCTACGGGCGCGTGATCCGGACGGTCAACTTCCGGGATCGCAGAAGGTGATGATGCTGGGGTTTGCATGTCCTGGTTTCCTTGGCTAGGCTGGAAGTTTGTGCTAGTTCAAGGCGCAGTATCTGTATTTTAAATTGTATGGGGATTCGTTGGCAAGTCTATGGCCTCACCTAAAAACGTGACAAAAGGCTATCGCTTTATAAGAGGATAATCATGGCTGTGACAAAAAACTTCCTGCCGGGCGTTAACAGGATGAAAGTTACCGGAAAGCACGGAAAAATCCCCTGGCGCGCCGGGAGGCGGCGCGAGGAGGGCAATGATTAGGCGTACAGGGTTTTTTCCAGAATTCGGGTTTAGCCCTGGCCGGGATGCTCCCGCCGGGGTGGTCAGGCCACGGGCGGCCCGGCGGGCCACATCAAGTCGCGCGGCGGGTGCCAATCCCCAGATGTTGGCGGGCGGGCGCGGGGTCCCCCTGTCTGTAGCCCTTAGCCAGTCGCCGACTCGATACACAGTCCCTGGCTGAGGGGCCGGGCGAAAGTTAAGATTGGGCGCGTTTTTCATAGAATCTTAAAACCTTAAAACTTTTAAGGTTGGAAGGCCCTCTACCGGTTGAGTCCGAATCGACTCTCTGCTACAATGAGGACGAAGTCAGACAGGAGCAACCGTTTGTCCCCGGCGCTCCCCCGTCTCAAACGTCGACACCATTTCGACAGTTGCAGATTACATCAAACCTTCCCTCACCGTCAGGGCGGCATTGCTGGTTGCGCGGTGACAGCGGGGAACTTCTGTACCAGGGGGCCATATGACCAGGATGACCATGAGCGCGCGCGATGCCTGGCAGGCGATGGTGGGCCAGCTTGAACTCCAGCTCAACCGGGCCACGTTCGAAACCTGGGTGAAAGGAGCCGAGCTGCTGGCCTACGAGGATGGGTCGTTCATCGTGGCCGTGCGGAATGCGTATGTCAAGTCCTGGTTGGAAAAGCGCCTGTACAGTGCCATTCGCCGCACGCTGGCCGATCTGTTTGGCCGTTCGGTGGAAGTGACCTTCGTGGTATATAACCCGGTGGAGGCGCAGCCCGATCTGGGGCCGCTGTGGGACGAGAGCGACGAGGCGTCCTATGAAGGGGAATACCGAGGGTCTTCCGACGACGCCGACCGGTACGCCAGCGAGCGGGCCGGGGTGACCGATGGCAACCTGAACCGCCGCTACACCTTTGACACGTTTGTCGTGGGCAGCAGCAACCAGCTGGCTCACGCCGCGGCCATGGCCGCGGCCGAGCGCCCCGGCCACGCCTATAACCCCCTCTTTATCTACGGCGACGTGGGTCTGGGCAAGACCCACCTGCTGCATGCCATCGGCAATACCTGCCGCGACGCCGGGCTGAGCGTGCTCTATATCACGTCGGAGGCGTTCACCAACGACCTGATCGAGGCCATTCGTCGGCAGGATACCACTACCTTCCGCAGCCGCTACCGCACCCTGGACGTGCTGCTGGTGGACGACATCCAGTTCATCGCCGGGAAGGACAGCACCCAGGAAGAGTTTTTCCACACCTTCAACGCCCTGCACGGGGCCAATGCCCAGATCGTGCTGGCCAGCGACCGCCGTCCCCGGGCCATGGCCACCCTGGAGGAGCGGCTGCGCTCCCGCTTCGAATGGGGGCTGATCGCCGATATCCAGCCGCCGGACCTGGAGATGCGCATGGCCATCCTCAGCGAGAAGGCGGCCCGGCAGGAGGTCGAGTTGCCGGAGGAGCTGGCGGCGTTGATCGCCGGGCAGATTCGGGGCAACATCCGCGAGCTGGAAGGCGCGCTGACGCAAATCCTGGCCCAGGCCCGGCTGACCTACCAGCCGCTATCCGAAGACCTGGTCCGACGAGTATTGAAGGAGTTCCGCGCCCCACGCCGCACCCAGACGCTGGAAGCCGTGCTGGAAGTCACGGCCAGTTACCATGGCCTGACCGTCGAGGACCTGACCGGCCCGCGCCGCACCAAGGAGATCGCCCTGGCCCGCCAGCAGGCCATGTACCTGGCCCGGGAGTCCACCGAAGCCTCGCTGCCGCAGATCGGGGCGGCGTTGGGCGGGCGCGACCATACCACCATCATACATGGCTACAACAAGATCGCCGAGGCCCTGGAAGTGGACGAGGAACTCCGCCAGGAAATCCGGCAGCTGCGGCTGCGCCTGTTTGAGGATGATTATTGACGGTCGGGACCTGATCGGGCGGTCATGAGGGGCGGCCCGGCGACGAAGCCGAGCCGCCTTTCTGTTTTGGGGAGGCCGGTCAGCGCCCCCGGCGGGGGAGGGCACTTGCGCGTTTGGTCATCTACCCACTATCTTTATCTGGACGCTCATATTCGTTTCTCCGACGGGGGGTCGATCGGTTGCCGGTCAAGGAAGCCTGAGGGAAAGCAGCGATGATCCGGGTTTATATCAGCTATCAGCTTCGGCCCAGCGCCGCCCTGGCCAAGCGGATCACCGATCACCTGCACCTGCACGGCATGTATGTGTGGGTCGACGTGGAGCGCATCGAGCGCCAGGGATATTTTCCGGAGCGGCTGCGCCAGGGGATCGCGACCAGCGACGTGTTCATCTGTCTGGTGGCGGATACCACGTTCCAGTCGGGGCTGGTCCGTCGGGAGATCGCGCACGCCCAGGCGTTGGGCAAGCCGATGCTCCCGGTCTTTCAGGAGAGCTACCAGCAGTTGCCGCAGAAACCGCCGCCGCCCGATCCGGCGGTGGCCGCGCTGCTCCAGCGTCCCGGCGTGCGCCTCCTGGACCGGCAGGATGCCGGGGTGAACGAAGACCTGGAGAAGCTGGCCCAGATGGTGGAAGCGATGGTCGAGGAGTCGCATGCGCCGAGGCCCTTCCTGACGCTGCGGCGGACGCTGTCCTATCTGGCGGGCGCGGTGGCGGTGGTGGCGGTGGCCGCCCTGGTGATTGTGGCCCTGTTCCAGGCGGCGGGCGGTTTGCGCGTCGATCAGGTTATCGGCGGGGATGGGCCGTCTCCCACTGCCCCTTCAGTGGGACCCACGGCGGGGCCGGGCGAGCGATCGACGCAACCGCCAGCGACCGCCGTCCCTCCGACAGGAGCAGGGCCGTCCCCGGCAGCAACGAGCGCCTCTATCGTCCCGACCAGCGCGGCCACCCAGACCCTCACCCTGACCCCATCGTCGGCTGGCCAGGGCACGGCCGGCTTCGAGTCTCTGTTCCAGACGGCCACCGCGCTGGCGGATGTGGCGGCCAGCCTGCCCACGCCCAGGCCCACCCCCCTGGGCGGCGGGACTGGCCTGGTGGCCTTTGACTCCCGCCGAGAGGGCACCGACACCGCGATTTACGTGCTCGACGCGGCCTGCCTGCGGTCGGCCTGCGACGACCGCCTGGCCGGGCGGCTGGACACGGGCGGCAGCGCCGAGTCGCCCGCCTGGTCGCCGGATGGCCGCCGGATCGCCTTTGTCTCCGCCCGGACGGGGAACCGCGATGTGTTTATCATGGACGCCGACGGCTCGAACCTGTTTAATCTGACGGCGGGCCTCACCGGCGGCGCGGACGACTTCCAGCCCGCCTGGTCGCCGGACGGGGCCGTGATTGCCTTTGTTTCAGAGGCCGGGGGAGCAGCACCCGACATTTACGTGGTGAACGCCGATGGGGCGGACCTGCGCCGCCTGACCTCCCCCCCGGCTGCCGACGACTCCCCCGCCTGGTCCCCGGCGGGAGACCGCCTGGCCTTCAGCTCTGCCCGCGACGGCGACCGGGCGCTTTATGAGGTGGAGGTGGCCTGTCTGGCGCTGGCGGAGGGCTGCGACCGGTATGTCCGCCGGTTGACCGCCGAGAGCGCGGGGTCGCCCGCCTGGTCGCCGGATGGCCGCCGGATCGCGTTCCGCGCCGGAGGCGATGGCGACATCTATGTGCTGGACGCCGACGGCGGGGCGGTCTACCGGGTGACCGACCATCCAGCGGCGGATGACTGGCCCGCCTGGTCGCCGGATGGCCGGTGGCTGATGTTCCAGTCGGAGCGGGGCGGAAACTGGGACCTCCAGGCCGTGGAGACGACCTGCCTGGACTCGGTGGACACCGCCCAGGCGTGCGAGAGCGGCCTGATCCGCCTGACGACCGGCGCTGCTCCTGACCAGCATCCCTCCTGGGCACCGCCGCCGGGCAGCGGTCCGTAGATCGGGGCCGGGTCCCGGCGCGTGGGGATCGATCAGAGGGCTGGTGGAGCCTGGCGACCTCAGGGTGGCGCTGCCGTCAGCTGCCCGGCGGCCTGGCGGTGCGCAGCCGTGCCGTGACCCACTCCCGGGCCGGATGCTCCTTCTCCGCCAGCGCTGCGACCACCGCTTCCACGTCGTAGGCGACGCGCCGGATGTCGACGTGCGCCTGTCCCGCCTCAAACGTCACCAGCGCGTAAGCGGCCCGCTGGTCGCCGTCGAAGGGGAGGCCGACGCTGCCAGGGTTGACCATGCGCCAGTGGCCCAGGTCGCGGTCCATGGGGCGATGGGTGTGCCCGCCGAAGGCCAGCCGTCCCTGGCGGTCCATCAGCGCGTCGATGATCTCGTCATCGGGCGTGTCCGGCAGCAAAACCAGCTCGTCGTCGCCGGGCGCGGCGTGGAAACCGACGGTCCAGCCGTAACCTTCCACTTCGGCGTCGAGGTTGGTCCCCAACTGGAGC
>DAOTXK010000334.1:0-4445 GCA_034435395.1 Anaerolineae bacterium | reverse complement strand
GATATGACGCTTTACGGAGATACCACGCAGGAGAGTGCGTATCGCGAGATGAGCAAATTCCTCAAAAAGCGCCAGGAACCGATCACAGCCGTATTCGGTTCCAATGACCTGATGGCCTTTGGGGCCTGGCAAGCCCTGGAAGAACATGGTTACCGCATCCCCGATGACGTGTCGGTGATTGGCTACGACGATATCCCCTTCTCGTCATTCATTTCCCTGACGACGATTGCGCAGCCGAGTTACGAAATCGGCCGCAATGCGTTTATCCTGCTCATGGATCTGATCAACAAGCGACGGGAAGCACCCTATAAGATCGTGCTGCGCGATAGTTTAATCATCAGAAAGTCATGCCGACGGGTGTAATCTGCCCGTCACCAGCACCCGGTTGCGGGGGGGAGCGATGTGCAGTCAGCATATCCTGGCCGTGGACCTCGGGACAACCAATTGTAAGGCGCTTTTGCTGGATGAAACGCTCACCGTGGTCGGCAAGGTGTCGACAGAATACGAAGTGTCTGTGCCTCGCCCCGGGTGGGCGGAACAACAGCCGGAAGACTGGTGGATAGCCGTCAGGCATGTTATCCGGGCTATCACGGCTGAACACAGCGGTCGAAACATCAGCGCTATTGGCCTCAGCGGCCAGATGCATGGCCTCGTCATGTTAAACGCGCGGGGTGAGGTGTTACGTCCCGCCATCCTGTGGAATGATCAGCGGTGTGCCCCACAGTGCGAAACCATCTACACCGCTGCTGGCGGAAAAGAGGGGTTGCTCCAGCATACGAATAATCCAATGTTGCCAGGATACACCGGGGGCAAGGTCCTGTGGGTCAGAGAGCAAGAGCCAGACATTTACCGGCAGGTCGCCAGATTTTTACTGCCCAAAGATTATCTTCGTTTTCGTCTGACCGGGGAGTATGCCACGGATGTTTCAGACGCCTCAGGGACAGGGCTGTTCTGTGTCAGGGAGCGGCGATGGGCGGATGACCTGATTGACGTGCTTGGCATCCCGACCGAATGGTTCCCGCCGGCCCACGAGTCGGCTGACTATGTGGGTAGCGTCACCTCATGGGCGGCCGAGGAGACCGGCTTGAGCGCTGGCATACCAGTTATTGCCGGCGGCGGTGATGCCGTTATGCAGACAGTAGGAGGGGGGGCCGTCGATGCCGACGTCGTACTGCTGGTCATCGGCACCGGCGGGAATGTCACGGTCAGCGTGCCCACGCCGATCGCCAATCCTAACGCAAGTTTGCAGGTGTTCTGCCACGTGCTGCCCGGACAGTGGGTGGCGATGGGGGTCACGCTCTCGGCTGGCAATTCGATGAAATGGTTTCGGGACACTCTGGGCGGCCTGGAGGTGACCGCGGCCAAAGAGCTGCCACAAAGCGCCTATGAGTTGCTGAGTTCCGAAGCCGCCATGGCCCCACCTGGCTCCCATGGTTTGCTTTTCCTTCCCTACTTACAGGGCGAGCGTTGTCCTTATGCTGATGTGAATGCGCGCGGTTCCTTCGTAGGCTTAAGTCTGACCACGCGCAAGTCAGATATGGTCCGTGCCGTTATGGAGGGCGTCACTTTCAGCCTTCGTGATGTGCTGGAGCTTATCCTGGCCGCAGGAATAAGCCCGACGCGGGTCCATACGTCAGGCGGCGGCGCGGCCAGTCCGGTATGGCGGCAGATTCAGGCGGACGTGTTCAACCGAGAGGTGACGACGCTCGATCACAGTGAAGACGCCAGCGCCTTGGGGGCTGGCATCGTGGCCGGGGTCGCGGCTGGATTGTGGGAGTCTGCGGCTGACGCAGTGAAGTTGTTGCCAGTTAAAACGTTGGAGGTGCCCATACCCTCGAACGTGGCTACCTATAGCGCGCTGTTTGCCATCTATCGTGGACTGTATCCCGCCCTTAAGGCTTCCTTTGAGGACCTTGCCGGTCAGCACGGGTGACGCGGCAGGATATAGCGTGGTGGGGGCAGGGGGCTTTCCCCAACAGGTGAGTCGGCTCCCGTAATCCATCGCCTCCACCAGGAGCACGGATTGACCGTTGGGGCGGTGCTGACCGATAATGGCTGTGAGTTCTGCGGCACGGACGCCCCTTCCTACGAGCTCTACCTGGCTCTCAATGACCTCGGCCATCGCTGCACCAGGGTCCGCCGACCGCAAACGAATGACTTCGTCGAGCGCTTCCACCGCACCGTGCTGGACGAGTTCTTTCGGGTGGCCTTTCGCACCCCATTCTATGAGTCGCTGGAACCCCTCCAGGCCGACTTTGATCGCTCCTTGGTGGCGTACAACACCGAGCGTCCCCATCAGGGCTATCGCAATATGAGTAAACGCCCGATCGAGACCATCTTGTCATATCTCGAAAGTGTTCGCCAAGAAGGTTAAGAATACACACCTGGCCCAAGGTCTTGTCTTCGCGCAGCACATCGCGGACGACTCGGGCTTTGAATTCGGTGCGGTAGGTTTTCCGCATGGCTTCAAATCCACTGATAACTTGCCCGATATTTTGTCCGATTTTTGGGGTACATCACGACGTACGGTTTCCCATACGCGCGCTTCTATTCACTTGTCTACATGAAACGGGCATGGATCACTCACTGGCTACATTGCTTGGGGCAAATTCGCTGAATTGCAGCGAAAAATACGCCGTATAATAAAAGCTGCATAATCTTGCACCCTGTCAAGATTTAGTCTGCAAGGGATTCTGGTTTTAGCTCGTCTGTCGAAAGACATCTTGAACGAAGAACCGGCACCAATCGACTTTTTGAACCTCACTGGTCTGCACCACGACTACCGGCGTATCGCTTGAGAAATACCTGTGGATATGTTTTTAGACCCCACAGGTGTGCTTTGCCGTTGTTGAGGTTAGCGACATCATGTATCCTTGCCAGACAATCGTGTGTAGTTGGTATCGCTCTGCTGGCTGAAATGTATTGCCTGATCAAGCCGGGAAATCAAATCCGCCAATGCTATCCTGTAGATTGTGGCAAGCCCTCAAAAATCCCCCCTATCGCTACCCTCTGATGCGTCGCATCCACACTGACCCGGGATGGCTGTCCACGCTGCGGGATATACCGCGGCCCTTCTTGTATGCGATGCTGCTGGGGGCGGCCTACATGTTATGGCGTATCACACCGTATACGGTCGGCTATGTGTTCCTGCTGATCTTGGCCATCCCAGCACTGGCGACACTGATGTTTTACATCTCACCTCTGCTGTTCCCTCTGGTAATGATGGGAGCGGGCACCATGTGGGCTGCCAATATTAGCGATCGTATCCTTAAACAGCAAGAACGCGGTATCTATGATCTGCTTTGTACACTACCCGGTGGCCGGTGGGCCGCGAACTGGGCGACCGCTTGCAGCAGCATCCATCAAGGTGGCACTTTTAAGGTCAGTTGGCTCATACTACGCGGTGTAGCAGTGGTGGAGCTGGTGCTGCTGCTGACGTTGTTCAGCCTAGTATTGGTGGGGCAGTTTTTCAGCGCAAGGAAAGAGTTGAGCAATGTTGGCTGGCTCATGCTGGATATGATCGTCTTGTCCATTGGCCAACTACTGCATCACATCCAGACAATGGTGCTGAGTCCGCTGGTAGGATTGCTGATTCCGACCTACATTCACAACCGGGTTGAAGCGCGACTGGGTGCGGTGGGCCTGTATCTGGGTCTGCAATCGATTCCATACCTGTTTTGCGGACTGCTCTTTTATCTTGCCCCCCTCGTGGCCAGCGAACCTATCGACGCGGAAAACAGTCTGACCCCTTACCTGCTCGTATTACTCGGCCTGCGGGAAGTGATCATCATGCTGCTGGGGATGGTGCTGCTCCGGCGGTTGAAACTCGTAGCGGATGAAAAAAAACACCTGTGGACCCTGTTACAGCAGTCCCCCTGAAACAAACTGCGTATCATGATTGCATACAGACTGCCGCAAGCACCCAAGTCGGGTGATGCTCTGCTACCTCACTATCCTGAAATGCGCGCCGCGAATTACCCGTCGTTCCCGATTGCAGCACCCACCGATGGGAATCGTCGTCATCACCCTCCTATCACTTAACGACACCCAGAAGTTCAGACGGCGTACAACTCTGTCTTCGCTGCCCCTGATTACCGTTTGTCTGCGTGACAGGAACAGGTTGTCAACGTATAATGGCTGGCGCGCTGCACGGCTAAAATGCACTATGATAACTTGACAAGGACAATACAAATTATGACTGAATCCACCTCGACTCAACGAACGGTATCGTCGGCTGTCTATCTGGACCCCTCCCGCCCAATTGCCGAACGTGTCCGGGACCTGCTTTCACGATTGACGCTCGACGAGAAAATCGGGCAGATGCGCAACCCGGCCCAGGCGATTCCGCGTCTGAACATCCCAGCCTACGACTTCTGGAGTGAAGCCCTGCACGGCGTCGCCGGGAATGGGCGCGCCACGGTCTTTCCCCAGGCCATCGGTATGGC
>DAOTXK010000333.1:0-2476 GCA_034435395.1 Anaerolineae bacterium | reverse complement strand
GTAGCCGGGGTGGTGCAGCAGCCCGTAGACGTAATAGAAGATGTCCCACCTGGTGATGGAGTCGTCGCCGTAGTGGGCGCGGTCACGGGCGGGCAGTCGGCGGAACTTCTCGACCAGCGCGGCGATCTCGGCGCGGGTCTGTTCTTGGGTGGTCATCGAACCTCCGAAGGCCAGACGATTCTTAGATTTGTAGGATTATTATAACATCAATTGGCAGCGGCGTCGGCATTCATGCCGCCGCTACGACCATCCGCCTGGGGGGGCGGGGCGAGGGATGGCGATGCCCGGCCCTACGACACGCCGTAGCGGCGTTTGATGTTGGGGATCAGGTATTCCTCAAAGGCCCGCCACTGGCCGTAGTCCGGCTTCCAGCCCCAGTCGGCGCGGGCGCGGCTGTCGTCCTGGTTTTCCGGCCAGCTATCGACGATGCCCTGCCGTCGCGGGTCCGGCTCGAAGGTGATAGCCGCGTTGGGGAAGGCGTCCCGCACGATGGCGTAAATTTCCCGCGCCGAGGGGTTGAAGCTGGTCACATTATAGACGTGGGTGGTGAGCCGCTCCTGGGGGGCGGCTTCCAGGTCCAGCAGCGCCTTGATGGCGTCCGGCATGGCCATAAACGGCATGCGCGTATCCTCGCGCACGAAGCAGGCGTAGGGTTTGCCCTGGGCGGCGGCGTGGATCATCTCCGGGCCGTAGTCGCTGGTGCCGCCGCTGGGCACGGTGAAGGCGCTGATCAGGCCGGGGAAGCGGATGGAGCGAAAATCCACGCTGTTGCGGTGGCCCTCGGCGGAGAGCTGCCGGTAATGGCGGGCGTAGTAGCGGCCCAACTGCTCGGCGTAAAGCTTGTTGCAGCCGTACATGGTGGTGGGCACGTTCCACTGCCATTCCTTAACCGCGCCGGTGTGGGCCTTGGTTTCCAGGTCCGGCAGGCCGTAGACGGCCACCGAACTGGGGAAAATGAACCGGACCGGCTGCCCCAACCAGCTCGCCTGGTCCACCGCCAGTTTGAGCAGGTGGAGCGTGCCGTCCACGTTGACGCGGTGGGCGGCCTCCGGCGTGAATTCGGCGCGGGTGGAGAGCAGGGCCGCCAGGTGAAAGATGCGCGGGATCGAAAACTCGGCCACCAGCCGGTCGATCAACCGGTCGTCGAGGATGTCGCCCTCGATGGCCAGCTGGCAGCGGGCCTTCAGGCTCTCCGGCAGCGGCCTGACGTCCAGCGCCAGGATGTTGTTCACGCCGTTGGCGGCCAGGCGTTCGATCAGCGCCTGGCCCATCTCGCCAGCGGCCCCGGTGACCAGCACAACTGCTTTGCGCATATCCTCTCCTCGTTGGCGCGGGAACAGCGACTCGACGGATGGCTTGGGCAAAATAACCAGGCATCCCTGGGCATTTTAGCAGGCTCCCCCCGAATCACCAACCGCGCCTCCCGGCGGTTGACCGACGCCCCGCCGCCCGCCGATCCCTGCTATAATGCCCCTGAACCTGGCAGCCATTGAACCGGCTCACCAGCCAAGGATCGCGGATGGCTCCCCTGCACGTCTTACACGTCGTCGGCGCGCGGCCCAATTTCATGAAAGTCGCCCCGGTGATCGCCGCCCTGAGCGCGCGCGGCCAGGTCCGGCAGACGCTGGTTCACACCGGGCAGCATTACGACGCCAACATGTCGGAGGTGTTTTTCCGCCAGCTCGGCCTGCCGGAGCCGGACATTAACCTGGAGGTTGGCTCGGCCAGCCATGCCGCCCAGACCGCCCAGATCATGGCGCGCTTCGAGCCGGTCGCGCTGGAGCAGCAGCCGGACCGGGTGCTGGTGTACGGGGATGTCAATTCCACGGTGGCGGCGGCGCTGGTCTGCGCCAAGCTGTTGATCCCGGTCGGGCATGTGGAAGCAGGTCTGCGCTCCTTCGACCGGACCATGCCGGAGGAGATCAATCGCCTGCTGACCGACGCCATCGCCGATCTGCTGTTCACGCCGTCCGCCGATGGGGACGCCAACCTGCGGCGGGAAGGTATCCCGGCGGCCCGGATCAAACGGGTGGGCAACGTGATGATCGACACGCTGGTCCGGCTGTTGCCCCTGGCGGAGGGGGTCGTGCCGGCAGAGTTGCCGGAGCGGTACGCGCTGGTGACGCTGCACCGCCCCGCCAACGTGGACGAGCCGGATATGTTGCGGGCCATCATGGAGACTCTGGCGGCCATCGGTCGGGACCTCCCGGTGCTGTTCCCCGTCCACCCCCGCACACGGGAACGGCTGAAGGCCATCGGCTATCAACGGCCGGCCGGGAGCGCCCTCCGCCTGATGGAGCCGGTGGGTTACCTGGAGTTCCTGGCGCTGCAAAAGGGGGCGACGGTCGTGATCACCGATTCCGGCGGCATCCAGGAGGAGACCACCTACCTGCACATCCCCTGCCTGACGCTCAGGCCCAACACCGAGCGCCCGGTGACCGTGCGCCTGGGCAGCAACCGCCTCATAGAACCGGGC
>DAOTXK010000332.1:0-6052 GCA_034435395.1 Anaerolineae bacterium | reverse complement strand
CATATGCCCTCGCCCCATACCCGCCGGTCCCCGCCCACGTCCGCTCACCTATCCTTCCGCCACCTCAAACTGGAGTTCCGTCAGGCGCTCGTCGTCGTCCACTTCTACCGCCAGATTCAGGTATACCTCGCGGCTGGGGCCGCAGACGCGATAGCCCCGCTCCTCCAGCCACCGCCAGAACGATCGGTAGGTCCAGCAGAGGTCGTTGTATCCGCCGCGATGGGTGAGGCAGGCCATCCGCCGGACCGGGGGCAGCTCGCGCACGGTCATCTGGCCGCCGCCCGCCAGCGGCACCGGCTCGCCGTAGTCATCAGGCACGACCACGCCGACTTCCAGGTCCACCCGGTCGAAGCCTTCGTCATGGTACAGCGCGATCCACCGGCCCTCCCGGTAGGGGACCCGGTGGCGGTGCAGGGCCTCCGCTGCCGCGTAAAACAGCGCCGGGATGTCCCGCACCACCTGGCGGGTGGAGAGCACGCGCAAACCGGCCACCGGCTTAAAAATGATATCCTGTTCCGTCATAGGATGCGCTCTTTCCTTCTCTGACCAGCCGCCCCGCCTCACCCAGGGCCGCTGCATCGTTATGATTAGAACATATGTTCTATATGATACCACAGGTGGGGCCTGCCGACAAGGGTCAGGGGGATTCTTTAAGGAAGGTGACGCCCGCACGGCCCGGACGTTCCGGTGGATAACCCGGCTTCACCTGTGGATAACTCGGCGGCGGCTGGGGATATCGCTGGGATGACCGGCGGACAGGCGGCGGATAAAACCGGGAGTATCGGCCAGCGGCTGGGGACAGGCGGTGGATAACGGCGGGCGGGGCGGGGATATTCCACGCCGGATCGGGGAGGGGCGGTGGAAAAAGGTGGGTCAGGGGTGGATAACCGGCCCGCGCCCGGCGGCCTCCAGCTCAGATCACCTCCAGGCCCAGCAGGTGGAAGAGCTTGAGGATGGTCAGGCGGTCCCGCAGATAGTGGCCGTAGAGCAGGCCGCGTCTCACCTCGTCCTCGCTCAGGCCGAGCGCCTCGCCGCTGGTCAGCGCGCCGACCTGGCGGAGCATCCCGGCGATGGCCTCGCCCGGCGGCACGGCGGCGGCGATGGCCTGGATCGCCTCCCAGCGGTCCAGGACGTGCTGTTTCAACCGGGCAAAATCCGCCGCTGTCATGTTCAGGAAGCGCGCCTGGGCGGCGATGACCGTCTCGGCGACCGGGCCATAGGCGGCGCGGATGGTGGCGAGTTCCTGCGCCCGGTCGGGGGGAGTGGCAGCTTTCAACCGGCGATCCATCTCGACCCGGCTCATCGCTCGCAGCCGGGCGTACCGATCAGCCACCAGGGTGGTGGCCAGGCCGACCTTGGCCCCATGCAGGATGGGCGGGCGGTTCCCCTGGAGCAGCATCATCTCCCAGTAGTGCGAGCTGTGATGCTCCGCGCCGGAAGCCGGGCGGGAATCCCCGAAGGCCAGCATGCACAGCCCCGATTCGATCAGGCCGTCCATCAGGTGATGGATGCCCGTCTGGTCCCCGGCGGCGATGGCCTCGATCTGGTCCAGGCAGGCCCTCAGGCCGTTCCGGGCCCGCCGGGCGATGGCCTCGTCGTAGGGTTCGTCCCCCAACAGGTGCCCCAGCTCCCAGTCGGCCAGCGAGGTGATCTTGCCCATCATGTCGCCGAACCCGGCGGCGATCAGCGGGCGGGGCGCGGCCTGGAGCGTCGGTAAATCGGCAAAGATGGCCAGCGGCGGCTGGCCGATCACGGTTTGTTTGACCCCTCCCAGCACCAGCGGCGCGCCGATGGAGGCATACCCGTCCACCGAGGGCGCGGTCGGCAGGGAGATGAACGGGTTCCGGGTGCGGTGGCTGACGAAACGGGTGATGTCCGTGAGGGTGCCGGAGCCGACGGCCAGGAAAACCTGGTCGGCAACCGGGGCGGCAGCCAGCACCTGCACCAGATACCGCTCGTCGGCGATGACCGGGTCGCCCGCCAGCACGATGGCGGTCAGGTCGAACCCGCCTGCCGTGAGGGCCGCCTGCACCCGCTCGCCGAGCGCGGCAAAGGTGTGGTCATCCGCCACCAGCGTGAACTGCCGGAGGCCGCGCCGCGTGATGTAGTCCAGCAGCCGATCGATGGCCTGAGGGCCGATGTAGATGGGATCGATGGTCATGGGTTATCCTTTCCCTGGCGGCCCGTCACGCGGGAGTTTCTCCGCCCCCACGATATAACCTCCTCCCAGGGGAGAGTCAAGGGGTTTTGCCCCCAGCGGCGCTGAGGATCGGGGCGGCAGTAGAGCTTTTCCGCGCCTTAGGGTATAATAGGCGGGCCTGGGAGCGTTCCCATATGCTGCTTAACGCTGGCGGGTGAGGCATCCCGTGCGCTGGCCCCGATGGGCCGGTGCGCGGTTCCTGATGGGGGGAGACATCATGCGCTATGGATATTTCGACGACCAGGCCCGTGAATACGTGATCACGCGGCCCGACACGCCATTGCCCTGGATCAACTACCTGGGCAGCGAGGCGTACTTCGGTCTGATCTCCAACACCGCCGGCGGGTATTCGTTTTACCGCGACGCCCGCCTGCGCCGCCTGACCCGCTACCGCTACAACAACGTCCCCACCGACAGCGGCGGGCGCTACCTTTACCTGCGGGATGACGACTCCGGCGAGTTCTGGTCGCCCACCTGGCAGCCGACGCGCACACCCCTGGACGCCTACGTCTGCCGCCATGGGCTGGGGTACACCGTGATCGGCTCCACCTGCCGGGGAATCGCGGCGGACATCCGCTACTTCGTCCCGCCGGGCGAGAACCTGGAGATCTGGCAGATGACCGTCACCAACCGGCGAGCGACCCCGGCGCGGCTGTCGATTTTCTCTTGCGTTGAGTTCTGCCTGTGGGATGCCTATGACGACATGACCAACTTCCAGCGCAATTTTAACATCGGCGAGGTCGAGGTCGAGGATGGCGTGATCTATCACAAGACCGAATACCGCGAGCGGCGCGATCACTTCGCCTTCTTCGCCTGCTCGGAGCCGCTGGCCGGGTTTGACACGCAGCGCGAGGCTTTCCTGGGGCCGTATCGCGGCTGGGACGACCCGCTGGTCGTGGCGCGCGGCGAGACGTGCGGCAGCCTGGCCCACGGCTGGGCCCCCATCGGCGCCCACCACGTCCGGCTGGCGCTGGCCCCCGGCGAAACGAAGCCGGTGATTTTCCTGCTGGGGTATCACGAAAACCCCCGCGACCAGAAGTTCGACCCGCCGGGAAGCCAGACGATCAACAAGCGGACGGTCCGGCCCATCATCGCCCGCTACCGGGAGGCCGCCGCTGCCGACGCCGCGTTCGCCGCGCTGCGCGACTACTGGACCGCCCTGCTGGACATCTTCCAGGTGGGGACCCCGGATGTCCACACCGACCGCATGATCAACATCTGGAACGTCTACCAGTGTATGGTGACCTTCAACCTGTCGCGCTCGGCCTCGTTTTACGAATCCGGCATCGGGCGCGGCATCGGCTTCCGCGATTCCAGCCAGGACCTGCTGGGGCTGGTGCACATGGTCCCGGCGCGGGCGCGGGAGCGCCTCCTGGACATGGCCGCCACCCAGCTGGAGGACGGCGGCGCTTACCACCAGTACCAGCCGCTCACCAAACGCGGCAATGACGCGGTGGGGGGCGGCTTCAACGACGACCCGCTGTGGCTGGTGCTGGCCGCCGCCGCCTACCTCAAGGAGACCGGCGACTGGGCTATCCTGGACGAGCCGGTGCCCTACGACAACCGGCCCGGCACGGAGCAGCCGTTGTACGAGCACCTCCAGCGCTCCCTTCAGTACACGCTGGACCGGCTCGGCCCGCACGGCCTGCCGCTGATCGGGCGCGCCGACTGGAACGACTGCCTCAACCTCAACACCTTCTCGGCGGAGCCGGGCGAATCCTTCCAGACGGCCACCACCAGGGACGGCAGGGTCGCCGAGTCGATCTTCATCGCCGGGTTGTTTGTCCTGGCGGCTCACGAGATGGCGGCCATCGCTGACCATCGCCGCCTGCCGGCGGAGGCGGAGCGCTACCGCCATGCGGCGGCCATGATGGCGGAGACGGTTAAGGTGCACGGCTGGGATGGCGCGTGGTTCCTGCGAGCCTACGATCACTACGGCCACAAGGTGGGGTCCCAGGAAAACCAGGAGGGGCAGATTTATATCGAGCCGCAGGGGTTTTGTGTGATGGCCGGGATCGGCCTGGACGACGGACGGGCCGTCCGGGCGCTGGATTCGGTGGCGGAGCGGCTGGCGACCGGGCACGGCATCGTGCTGCACCAGCCCGCCTACTCGCAGTACTACCTGCACCTGGGCGAGATCTCGTCCTATCCCCCCGGCTACAAGGAGAACGCCGGCATCTTCTGCCACAACAACCCCTGGATCATGATCGCCGAGGCGGTCGTCGGGCGGGGCGACCGGGCGTTTGACTACTACCTGCGCATCAACCCCTCGGCGCGGGAGGCCATCAGCGACGTGCACCGCTGTGAGCCATACGTGTACGCCCAGATGATCGCCGGTCGGGACGCGCCCACCCACGGCGAGGCCAAAAACTCCTGGCTGACCGGCACCGCCGCCTGGAACTATGTGGCCATCACGCAGTGGATTCTGGGCATCCGGCCCGATTACGACGGGCTGCGGATCGCGCCCGTCATCCCGGCAAGCTGGGGCGGCTTCACGGCGGTGCGCCAGTTCCGGGGGGCGACCTATCGGATCGCCGTGAAGCGCGTCGGGCCGGGCAACGTCGTCCGGCTGACGGTGGACGGCCAGCCGGTCGCCGGAGACCTGGTGCCCCTGCCGGAAGGTAAAACCGCCGTCACGGTGGAGGCCGCCCTGGGCGGGTGATCGATTGTCGGGGGAGCTGCCGCCCCTCATTGCGGCGCGGCGTTGCGCAATTAGCTGCCCCCTGTCGTCCTCATTTCTTTTGATCGGTCGGGTTTTATACGCCAGGCGAGGATAGCTCATGAACTACGGCTATTTTGACGATGCCAACCGCGAATATGTCATCACCAACCCCAAAACCCCCACCAAATGGATCAACTACCTGGGCACGCTGGCCTTCGGCGGCCTGATCGACCACACCGGCGGCCTGCTGATCTGCCAGGAGGACCCGGCCCTCAACCGGATCACCAAGTACATCCCCCAGCTTCCTAACAGCGACTTCAAAGGCTCAACGCTTTACCTGCGCTTCCCGGAAGGCGACGGCTACCGGGTCTTCTCCGCCTTTTTTACGCCCACCCTGGACCCTTACGACCGCTACGAGTGCCACGTCGGGCTGGGCTACCAGCGGATCGTGAGCGAGTATTACGGCGTCCGGGCCGAGGTCACGTTTTTTGTGCCGACGGGCGATTCCCGCGTCCTCTGGGACATCCGCCTGACCAACCTCGCCGACCATCCCCGCGCCCTCGATGCCATCCCGGTGGTGGAATATTCCCATTTCGACGCTCTCAAGCAGTTCAACAACGCCGACTGGGTCCCCCAGACCATGCAAAGCTGGGCGGTCAGCGACGGCGACCACACGGTCCTGGCCCAGTGCGCCTTCATGAAGCGGGGGACGAACGAGAACTACCTGGCGGCCAGCCTGCCGGTCTCCTCCTTCGATTCCGACCGCCAGGTTTTCCTGGGCGACCACGAGTATGGCTCCTGGGCGAACCCGCTCAGCCTGCAACAGGCGGAACTGAGCAACTCCGAGGCGCGGCGGGGGGATAACATCGGCGCGCTGCTGATCCATCTGGGCGAGCTGCCGCCCGGCGGGATGGCGCGCCTGATCGTCCAGCTGGGGCAGGCCCCCCACGTGGCGGACGAGCTGCCCGCCATCCGCCGCTACCGCGATCCGGCGGCGGTGGACGCGGCCTTCCGGGCGCTGGCCGACTTCTGGCGGGACTACCTGGCCGCCCTGGAGGTGGAGACGCCCGACCCGGCCATGAACAGCATGCTCAACGTCCACCATCCCCGCCAGTGCCATACCACCAAAAACTGGTCGCGTTACCTGTCGCTGTACCAGTTAGGGCTGGGGACGCGGGGCATCGGCTTCC
>DAOTXK010000331.1:0-3190 GCA_034435395.1 Anaerolineae bacterium | reverse complement strand
GGTCAGAAGACTGCTGCTTTCCGACGTGCCCATGGAAGAACCTGCTCCCATGAGCAGGCGCTGCGTTAGCCCGACGAAATACATCTCACGGCTCCGGCGCGCGCACCGACTGGCGGATCTCCAGCTCAAGCTGAACGTCGTCCCCCAGGCGGTCGCGCACCTGCCTTTCCAGGGCCGCCACCTCCGCCGGCGTGGGCGCTTCCGCCAGGCGGACCGTCGCCACAACGCTCCGCGCGGTCCGATCCGACCACTGCACGTCCAGGATGGGGCCAGCGAGCTGCTCCTGGAGCACTTCCCGGACCGCCTCCAGGTCCCGCGTGGCCTGAAGCGATCGCAGCAGCGAGCCGGACAGCGGTAGGGCCAGGATCGCCAGCACGACCAGCGCGGCCAGAATCCGCCGCCGATAGTGGGCCATTTCGTCGGCGTCCGCGCGCAGCCGCACCCCCAGCCACAGGAATACCCCCGCCCCCGCCAGGCTGATCGAGACAATGTTGGTGATGTACAGGAGAAACGCCCCGCCGGCCAGGTTCATCTGCCCGAAGGCCAGCGCCACCCCCACTGTGCACAGCGGCGGCATCAGGGCAGCGGCGATGGCCACCCCGGCCAGCGCCGAGGGGATGTCCTTGCGGGCCATGGCATAGGCCCCCGCCATGCCGGAGAACAGTGCCACCCCCATGTCGGGCAGGGACGGCTGCCCCCGCGCCACCATCTCAGCCGTCGGAGTCTTAAACGGCGTGAGCCAGCCCACCAGCGCCGCCAGCGCCAGCGTCAGCAGCATCCCCCGCCCGGTGGTCAGCACCGCCGTGCGCATCAGCCGCCAGTGGCCTTGCGTCAGCCCCACGGCGAACCCCATCAACGGTGACATCAGCGGCGCGATCAGCATGGCCCCGATGATGACCGCGGCGCTGTTCATCAGCAACCCCAGCGAGGCGATCAGGCAGGAGAGGATCACCAGCACAAAGTAGTTGGTGCTTGGCCGGGCCATCTCCTGGGCCATCTGCACCACTTCCACCTCTTCCGCCGGGGTGAGCGTCGGCATCAGGTTGGACAGGCGGTGCTCCAACTGCTGGGGGACCGACTCGCCCGCCGCCTGCTTGACCAGGATCAACGGACCCGGCGCTTCCGACAGCATCCGCTGCGCGATGTCGCCGAACAGCCAGCTATCCAGCGGGCTTTGCTCCGAAAACCCCAACAAAATCAGGTCCTCGGCGTCGCAGCGGCTGAGGATACCCGTCCCCACATCAGCCGCGCGGACCACCAGCTTGCGGACCCCCTCCGCACCTTCCAGGCCCTCCAGGCTGGCTTCAATATGACCCAGCGCCTGCCAGCGCCGCGTGCCCGGATCGGTCTGAACGTAGATCGCCGCCATGGGCGTATGGACGTGACTGGCGAAGCGCAGCCCGATCCGTGCCGCCAGCCGCGAGTTGTTGCTGCCATCGACCGGGACGACCACGCGCGTGTAACCTTCCCCGCCGTACAGCGGTTGGATCCCCCGGTAAATCAGGACATCGCAGGGGGCCGTGCGGGCCACCGCATCCGCCACCGGCCCCAGGATGACCTTCCCCCGCTGCAACCCGCGCACGCCCAGCGCCAGCAGGTCGGCGTTGCGCTCCTGAGCCTGGTCCAGGATGCCGCGCGCGATGCTGATCGCCACCTCGGTCACCAGTTCGACCGGCTTCCCCGCCTCGGCCAGCGAGTCGACGATCGCCTGCAACGCTTCCAGCGCGTCGAGCCGGGGCTCCTCGCTGCTGACGGTCACGTAGACGGCGATGACTCGCCCGTCCTCCGTCACCAGCGACAGGGCCAGTCGTAACAATCCTTCCGCCGTCGCCGGGTTGGCAACCGGGACCACGATCCGCTCCGCCACCCCGGGAGGCAGCTGTCCCGGCGGCTTCTCCTGAGCCATATACCGGCCCTCCCTCACGCCACGCCGACGATTTCCGGTATACCACGCCCGGTCCGATTTGCAAAGACCCCCATCTTCGCCGCGACTTGCCCCTTTCCCCCGCCCACCGCATACTTCCGGCAGCGTTTACCCCCGGACAGGAGTTGACCGGTGTCGGCTGCTCTGCCGCTCGCCAGCCTGGCGGGCCACGCCAGCGAAGTATTCGCCGTCGCCTTTTCGCCGGATGGCCGCGCCCTGGCCTCCGCCTCGCGTGACCGGACGGTCCGGCTGTGGGCCATGCCGGACATGCGTCCACGAGCCGTCCTGGAAGGCCATCGCGGCCCGGTGCATGGCGTGGCCTGGTCGCCAGACGGGACCTGGCTGGCCTCTGCCTCCGCCGATATGACGGTCCGGCTGTGGGAAGGCGCTTCTGGCCGCGAACACATGACCCTCGCTGGCGCGGGCGGCATGATCTATGCGGTGGCTTTCTCGCCAGATGGGGATCGGCTGGCGGGGGCCGTCAACGCCTGGGCCTTGGGCGCGGTTTACCTCTGGGCCGTGCCGGAGGGAGGCCCGCCGGTCGTGCTGCGCACCGGGCGCGGCGAGCTGGTCTTCGCGGTGGCCTATGCGCCCGGCGGGCTGCTGGCGGCGGGCATGGCGCCGGGGATCGTCAAACTGTACGCGGGCGAGCGGGAAATCGACACGCTGCGGGGGCACGGCGAGACGGTGCGCGGCCTGGCCTTCTCGCCGGACGGCGGCCTGCTGGCCACCGGTTCCGCCGACGGGACGGTCAAGCTGTGGTCGATGCCGTTCGCCGGCGCAGGCCCCACGGCCACGCTCAAAGGACATGCCCGCCCGTTGCGAGGCGTGGCCTTCTCCCCGGACGGGAGACGACTGGCCTCCTGCTCCGGCGACGGGACCGTCCGGTTGTGGGACGTGCCGTCCGGCGAGCCGCTCGCCACGTTGGGCGGGCACGAGGGGGTCATCCACGGCGTGACCTTCTCCCCGGATGGCGCGCTGCTGGCCTCCGCCGGGGGCGACGGGACGATCCGTCTGTGGGGGCTACAGTAGCGGCCCCTGCCCCGGCAGCGGGGCGATGCAGCCCGGCAGGTCGTTGGTCGGATCGTTGACCAGCCGCGCCACCTCATAGGCCGACATGGCCGCTTCATCCGGGTAGGGCCGCAGCAGGGGCATCAGGTCCGCCGGGGCCATCTCGCCGGGCGTCAGCCAGCGGTCCATCGCCGGACGGTCCAGGATGACGGGCATCCGGTTGTGGATGCGGGCCATAAAACCGTTCGACTCCGC
>DAOTXK010000330.1:0-17719 GCA_034435395.1 Anaerolineae bacterium | reverse complement strand
GGCGGGATGCGGCGGGGGCCATCGCGGCGGGCACGGCGGCAGTCCCGCTGACGCCCGGCTATCCGACCGACCAGTGGGAGGTGGGCGACGCATGGACGGGGCGGAGTAGGCTCTACGTGCCGGGCCGGTTGGACGAGGGCGCGTATGACGTGGCGGTCCAGGTGGTGGATGAGTCAGGCGTGGGGCAGGGCGCTCCGGTCGTGGTGGGGGCGATGCGGGTTCGCACCCCGGCGCGCAACTTCGACCCCCCGGAGATGGTTTTCCCGCTGGGCGCGGCCTGGGAGAACGGGATCAGGCTGCTGGGGTATGACCTCGCGCCAGCGGACGACGGCGCGGTGGCGTTGACGCTCTACTGGCAGACGGACGCTGACCTCACCACCAGCCTGCGCCTGTTTGTGCATCTGGTGGACGAGAGCGATCACATCCTGGCCCAGTGGGACGGCGTGCCCGCTGACTGGACGCGCCCCACCACGGGCTGGGCGCCGGGTGAGATCGTCGCCACGCACCACCGTCTGGCGGCCCCTGGTGGGCGTTATGCCATCCGCACCGGCTGGTATGACCCGATCACCGGCGAGCGTTCCCCGCTGCGCGACGGCGGGGATTTCCTGCCCCTGCCGCAGCCCTGAGAGGGCCTGACAGGGCCTGTCAGGGCCTGAGAAGGGGGACGCGGGCATAAGGATATAAAAGAAGGAGCAGGGCCGGGCTGGCCCTGCTCATCGCGCGGTGGCTGGAGTGGGGGGAACGGCTTTTAATTTTTATTTTCCACCGCGTCCAGGGGCGTTACCACTGTTGCCGTGTCCGCCACCGCCACTGTTGCCATGTCCGCTATTGCCGGGGGCGTTCCCCTGTTCCCGGTTGTGGCCGGGGGCATTGCCGCTGTTGCCGGGGGCGTCCTGCTCATCACCGCCCCGGTTGTGGCCGGGGGCGTTGGCGCTGTTGCCCGGCCCCTGGCGCTCCTGATTCTGTTCCTGCTCCAGTTGGCCGTTCTGCCGCTCGTACCGGCCCGAAATCACGCGCCCAGGGGCGAACTGGCTGGGGCTGAGGCCGAGGTCCCGCATGATGTGCCCCCAGGCCCGACCGCCCTCGAACCCGGCCAGCAGTTCTTCCGCCGTCATCTCGCCGGTCAGGTCGGCGATCAGCAGAGCGCGCCCGATCTGGCCAAAGCCGAAGCCGTCGCAGTGCCAGCCCATGACCGTGGCGTAGTCCAGCTCAAAGGCCCCAGCCAGGGCCGTGGCGACCGGATGGCGGGTGTTCATCAGGCATCCGTCGGCAGGTTCCTCTTCCTCGGTGTCGCAGGCATCGCCCAGGCCGTCGCCATCGGCATCCGCCTGGTCCGGGTTGGCGACCAGCGGGCAGTTGTCACTGGCGTCCGCCACCAGGTCACCGTCGGCATCCTCGTCGCAGGCGTCGCCCAGGCCATCGCCGTCAAGGTCTTCCTGATCCGGGTTGTAAACGTCCGGGCAGTTGTCCGTCGGGTCGGGGGCCCCGTCGCCGTCCAGGTCCTCACAGGCGTCGCCCAGGCCATCGCCGTCGGTGTCAGCCTGATCGGGGTTGGCGACCAGCGGGCAGTTGTCGCTGGCGTCCGCCACCAGGTCGCCGTCGGCATCCTCGTCGCAGGCATCGCCCGCGCCATCTTCGTCGAGGTCCTGCTGGCCGGGGTTGTAGACCAGCGGGCAGTTGTCCTCGAGGTCGAAGGCGCCGTCTTCATCGGTATCCGTGCAGGCGTCGCCCACCCCGTCGCCATCGGAGTCTTCCTGCTCAGGGTTATAAACCTCCGGGCAGTTATCTTCCTGGTTGAGCCAGCCATCCTGGTCGAGGTCGTCGGTGATCACCACCAGGCTCACCACCTGCAGGGTGTCGTCGTTGAGCAGGTAGCCGGTCACCACGACCACGTCGCCCACTTCCAGGTCCGAGGGGTTGAAGGCCCCCGCCGGGGCGATGGTGTAGCCGTCGATGACGATCGCGTCCTCGTCGATCTGTTCGACCGTCCCGGTGATTTCAATCAGGAGGGGGATTTCGTCATCGCCGGTTCCCCCTTCCTGGGCGAGGACCATCCCGGCGGTCAGCAGGACGAGGCTGCCGACCAGCAGCGCCGCCGCGATCAGCCCCCACTCACGCGCACGAAGTCTCCACATGATATGCCTCCTTGAAACGCTGTATAAGGCCCGATCTTGTGCCCGTTAAACCGTTTGGGAACGGTCAATGTCGCATAGTACTTTCGGGGGAGTGGGGCGGGCGGTGACATTCGGGCCAGCGGGGCGGTTTAACGGGCAAACATCGGGAAGAGTGGTCAGGTGACGGGTGTTCACGGGCGAGGGTGCCGCTGCTCTGCCGCCGACGGTTTGGTCAAAAGCGGCGGCCTGGGGGATAATGATCCCCATGACGCCAGCAGAGATTGACCCGATCGTCAGGCGCGCTCAGCAGGGCGACGCGGAAGCGGTGGCGGCGCTGTACCGGACTTACGCGCCGCCGATCTACCGCTACATTGTGTACCGCGTCGCCAGCCCCGCCGATGCCGAAGACCTGACAGCGGAAGTGTTCCTGAAGATGGTCGAGGGATTACCGGCTTACCGTTTCACCGGCGCGCCGTTTGTGGCCTGGCTGTACCGCATCGCTGCGGCGCGGGTGATCGACTACCGCCG
The DNA here is from genome assembly GCA_034435395.1 of Anaerolineae bacterium. GTDB lineage: Bacteria > Chloroflexota > Anaerolineae > Aggregatilineales > Ch27 > DAOTXK01. The sequence goes on along the minus strand of DAOTXK010000330.1, from coordinate 15,077 downwards.
CCGGGCGGCGCGGCGTCCGCAGACGGCGCTCTCCGATTCGCTGGCCAACGGCAAACCGGCCCCGGAGGAGCAGGTCCAGCAGTGGGGCGAGGTTCAGGCGTTGAGTGACGCCTTGCAGCAGCTTCCTGACGAGCACCAGACGATTCTGATCCTGCGCTTCGTCGAGGGCAAGAGTCATAAGGAAGTGGCCGACCTGTTGGGGAAAAGCGTCACCGCGGTGAAGACGGCCCAATATCGGGCGCTGACGCGGCTGGCCGGGTTATTGGGTTCGGCGGAGAAGGCGCGGCATTATTTGCGAGGTGGCGATGGCTGAGCAGAGGCACGATCCTGAGTCCCTCGCCGACCGCCTGGACGCGCTGTTGCCGCCCGGTGGCGAGGGAATACCGGCCCACGATGCCGACCCGCTGGTGGAGGCGGCGCTGCGGCTGGCCCACGCCCCTCGCCCGACGCTGGCCGAAGGGGCGCTGGCCCGCATCGAGGCCCAGGTCCTGGCCGCCTATGGCCAGCAGGTCGCCGCCGGGCGGATCGGTCCCCGGTCGAGTCCGGCGCGCCTCCGGCTGGCGGGCGTCCGGCGCTGGGCGATGGCCGCTGCCGCCCTGCTGATCGTCCTGCTGGTCGGTCTGGCCCCCGCTGTGGCGGCCAGCCTGCCGGGCGAGCCGCTGTATCCGGTCAAGCGGGCGGTGGAAGGGGTCGAGCTGGCCCTGGCCCCCTCGCCACTGGCGGAGGCGTCAACGCGCCTGACTCACGCCGAGCGCCGCGCCGAGGAGATGGCCGCCCTGCTGGCGCGGGAGCAATTCGCGCCGGAGCTGGCCGCCGACGCCCTCGATGACCTGACCGCTGCCGCGCGGACCGCGCAGGCCGCCGCCCTCCCCGAACCGGACCGGCTGGCCCTGCAAGCGCGCACGATAGATGCCGTGGCCCGGATCAACGGCCTGTTGGAGCAGGCAGAGCGGGGCGGGCAGGCCGACGCGGCGATCCTGGAACAGTGGCAGGCGGCGCTGCGGGCGGCGCAGGACGAGGGGGCCTTGCTGCTGCCGCTGCCGCCAGCCCCGACGCCGACACCGACGGCGAGCCAGACGCCCACGGCGACTCCCACCGCCACCGCCACGGAGACACCCACCGCCACGCCGACCGCGACGCCTGAAGGGACTCCCCCGGCGGAGCCAGCCACACCGACGGGGGACGCCAGCCCCGCCGCCACGGGCGAGGGCGAAGGCGACGATGGCGGCTATGATTGCAGCCACCCGCCGCCCGATCACGCCCCCGCGCCCGGCTGGCGCGAACACTGCGAAGGCGGCGCGCTGCCCTCCGAGGTGAAGCCGGGCCAGGGCAACCCATCGTCCGGCAACAACCGGGGCGCGTCGGGTCGCGGCGGCGGGCGTTCCAACAAGTAACATCCTCGCCCTACTGACCCCAAAAACAGGGGAGCCGCGTGGCTCCCCTCAGGTATGACAGGCGTTTCGGCTGGCGGTCAGGCCCGGTCGCCTACGGGCCGGTGAGGCCGCGCAGCGTCGGATCGCTGATCCAGATCTCGTTGGCGTAGAAGCTGGCGCTTTGCAGGGTGTAGGTGCTGCTGTAACCGTAGGGCAGCTCAAACACCGGGTACGGCCCGATCACGTTAACCACCGGCAGCGGATTGCCCACGGCGTCGTAGGCGCTCTGCACCGGCTCACAGCCGAAGTTCACCGCCGCGCACAGCTCCAGCCGGACCAGCACGGTGCCGGTTTCGGGCTTGTCCTGATCGTAGAAGACGACGATCTGGTTCCAGGGGACCAGGACCAGGTTCTCGCCGCCGGGCGGCGGGCCGCCGGGGGCCGCGCCAGGGGTGGGCGTCGGGGCCTGGCCGGTAGGGGTGGGCGTGGGGCCGGGGCCGGCGCACCACTCGGCGAAGCAGTACGTCTCCGGGATGACGCCTTGCAGCGTCGGCAGGCGGTAGAACCGATCTTCCGGCAGGGTGGTCCAGGGATAGGCCACGTAGACGGCGAAGTTCTCGCCGACGACATACATCATCTTGCTCTCGCCGAAGTTGCGGTACCAGGCCTCAAACGGGACGCCGCGCGGGATGGTGCCCATATATTGCAGCGCGGCCACGTCCAGATAAGCGAAGGCGAAGTCCGCTTCGGCGATCGGCTTGCCGGAGACGCCGACGACGCCCGCCAGTTCTTCCTCGGAGACCCGCTCCGGGTCCGATTCGGCGTAGGCATTAACATCGGCGGCCAGCGTCCGGCAGAAGGTGGTGATGTCCGGCGCGGTGATGTCCGGCAGTCGATAGCGGTAGTAGGTCCCCAGCAGCAGGGAGAGGGCCTGCGTCTCATTGGGACAGAAGGTGGAGTCGTCGCCAAAGCCCTGGTTGCCCAGCCAGCCGTAGGGCCGCCCGCCGAGCGCGTCCAGATAGGCGCGGCCCTGGAGGATGATGTCGGCCAGCATTTCCAGGTCGTGGCGCAGGTTGCGGACGTAAATCCCCGGCGCGAGGCCGATGGCCCCGATCCAGCCCGGCGGGCGGATGCCTTCGCCGAGGTGCTGATCGGCCAGCAGTTCCAGGTCATGGCTCAGGTCGGTGGCCATTTGCAGGTTCGATTCGGCCTGCGGCGTCTGGGTGCCCTGCCAGCCGGGCGGGTGAGGGTTATCCAGGCCGTTGATCTCGATGGCCAGCCGCTCCAGGTCGCCCCGGATGTTATCCAGGAGTTGCGTGACATCGCCGGTCACCAGGGTGATGCCCTGGGTGGCCAGGACATCCAGCGCTTCCCCGGTCACCGCGCCGCAATAATTGATCACCGATTCCGAGGTGAGCGGCGTGACCTCAAAGGTGCGCGCCAGGTAGTCGATCAGGTTCTGGACGGTCTGGTTGCAGGAGAAAAGCGGCGGCGCGCCGATCCAGTCTTCAGGGCGCTCGCCGGTGCCGAAGGCCATGTCGGCCAGCAGTTCCAGGTCGTGGCGCAGGTTGCGGGCGACGCGTTCGGGGGTGGGGCTGGTCACGCCGATCCAGTCCACCGGGCGCGCGCCTTCTTCCCCGGTGATGATGTCGGCCATGATCTGAAGATCGAGCCAGATATCGCCCAGGATCGTCGGCGTGGTCGGGTCGATATTGCCGCTCCAGCCAAACGGTTTGGGGCCGGGGCCGATGACCTCGACCGCGAGCAACTCCAGGTCCAGGCGGATGTTGACCACAAACGCGGCGAAGTTGGTCTGTGGGGTGACCGGCTGTTCCTCTTCGCCCTGCTGCCACGGCCCGGCGTGGACGGCGGTCAGCGCTGCCGTGAGCAACGGCGCGGCGATCAGTAACACGAGGACTAGGTATTGCAACAGACGACGCACGGCGCTGGCTCCTTACTTCAAACGCCCTGTGATAAGTCCATTATACTCAGGCGTCGATAAAGGGCCATTGAGGGGCAAGGCCGGAGCGATCAGGTGATCGGCGCGTCGGACAGCCCGAATTCCACCGCCCAGGCGGGAACCCCGACCGATTCCGGCCCGGCGGCCAGCAGTTCCCGCAGCGCGTCACACAGGCTGTCGATCTCGGCCTCGGTGTTATAAAAACCGCAAGAAACGCGCACGCCATATGGCGCGTGGGGGATGCTACGGATGATGATGCCGCGCTCGGCCAGGGCCGCCACCAGGCCCGCCATCCGCGCCGGGGACCAGCCGATCGGCAGGAAGTTGACCAGCGACGCCTGGCGGTTCTCCGGCGTGATGAGCCGCACGCCGTCCAGCGCGCCGATGGCCTGACGGGTGTAGGCGGCCAGATCGGCGATCCGTCCGTAGGCCCAGGCTGGCTCAACGACGTTCTGGAACCACTCCAGGCTGGCCCGCATCCCGGCCACCGCTGCTGGATAGATGGTGCCGGTCTCGAAGCGGACGGCGGTGGGCTCCAGCGTGAAGTCCCCCCGCCCGTCGTGGCGCTGGACGGTGTGGAAGCCGCAAAAGGCGGGGAGCTGCGTCGCCAGTCGGTCAGGCCGCACGTACAGCGCGCCGATGCTTTCCGGGCCGCACAGCCACTTCTGGCCCGGCAGGGCGTAAAAATCCGCGCCCAGAGCCGTCACGTCCACCGGGAAGACGCCCACTGACTGCGCGCCGTCCACCAGCACCGGGATGCCTCTGGCATGAGCCAGGTCGATCACCTCTTCCAGCGGAAAGCGCACCCCGCTGCTGTAGGACACATGGCTGATCGACAGCAGGCGGGTGCGGGGGGTGAGCGCGGCGTCGATGGCGTCCAGGGGGTCCTCGCCAGCGCCCACATCGGCGAAGTTGATCGTAACGCCAAACCGCCGCTGAATGATATACAGCGGGTACAGGCCCGCCTCGTGCTCGATGGTGGTGGTGGCCACCTCGTCGCCGGGCTGCCAGTTGAAGCTCAGGGTGGCGATGTTCATGCCCTCGGTGGTGTGGTTGGTCAGGGCGATGCTGTCCGGCGGGGCGTTCAACAGCGCGGCGAACGCCCGGCGCAGGGCGTCGCGCTCCGCCGCCACCTGGGCGATGCGCGGCAGCAGGGGGCGGCCCTCCGCGTACTCCTGGCGGGCGACGGCCTCGATGACATCGGCGGTCACCGTGGGCAGCGGGCCGTACCAGCCGGTATTGAGGAAGGCCACGGCTTTTACGGCGGGCAGCTGGTCGCGAATCTGGGTGAGCTTATCAGTCATGTTGCAGAGTCTTCGTCCTTTGGTATGGGAAGGTCCGACGCAAGCGTGGCGGCGGCGATGTCCAGCGCGCCAGCCGCCCGCAGCAGGGCCGCGAACCAGTCGTCGGGGGCCGCGCCGTCCACTGGCGGATGTTCCCGGTAAAAAGGTTCGATCAGGCGCACGGCCTCTCGCACGGTCTGGAGCTGGCGGCGGCGTTTGAACAGGGCGTGCTGCGAGACGTGGCATTCCATCGCCGCGACCTTGGCTTCCGCCCAGGGGGTGATGTCCAGGGCCAGGTGGGCGGTCCGGCTCTGGTTCCACAGCCGGTCGTCGACGCCGGGCAGCCGGGGGGCCACCGAGTAGTGCAGGAGGTGATCGCCGCTGCGGGCCACGGCGGCCTGGGCTGCGGCGAACATCAACTGGTGGGCCGGGTGGCCGTATTCGCCGTCGGGGCCGTGGGAGATGACCAGGTCCGCCGCTTTGGCCGCGATCAGGCGGGCGAGCCGGGCGACCAGGATGTCGAAGTCGGCCTCGAAGGCGGCCAGTTGCTCGTCGGGGCCGATGGCCGGGTCGATGTAATCGAGGAAGGTGAGCGAGGTCACGCCCAGCGCGTCGGCGGCGCAGCGCAGTTCGGCCTCCCGCACGATGCCCAGCTGGCGGCGGTCCTCCACAACCGGCGGTTCCCCGGCCTCGCCGCCTTCGCCGCGCGTGGCGCTGACCAGGTGGGTGCGCACGCCCCGTTCATGGAGCATGGCCAGCGTCCCCCCCGCCATGATGGTTTCGTCGTCAGGATGGGCAAACAGGCCGATGACGTTGTGCCGGCTCATGAGAAGCGGACTTCTTCCAGGTCCAGGGCCGGGCCGTCCACGCACACCAGCCTGTCCGCGCCATCTTTGCCAGCGACCCCGCAGCCGTGGCAGGCCCCCACACCGCACACCACCGGCCGGTCGAAGATGCCGAGCAGGTAACGTCTGGGCACTTCGGCCCGCAGCTCGTGGATGCGGCGCAGCAGGGCTGGATAGAGCTGGGCGCGGTAGGACGGGTGGCCCACGGCGATCACCTGATCGGCCCAGCCGACGGTGGTGACCTGGTTGGGCCAGCCCTGTTCGAGGTCGCCTTCCAGCACTTCTACCTCGCGGGGCAGGGCGGCGAGCGGGTATTCGACGGCGGAGCCGCCCAGCACCATCGTCACCTGGATTTTGCTGCGCACGGCCAGCGCCGCCAGCAGCACCAGCGGCGTCGGCGGGGCGTCGAGCGCCAGCAGCAACAGGTTGCGCAGGTTGGGGCGCATCGGGTAGGGCGCGCCGACCGGCCCCAGCAGCGACACCACCTGTCCCGGGGTGTAGTGGTTATCGGCCAGGCGCTCCACCGTGATGGTCTTGCCGTTGAGGGCCACGGGCGTCCAATGCTCGGCCAGATAGGGGTCCCAGACGTCTTCCGAGAGGCGGGCCAGCAGGGATTGCCCCGGCCTGAGTCGGGAAAGGCTTTCCTCCACCCCCAGATCGAGGCGCTGCAACCGCGACGACAGGCGGCGGACCCGCTCGATGGTGGCGCGGGATTCTTTGGCAGTCATGCCGGTGAGCGTACACCCTCTTGCCGGGCGATGCAAGCGTCCGACGCTCAGGGGCGCGTCAAACCTGCCCGGTAAAAGTGGCCGGGCGGGATGGGGCACCCGCCGGCTTTTAGTATGGTTGGTCCGTCATAATAGTTGGCGAGTTCCCAATTCCGCTCTACAATGATTGGAACGGCTTACTGGCGCGGAGGGCAGGGTATGACCGCTTCGGTCACGACACCGGGCGATCGGCGGCGCGAACTGGAGGCAGGTAAGCGTCGGCGGCGGCGGCAGGAGGCGGCGCTGGCGCTTTTGTTCGTCGCCCCGGCCACCATCGTGACGTTTATCTTCGGCATCTGGCCGGTGATCTTCGGGTTTTTCGTCAGCCTGCATCAATGGCGGGCGAGAAGCCACTCGTTTCTGGGGTTAGATCAGTACGTGCGGGCGCTGGGCAACGCGGCTTACGTGCTGGTCTTTTTTTTGTGCGTGTTGTTGCTGTACGGCGGGTACCGCGCCCTCAAGGGGCTGATGACCAGGGCGGAGCAGGGGGTTGGCTTTTATCCCTTCCTGGTCCCGGGGTTCATCATGGCGGTGGGGACCATCGGCTTTGCCATCGGTTTTGCCGCGCAAAACGGCGACCTGTCCTGGCCGGGCATCGCCCTGCTGGTCATCGGCGGGGCCATCTTCTGGGGGATGTCCCGGCGGGAAGGGGTGAACGCCGACAGCAAACTCGGCCTCGGAGTCTGGCAGTTAAACCTGTTCTGGCTGCTGGCGCTGGGGCTTTTTGTGTTCACCATCGGGGAGATTCTCCACGATACGGCCATCGCCTTCAGCATCGCGGCGGCGGTCGCCCCGGACCAGTACCTCCCGCCGCTGGGGCAGCAGATGCTGGCGGGCGGGGGAACGGCCCTGGCGTTGATCGCCATCGCTGTCCTGGGCTGGTGGCGTCGCTGGCTGCCGGATGACTACGCCTATGACCGTCGGCGCGCCGTGGCGGGGGTGGGCATTTACGTTCTGGTGGCGGTGGTTTTTGTCCTGGTGGTGTACCTGATCTCGGCCATGCAGTTCGACCAAGCAGCGGCCAGCGCCGTCCGCGGCCTGGACCGCGGCCAGGTCGAGGAAATCGGGCAGGCGGTCACGGGCCTGGCGCGAGACACGTACCGCCCGCTGTATGGCGCGCTCACCGGGGAAGACCTGGCCAGCATGCTGGTGAGCTGGCCGCAGATCATGTCGGTGTCGCTCGGCTTTGTGTTGATGTTCGCCGCTTATCGCGTCTGGCGGGGGGCCGGTGAGCGGGAAACCGGCCTGGGCACCTCCACGTTTGTCCTGCTCACCATCCTGCTGGCCGTCGGCGGCTGGCTGTTGATAGGGGAACTGCCGCAGGCGATGGGTGTGGGCGACACCAATTATTACAATTCGCTGCTGATCACCACCACCTACGCGCTGGGGACCGTGCCGGTGCAACTGGCGCTGGGGCTGTTCCTGGCCTACATCATGTTTTACGAGATCGGCCTCGGCAAAGAACTCTACCGGGTGATCTATTTCCTGCCCTATGTCGCGCCGACGGTAGCCACGGCCACCGTCTTCGGCATTATTTTTTCCTCACGCCCGTTCAGCCTGGCCAACCGGGCGCTGGGGCTGGTGGGCATTCCGGCGCAGGGGTGGTTGTTTGAGTCGAAGGGCGTGTTCCAGATCATCGCCGAGATGGTGGCCGGGCCGGGCGTCCAGCTCCCGGCTTTCCTGGTCGGGCCGAGCCTGGCCCTGGTGTCCATCATCCTGTACAACATCTGGGTGTTTGCCGGGTACAACTCGGTGATCTTCCTGGCCGGGCTGGGGGCGATACCCCATGACCTGTACGAGGCGGCGAAGGTGGACGGCGCGGGTCGCTGGGCGGCCTTCCGTAAGATCACCCTGCCGCTGCTCTCCCCGACCACGTTTTTCCTGATCATCCTGAGCGTGACCGGGACGTTCCGCGCCTTCACGCATATCTATGTGATGCGCGAAACGGCGGCCCGAGGGACGGCGGATACGGCCAGCGTGCACATTTTTGTGCAGTTCTGGCAGTTCAACCAGTGGGGCTATGCCTCGGCCATGGCCTTTGTGCTCTTTGGCATCATCCTCATCCTGACCCTCATCCAGAATGAGCTCTCGAAGGAGCGAGTCTTTTATGGCTGACCTTGCTCAGACGCCGGTGCCCCCGCCGAAGCTGGACATCGACCGGGCAGCCGCGCGCTCGATCGCGAGAGGGCCGGGCGTCCAGGTCGATGTTTTCCGGGTGGTTGCCTATCTGCTGATGACGATCGGGGCGCTGATTTGCATCCTGCCCTTCCTGTGGATGCTCAGCGTGTCGCTGATGACGCTGGGCGAGGCGCAGTCCGGCCAGTTCATCACCGGTCAGCCGCTCATCGAGATGTTCAGCTATGCCGACGAAGAACTGGACACCGTGATTGGCGACGATCCGGCCCGTTACCTCAGTTTCGTCCGGGACCCCAATGAGATCGGCACCAGACAACGGTCGCTGACCTGGCGCGAGTATGCCCGCACCCGGGATATTTACTGGCTGGTGGGCAATACGGTCATCCGGGGTGGCGTGGTCAATTATCTGACAGCCTGGGACAAGGCTCAGTTCGGGCGCTATTTTTTTAACAGCGTGATGATGACCTTTTTGCAGGTGGTCGGGCAGACGCTGTTCTCCATCCTGGCCGCCTACGCCTTCGCCCGCATGCAGTTCCCCGGGCGCGATCTGCTGTTCGGCATGTTCCTGATGACGCTGTTCATCCCCTTCACCATCATCCTCATCCCCAACTATCTGACCGTCGTCGGCCTGAACGAAGCCTTCAACGCCTTCTGGCAGCGCATCGGCTGGGCACAGACCGCGGCGGCGCTGGGCCTCCGCTGGATCGATGGCTGGTTTGGGCTGGTCGTGCCCTTTCTGGCGAGCACCTTCGGCGTTTTTTTGCTGCGGCAGTTCTTCCGTCAGATTCCGGACGAGTTGTACGATGCGGCCCAGATCGACGGCGCCGGGCACGTGCGCTTCCTGTTCCAGGTGGTGGTGCCGCTGTCGCGGGCGGCCATCGTGACCAACGCCCTGTTCACCTTTTTGGGGGCCTGGAACGCGCTGGACTGGCCGATCCTGGTGACCCAGGCGGCGGAGTGGCGGCCCATCTCCTATGGGTTGTATGCCTTCCGGCAGGATGTGAATGTGGAGTTGAACTTCATGATGGCCGGGGCGGTGATCGCGCTGGTGCCGGTGCTGGTTGTCTACTTTTTCACCCAGAAACAGTTCACCGAAGGCATCGCCACCACCGGCCTGAAAGGATAGGCGGCCCGGCGACCGGCAGTGCTTAGTGACGGGTTTTCTGGTGACCTCTGGCACTGGCGAAAACAGACGCCTGAGCTGATAGTAAAAACCGATGGCTCAGTTGGGGCATGGCGTATCGGGACAAGGGAATCAAACGATTGGTCGGTACGATTTACACCCACGAGCCTTCACCGTTTCCTCTACTACCTATCCGATAAATCATCAACAGCCACCTCCAGGGGGTTTAAGCCCCCTGTCTGATGAATCCTCGGGTAGGCACTTATCCCAAGGGGGGTATAGCAGATGCGTGCGTATCGTTTGACCAAGCGGCTGGTTATCGCGTTTCTCCTGGCGGCGACTCTACTGGGAGTATCGCTGCCCGCGCTGGCCCAGGGCGGCGTGACGGTGGTGGCCAATGCCAACCTCAATCTGCGGGCGGCGCCCAACAGCGATTCGGAGGCGTTGGGGCGCGTGCCGTACCAGACGCAGCTGGAGGCCACGGCCATCAGCTCTGATCGCAACTGGGTCGCGGTCACCTATAACGGGCAGGGCGGCTGGCTGTCCCTGGCCTACACTGGCGTGGTCAGCGGCAGCCTGGGCGCGCTGAACGTCTCCGACCAGACCTTCACTCGCGGCGGCGGGGGCGGTGTCACCAGCAGCGTGACCGTCTCGCCGACGGTGAACCTGCGCTATCGCACGGAGCCGTCGCTGGACGTGCGCCCTGCTGGCGCGATTCCCTACTCAGCCGTCGTGCCGGCACTGGGGCTTAGCGAGGACAGCCTCTTTGTGCTGGTCAACTACCAGGGGCAGAACGTCTGGGTCTACCGCGAGTATGTACAGGAAGTCACCGGTTCGCTGGATAGCTTTGTCCCCGGCGTGATCGGGGCAGCGGCCCCTGCCGGACCGTCGCTGGCGGAATTAAACGCGGCGGTGCAGGCCGGGCTGGCTGGCGTGTGCGCGGGTGTGGGCGTCCCGCAGGCGGCGGAGTACATCCCCGGCCCTGGCGTTCATCCCACCGTGCTGCTCAACCAGGCGGGCGCCCGCCACTCGTGGAGCGGGAACATGGGGGCCTGGGGGCCGACCAACCCGGCGGATACCCAGCTGGTGCTGTGTGTGTCCGAACAGCGCGAGAACCAGATCGAGGAATGTCTCTACAACGGCCCCAGCATTTTCCGCTACGTGTACACGGTTGATGTGCAGCTCCATTCGGCGCGGACAGGCCAGACGGTTGGCGCGACCACGCTGGTGGGGTCCTTCCCGCGCGAATGTCGGCAGACCGAACCGTGGTCGCTGGTCCGGCTGGCCGGTACGGCAGTGAGCTTCAGCCAGTTGCAGCAGTGGATGCAGCCCTACGTGGCCCCGTAGGTCGGCGGGCAGCCGGCGACGGGATCGGGCATTGATGGTAGACGACCGGTGGGGAGGCATCTCTCCGCCGGTCTGCTTAACCGGGCCGGGGCCATATGCCCTGTTTTGTCGCGGGGATTTGGGATACACTGGGCAGGCGGTGGGGAGGCGATCCCCACCATCTTTTGGGCATTGAAGCGATTCAGGGTAGTCACCCGAGCGAGAGGCTTATGGGTTATCCGCTTAACCAGCTGGTCATCGACGCTGCCCGGCGGGGTGGCGAGGTCCTCCAGGCGGTCAGGAATCGGCCACGCGAGGTCATCAGCAAGGGCTTCCGCGACGACGTGACCGACGCCGATTACGCCGCTCAGGAAGCCATCGTCGCCGCCATCCGCTCGCAATACCCGGATCATCCGATCGTCAGCGAGGAAAACGGCATCGGGCGCGCGGTGGATAGCTGGGAGCCGCCGCCGGGTTACTGGTGGCTGATCGACCCGCTGGACGGGACCACCAATTACAGCCGGGGCATCCCCCAGTATTGCGTGTCGGTGGCCGTCGTGGAAGGGTTGACGGTGCGGGCGGGGGCGATCTATGACCCGGTGCGGGAACACGTTTTCGCGGCGGCGCGCGGAAAAGGGGCGACCCTCAACGGCCAGCCGATCCAGGTATCGGCGCGCGACGACCTGGCGGCAGCGGTGATCCAGTGTGGGTTGGGGCGTGATCCGACGTGGCGGGGCCGGGGACTGGCCGTGCTCAACGCCATCGCGCCGCGCTGCCGCACGGTGCGGATGCTGGGGGCGTCGGCGCTGGGGCAGGCGTATGTGGCGGCGGGGTGGCTGGAGGGAACCATCCAGTTGAAGCTCAGGCCCTGGGACTATGCCGCAGGGGCGCTGCTCGTCCAGGAAGCGGGCGGACGGCTCGCCCTGCCTGATGGCGGCGCGTGGCATCTGCTGGCCTCGCAAATGGTGGCCACCAACGACGCGCTGCACGCGGCCATCGTGGGCATCGTGCGGGAGGCGCTGGCCGCGGAGGGTTAAAACGCCGCCGTCCTTTTTCTAATGCGGTTTTAATTGACCCGGCCATCAAATGTGTGATAAAATTCACGAAAGGATAGTATATAAAAAAGGTCGTAAATAGTGGATATGGAGGTCAGCATGACCGCGCCCCCACGCCCCCACATCGTGATCATCGGCGCCGGGTTCGGCGGCCTGTTTGCCGCCCGGACTCTGGCGGGGAAAGTCCTCGACGTGCTGCTGATCGACCGCCAGAACTTCCACACCTTCACGCCGCTGCTGTACCAGGTGGCGACGGCGGGCCTTGACCCCAGCGCCATCGCTTACCCGGTGCGCGGCATCTTCCGTCGGGGCAGAAACGTGCGGTTTATGATGGGCGAGGTGACGGGCATCGATCCGCTGGATCGGCGCGTCACCGTGCAGATCAACGGCGGCGCGCGCACGATCCCCTATGACTACCTGATCGTGGCGGCGGGCAGCGTCAACCATTACTTCGGCATGGATGAGGTGGCGCGGCACGGCTTCGACCTCAAGACTCTGGAAGATGCGGTTGTGTTGCGGAACCATATCCTCCAGCGGTTTGAGCACGCTGCCTGGAGCGACGACCCGGACTACCGCGCGGCGGCCACGACGCTGGTGGTGGTGGGCGGTGGCCCGACCGGGCTGGAGACGGCAGGGGCGCTGTACGAGCTGTCGGCCCATGTCTTGCATAAGGAATACGCGGCCAGGACGGGCATCAGGCCGCGGGTGGTGCTGGTGGAGGCGACAGATCGGCTGCTGGCTCCGTATCCGGCGAACCTGCAACAGGCGGCGCGGGAGCAGCTGGAATCGCTGGGTGTGGAGGTGATCCTGGGCGACGGGCTGGCCGGGGTGGACGGCGCGGGCGTGCGGCTGGAGAGCGGGCGGACGATCCCGACGCACACGCTGATCTGGTCGGCAGGCGTGCAGGGGTCGCCGCTGGCGGAGAAGCTGGGCGTGCCGCTGGCGCGGGGCAGGCGCGTGCCGGTCGCGCCGACGATGGAGGCCGTCGGGCTGGAGAACGTCTACGTCGTCGGGGACATGGCCTATCTGGCGGACGGGAATGGGGAGCCATATCCGCAGCTGATCCCGGTGGCCAAGCAGCAGGGCATCCTGGCGGCTAAAAATATCCTGCGCCGCCTCGCCGGGCAGCCGCAGGAGCCGTTCCGCTACCATGATCGAGGCATCATGGCGACCGTCGGACGCAGCCGGGCGGTGGCCTGGATTTACCGCCGTATCCCGCTGCGGGGGTACATCGCCTGGGTGGCCTGGTTGGGCCTGCACCTGTTGTGGCTGATGGGTTTTCGCAACCAGCTCCACGTGCTGGTCAACTGGGTGTGGAACTACTTCGTATACCCGCTGCCGGGCGCATACGGCTCTCGGATGATTCTTTCGGCGGAGGAGCGACCCTCAAAAGGCGCGCATCAGCGCCAGGATGAGCCTGTATCCGTCAGCGAGCGTTCGCCCGGCTCCACATGGGAAATCCGCGGGCAACCGGGCCAGGCTCGACCTGTTGAAGGTGGGAAGTGAGACGCCTTCCGATGGCGGGCTGACCGCCAAGGCCGCCGGACCAGCCGCCCTGAGCAGTCTGAACGCCTGCCATCCTGCTGGCTGATCGGCGGACCATGGGGAAACCCTTCTGACCCACTCGCTTGACTCTCCCTCAGAAGCCATTATAAATACAGCTCATGGGGGCAAAGATATCGATGCTATCTTTGTATCCAATGACCTGATGGCCGCCGGCAGCATCCAGGCCGCCATGCGCCGGGGGATGGACATTCCCCAGGAACTGGCCCTGGTGGGCTTTGACGACCGGCAGGTGGCGGAGGCTCTCTTTCCGCCGCTCACTTCCTTCGCCTTGCCGCTGAATTTGATGGGGCAAAAAGCGGCCCATCTGCTGATTGATCGGCTCCTGAAGAATAATGCGCGATATGTCCCGTCGATTAACGTGGCGGGCAGCCTGGTCGTCAGGGAGAGCTGTGGGGCGCTGGTATCATCCTGACGCGCGGCAGCGCCGTCGATCATCGGGGGGATCAGAATCCTGAGCGAGCGCTTTATAGAGCGGGCGCTTTATAAAGCGGACGCTTTTTAGCCGTCACCAGCGGGCCTGTTGCCGCGCCATGGCTGGTAATGGTGCGCGGCGGGCAGGCGACGTGCCGTGATATGGATTCCGGCCATGGATCAGGAGCAGGCGGATGTTGATCGGCGTCATCGGCGTGGCGGAGGCGTCATCGGCGGAGGAAAAAAGCGCCGAGGCGGTGGGACGGCTGATCGACGAGCAGGGCCACACGCTGATCTGCGGCGGGCGCGGCGGGGTGATGGCAGCGGCCTGCCGTGGCGCGTATGACGGTGGCGGGATCGCGGTCGGCATCCTGCCGGGGACATCCCCCGACGAGGCCAATCCCTGGGTGACGATTCCCATCGCCACCGGCCTGGGGGAAGCCCGCAACGCCATCATCACCCGCGCCGCCCATGCCCTGATCGCCATCGGCACCGGCTGGGGCACGCTGTCGGAGATCGCGCTGGCGGTTAAGATGGGCAAGCCGGTGGTGGCGCTCGGTTCCGCCCCATTTTTGCGGGCGTTCGCGGCGGGCGCGGTCGTGTGGGTCGACTCGCCGGAGGAGGCCGTGCGGCTGGCGGTGGCGCGGGCGTCCGCCTGACCCCTGCGGCGCAACCCTGTTTTTCCCCATCTCGTGTTAAAATCCGAGCAATCGTACACTTGTGCTCACGGGAGGAACCATGCCATTTGACAGACCCGACCCGGAGGACCTGGCCGCACGCGCCGCCGAATCCATCCTGGGTGATCCCGACCTGCGCGACGGGCTGACCGATGACGAGGCCAGGCCGCTGATCGACTTCGGGGTGAAGCAGGCAGCGGCCCTGGCCCGGCGGGCGGTGGCCGAGGCGGCGGTCCAGTCCAGCGCGGCCACGCTGGATGAGTCGCTGGGCAACCTGCGCAAGCTGATGAGGCGCATCAACCGGCTGGTCGGCCACCGGGCGCAGGGCGATGTGGACCTGGTGCGCCAGGACCTGGACCGACTGGCCAAATTCAGCGAGGCGTTGTACGGCGGGGCAGTGAATCGACCGGCCACCGCCTTTTTGGAGACGTTCCTGGTGGAGCAGCGCCGCCTGAGCAATGCCCAACTGGTGACCCGGTTGCTGGAGATGTTCGCCCCGCCGCCGGACGCGCTGGACCGCCTGGCTGCCCCGCCAGCGCCCGATCAACTGGAAGC
>DAOTXK010000329.1:0-10796 GCA_034435395.1 Anaerolineae bacterium | reverse complement strand
CCGGTCACGCCGACCGCCACACCGACCCCCACGGCCACCCCGACTGCCACGCCGACCGGCGCTACCGCCACGCCGACCGCCACACCAACTTCAACGGTCACCCTGACCCCGACGGTTGTGGCCACGCTTAATTTCTCGCTGCCGCCCGTCTTTGGCTCCACCGCCCTCACCTCCGGCTTCGTGCCGGACCCCTTCACCGTCGGTATAACGGCCGGGGGACCCGCCAACGTCTCCTACCTGGGCGGCGGGTGCACGGGCTACACTACCAGCGCTCCCTCTTTCAGCGTCAACTACACCAGCGGCGCGTTCCCCCTGCTGCGCTTCTACTTCATCGGCAGCGGCGACAGCACCATGGTGATCAATACGCCTGGGGGCAGCTACATCTGCGTGGATGACTCGTTCGGCACCCTCCACCCCACCATCGACTTCAACAGCCCCTCCAGCGGCAGGTACGACGTCTGGATCGGCACGTTTGACTCCGGCGGGTCTTTCGGCGGCACGCTGTACGTCACCGAGAACGCGGGGAATCATCCCTGATCCCTGCTGACAATACGCACAGGGGCGGCCCAGGCCGCCCCTAACCACAGTACACAGTACAGCCGGAGGCGTTGTGATCTACGCCCTGCGGCGGAAGCGCTCATCCAGTTCCAGCGTCCGCCGCAGCCCCTCTTCCAGGGATACTTTGGGGGAGTAGCCGAGCTTGTCACGGGCCAGCGTCAGATCGGCGCACAACCGCGTCACCCCCGCCGACGTGCGTTTGGAGTGCAACGGGTCCAGCGTCTTGCCGGTCACGCGGGCCGTCAACTGTACCAGATCATTGACGCTGGTCTCCACGCCGCTGCCCACGTTGATCACCAGCCGGTCGATGTTGGGCGCGGTGGAGGCCGTCACCAGCGCATCGATCACGTCGTCCAGGTAAACATAATCACGAGTCTGAGTCCCGTCGCCATAGACAATCACACTGCCCCCGGACACGGCCCGCTGCAAAAACGACGGGACCACCGGCGGGTAGGAGGTGTAGAGCGGCTGCCCCGGCCCATAAGCGTTAAAGATGCGCAGGCACACCGTCTCGATCCCCCACAGCGCGCCGATGGTGCGCACGTAATATTCGGCAGCCAGTTTGCTGACCGCATACGGCGAGGCTGGATCGGGCGGCAGGCCCTCGTGCACGGGTTGGGTGCGCTGCTCGCCGTATACCGCCCCCGACGAGGTGAACACCACGCGCTGGACCCCGGCGTCGCGCATGGCCTCCAGCACGCTGACCGTCCCCCCCACATTAACGGCGTTATATTCGCGGGGATATTGCAGGCTCTCCGGCACATGCACCCGCGCCGCCAGGTGATAGACACACTCCACGCCTTGCAGCAACGTCCACAGCCGGGGCACGTCGCTCACGTCGCCCCGTGTGAACGAGATGCCGGGCGACAACCGTGACTGATCGCCGCTGCTCAGGTCGTCAATGGCCCGCACGTCGTGCCTCATCTCCGCCAGACGATTGGCCAGCGCCGCCCCCAAAAAACCCGCGCCCCCGGTGATCAGATAACGCATGACAGCCATCCTTAATCCGCAAGATTCCGTGAATCAGTCCGACACCTGCTGCCGCTGGTGGAGATGCCGCGCTGGCGGCACGGCACAACGGCCATGCTCAGGCCACGTATGGTATAATCCGAGCACAGACATCCGAATGCCAGACACATACCAACGGACCATTATGGCCCACCTGCCGGGTAAAACACAAGACGTCAAGGTGTCGGCCTCTCCTCCCCGACCGGCGCTCCTGCCAGACCGACCCTATTCACGCGCCACTCTCTGGCTGATCCTGGCGCTGGCGGCGCTGGTGATGGCCCTCTGGCTGCTGGGCACCCCGGCGGGCCTCCAGGGCAAGGCGGACGCCATCGGTTATGCCGTCTGCCACCGCATCGCCGACCGGTCCTTCCAGGTGAACGGGCGGCCGCTGCCGCTGTGCGTGCGCTGCACGGGCGTCTACCTGGGCGCGCTGGGCGGGCTGGCCATCCTCCTCGCCGCCGGGCGGGGACGCGCCAGCCGTCTGCCGGGGAGGTCGGCCCTGGCCGTGATGGGGCTGTTCGTCGTGCTCACCAGCGTGGACGGCCTCAACAGCTACCTGCACCTGTTCCCTGGCTACGTCGGCCCTTACGAGCCCCAGAGCTGGTTGCGCCTGGTCACCGGGTCGCTGGCCGGGCTGAGCATGATCCACCTGATCGGCCCGGTGTTCAACGCCGTCGCCTGGGCGCGCCCCGATCCGCGCCCGGTCCTCCGCTCGGTGGGGGAACTGGGCGGCATGCTGGTCGTCATCTTCCTGCTGGACGCGCTGGTGCTGCTGGAAAACCCGACCGTCTTACTCGTCCTGGGCCTGCTCACCGCCGCCGGTCCGGTGATCGTGCTAACCATGGTGTGGACCGTGATCGTCCTCAGCTTCACCCGCCGCGAAAACAGCGCCCGCTCCTGGGCCGATCTGGCCGTGCCCCTGATCGCTGCGTTCACCCTGACTTTTCTCATGATCGGCGGGATCGATGCCGTCCGTTACCTGCTGACCGGCACCTGGGACGGCTTTGACCTCAGCGCCTTCGCCCCGGCATCGTAAAAAGTCATGCCGCCCGCTGGCGTGAATCACCGCTGCCACCAGAGCGCCAACAGCGGCCATCCACCGCCCGGCGAGGTCAGGCGAGGGCATCAAACGGCGGCGTGCGGCCCCCCACCGCGCGCCGCAAAGCCTCCAGGGCGGCACGAGCCGCCTGCCGCTCGGCCTCGTCCAATGGCAGGGCGTCGAATTCCTCCTCATCCATCACCAGCAGCCGCCCATCCGCCCCGACCCACAGGTCGAGCGCCAGGTCCTCGAATCGTACGGCGTCCGCCGCCAGGACCGCCGGGCGGGCGATGTCGCAATACCAGCCCTTCAGATGGTCGTCCTCCGCGTCGTGCACCTCGTAGATGGTGTACCAGCGGTCGCTGAAATACCATTCCACGAAACGGTCGCCCTGCCGAAACACCACATCGCCCACCGTCACCGGGCCAAGCCGGAAGATCGCCTCCAGTTGCACCCATGTCGCGCCCCGCGCCAGCGCCCGCCCCTGGTAAGAGAAAATCTCCCGGCCAGTGTGATCCAGCTTGGTGACCGTGATCATCGCCGCCTGTCCCCGCTCATGACATCCGATCCATCAGGCCCGGCCCAGCGTGTGCACGACCAGCAGCAGCCCCGCCTCCAGGCGGACCGTCGCCGTCTCCGCCGTCAACACGTTGCTGATGCCCCGCGCCGGTCCAAAGAGCAGCGGCTCCCGGCGCAGCGGATATTCCAGCCCCTCGGTCATGACGCCGCTCGCGTCGCCGCCCAGCGGAATCAGCGACAGCGTATCCCCCGGCGCTCCGCGCAACCGGTGCTCGACCGCCTTCAAAACCCAGGCCGCCTGCCGCCCCGCCACCAGCCGGGTCTCCCGCCCGTCCAGGGCCGGCAGCGTCAACAGCAGCACGTTGGCCAGGGTCTGATCGAGCCGGTGGCCCATTGCGCCGATCACCCGAATCCAGTCAGCGCCTCGCTCCGCCGCGTAGAGCAGCGCCAGTTCCAGGTCCGTCTCGTCCTTGGCCGGGGGGTAACGGCGCACCGCCGCCCCCTGCGCCGCATAACGCGCCAGGTCGGCCTCCGCCAGCGAATCCATGTCGCCGATGACCGCGTGCACCGGCAAACCGCAGACCTCAGCGTGACGCGCCCCGCCGTCCGCCGCGATGACCGCCGCCCCGGCGGCCTCAGCCAGCACCTCGTCCACCAGAGGGCCGGGATACAGGTCGCCGTTGGCAAAGATGATGACCCGCATGTCTCCTCCGTCCCAAAATAAAGCCGCCCCTCACGGGCGGCGAAGACAAGTCCAGCGCGCAACCAAAGCCAGTTAACGGACCATCCGCCGCCAGCGCTCCTTAAATTCCAGGTCATCCAGATCGTGAGTCTCCAGAAAGTCCATCACCAGGCGGTGGAAGGCCGTCGGGTCATCGAGCATCGGGAAGTGAGTCACCTCCGGCCAGATCACGCAGCGGAAGTCACCCTTGCCATAACCCAGATAGTCGATCAACCCCTGGCTCGGCGGCGGCATAAAGGCATCTTTCTCGCCGTGAATGAGCAGCGTCGGCTTGGTCAGGCGGCGCACGTCATGCGCCAGATCAACCTGGTCGAAGGACAGCACACTGGCCGCGAACGCCGTCGGCGCGGTTTTGGTCACTTCCCCGATCAACTCCCGGTAATGGGGCGAGTCCCGGCCCACCTGCCGCTCCAGCAATTCCCGTGGCTCCACGCCCAACAGCCGGTCGCGCAGCGGGTTGGCATGGCCGATGTCTTTCCCCGCCGACTGGCCTTCCGGCTGGGCGGGCTGCGGCATCAGGTCGGTCGATGGCGGCGACGGCTCGCCAGGGGTGATGGCGATATCCGGCAGGGGATGTTGCCCACCCTCGCCCTGCAAACGGGCTTCCATCTCCGGCGACCGGCGGGCCACCGTCGGCTTGGAATGCTGGGCCAGCGACTCCTCCCGGGAGGCTGGCGGCCTGGCCCGCGTGGGCGCGCCCGGCCCACTGGCGGCGGTCGTCACTGGCGCTGCCGCCGATGGGGCCGCTGGGGAGTTGACTGGAGGCTCTTCGGCCGGTTGGGGGCGCTCGCCGTACTCAAACAGCGGGGCGCTGATCGTCATCAGGCGGGCTACCCGGTCCGGGCTGCGCAGGGCATACCGAATCACCACTGCCCCTCCCAGGGAATGCCCGATCAGCGCGGCTTTGACGATGCCCAGCTGGTCCATAAAGTCGCCCAACAACCGGGTATGCGCCTCACAGGAGAGCCGCTCCGGGTCTTTCCCCGAATCGCCATAGCCCCACAGGTCCAGCGCATAGGTCCGATATTTCATCGAAAGCTGCTGCATCGTCGGAATCCAGTAGCGCCAGGAGGATAGCCAGCCGTGCAGCAGGATGACCGGGCGGCCGCGGCCCAGCACCTCGTAGTGGACCAGATCGTTGTCAATGGTTACGGCGCTCATGCTTGCCCTTTACACGGTTCCCACGTCAACTGAAGCCCAGCTTCTGCAATATCTCTTCCACCCGGCGCGTCAACTCATCGGGTGCAAAGGGCTTGAGGATGTAGTCGATCGCGCCCGCGTCCAGACCGGCCTGCATCTCTGGCTCCTGTCCCTTGGCGGAGAGGAACACCACCGCAATGTCCCGCACGCCATCCATCTCTTTGAGCACCCGGCAGGCTTCATAGCCGGTCATTTTGGGCATGCGCACGTCCATCAGGATCAGGTCGGGCATCACCTCCGCCGCCATGGCGACGACCTCTTCCCCGTTGGACGACTTATAGACCTCATGCCCGGCGTAGCGCAGCGTAAACTCCACCAGGTCCCGGATGTCGCGCTCGTCCTCAGCGATCAGAATTCTTGCCATACGCTCTCCGTCTCCCACCGCCGCAGCCCCCACCTGTCTCGCCAGCGGGCAATTCGTCAGCGCGCGCTGCGGCTCCCCCGAATACTGATCTGGCAGGGCCAGCCTGGCGTTCCTGGCGGTTTCTTCCCCGGGGTGGCTCACTCCTGGGCGGGAGGCTCCGCCCGCAGCGGCAGAGAGACGTAGAAGGTCGTCCCTTCGCCAGCCACGCTCTCAAACCAGACTTTCCCCTCGTGCATCTGGACCAACTCTTTGACAATCGCCAGCCCCAGGCCCGTCCCCGGCGTCTCGATGACCAGCGGCTCCTCATCGTTGCGGAAGAACCGATCAAAAATCCTGCCCTGGAACTTCTCAGGGATGCCAATCCCGGTATCCGCGACGGTCAGCAACAGGGACTCGTCTTCCTGACGGATGGACACGGTAATCTTACCACCATCAAGGGTGTACTGGTAGGCGTTGTCCAGCAGGTTGATGACCACCTGGGTCAGCTTGTCGGGATCGCCGTAGGTCTCCGGCAGGTTATCCTCGATGGCGTCAATGACCTCCAGCCGCTTGCCCTCCGCCTCGATCCGCCCCCGCACGTTGGCCATCACCGCGCGCACCAGCTGGCCGAAGTCGATGAGCTGGTAGTTCAACGGCGCTGACCCGGCGTCGATGCGCGAGATGTTCAGCAGGTCGTTCACCAGATTACTCAGACGGTCGGCGTTGTTTTTGATGATGAGCAGGAATTGCCGTTGCTGCTCGGTGACTTCGCCCACCGCCCCCAACACCAGCAGGTCGGCGTAACCTTTGATGCTGGTCATCGGCGTGCGCAGCTCATGCGACACGTTGGAGATGAACTCGCTCTTCATGCGATCCACTTCCACATCCCGCGTGATGTCCCGGAACACCGACACCGTGCCCAGGAACTGGTCGCCCATGTGCACCGGCGACAGCGAGACGTTGATGACCCGCTCCCCCACCGCCAGCGTCTCGGAGACATAACCGCCGCCGTGAACCTGGCTGGGATCGGCCATCCACTCCTCGATGGCGGTGCGCCAGCGCCGGGCACCGCCGCCGTAGAGGCCGCTCAGGCTGCTGAACGACCGGCCCAGAATCTCGCGGCGTGAGATTCCCAGGATGCGCTCGGCGGCGTTGTTGAAAACGATGATCTCCCCCGACTCGTCCGCCACCATCACCCCGTCGGCCACGCCCTCCAGGATGGCCGCGCTCTTGGAAGCCTCGATCTGCTGCTCGCGGACCATATCGCCGAGACGCTCCGCCTGCTCGCGGATAAAAAGGTACAGTTCCGCGTTGTTGATCGAGGTCGCCAGCTGGGAGGCCGCTGCCACCACCAGCCGCTGGTGATCCTGGTTAAAAACGCCCACCTCCGAACTATGCAGCATCAACACGCCCATCACTTCGTCGCTGGTTTCCAGCAACACGCCGATGGTCGCGCGCGGAATGGCGTGATGGGCCGCGATAGTGAGCCAGCGCGGGTCCTGTTGCACGTCATCGATCACGACCGGCTGCCGATTCTGGATGATCCACCCGGCCAGCCCCTCGTTCGTGCGCAGACCGCCGCCCGGATCGACCTGGCTGGGATCGCCGCCGAGCATGGCCCGCGTGAACAGCCGCTCGTTCTGATGGTCGATCAACATGATGCGGCCCTGGTCGGCCCCGGTGGCGTTCGCCAGCAGTTCCAGCGCCCGCTCCAACACCCGGTCCATGTCCAGCGTGGCCGAGAGTTCCGCCGTGATGTTGTACAGCGTATTGAGGCGGTCGCGCTCGGCGCGGACCTCCTCGGTGCGATCTCGGACGCGCTGCTCCAGTTCCTGGTTGAAGCGGCGCAGCTCCTCAAATAGCCGGGTGTTCTGGACGGCCACCGCCAGCTGACCGGCCACGGTGGTGAGCACGCGCTGGTCATTCACGTCAAACGCGCGCGACTTGTGGTCGTCGCCCACCGCCAGCACGCCGACCGCCTGATCGCCCACCGTCAGCGGCACGCCCAGGAAACTTTTGACATCGGGCAGCGTCGAGACAATCTTCAGGTTGCGGCGCACTTCCGGCAATTCATCGCCCACCAGCAGCAACGGCCGGTTGTTGCGCAGTATCCAGGAGATTTCATCCTGGACCAGCGGGCGCGGCGGCATCGCCACATCCTGCCCGTTATGCACCACCACCAGGAAGTTGATCATCTCCGCCGCGGCGTCATACAGGGCCAGGTACAGCCACTCGGCCTGGGTCAACGAGGGCACCTGCGACCGCACGATCGGCTGCAATTCGCTCAGGTCCACCGCCGCCGACACCGCCCGGCTGAGGTCATTGATCAGGAAAGCCTCCTGCACCTGGGCGGCCGTCTCCGTATTCAGACGGGCGTTCTCGATGGCCACGGCGGCCTGCCCGGCCAGGGTCCGCGCAATACGCTGCTCGCTCAGCCCGAAGCGGCGGAACGTGCCGTACATCTCCACCTTGATCAGGCCGATGGACTCCTCGCGCCGGATCATCGGGACCAGCATCCGGAGGACGCTGCCCAGTTCGGCCATCTCGGCCCGCTCGCGCGGATCAGCGTCCTCGTCGTCGGCCCGCACGATCACCACCTCGCGGTCGCGCAAGACCCGTGCCCGCGCCGGGTACTCCGCCTCCGGATAAAGGGTATCGGGGGCGGCGCTCTTGGCCGGGTCGCCTTCACGGTTGATGTCCACGCGGAGGACGAGATTCTGCTCCACCTCGTCCCACAGCATCACGGCGCAGGCATCGGCGTCCAGGGCGTGGAGCATTTGCTGGCCCACGCTCTGGATCACTTCGTCCACGTCCAGCGACAGCGAGGTCGCCTGGGCGGCCTCAAAGAGCGTCTCCAGTTCCCGGGTGCGGACAAAAGACTGCTCCAACAGGTTGGCGTTCTGGGCGGCGATGGCCGCCTGGCTGGCGATGGTCTGTATCAGTTCCATCTGTTCCGGGGCAAAGTGACCGGCCTGGCTCATGCTCTCCAGGACCAGCGCGCCGATCGCCCGCCCGCCGACGTTGAGCGGCACCACCACCAGCGAGACCACGCCCCGGGCGGCAAGCTCGTCATGCAGCGGCTGTAACAGGGGATCGCTCTGGGCATCCTCCACCACCAACGGCTGCAGGCTGCGCCGCACGTGATCGAACGCCGGATGAGCGCTGAGCGTGATCACGGCGCTGGGCGGCGCGTCCCCGCGCGGGTATTCCACCACCACCACGCCCATGTCCTGGCCCGGCTGGAACATCACGGCGCGGGCCGACTCCAGGCCCAGCGCCCGCGCGCTCTCCTGCAACGCCACCTCAAAGATGTTCTCCAGGTCCAGCGACTGCGCCAGCAGCGTCGAGACCCGGTTGAGCAGGCCCAACCGCTCCGTCTGCTGGGTGAGGCTGACGGTGCGCTGGCGCGTCTCGGCGAAGAGCCGGGCGTTTTCCAGCGCCACCGCCGCCTGGTTGGCGAAGGCCAGGGCCAGTTGTTCGTGGGTGTTGGTGTAATACCCGACCTCGGCCTTATCCAGCGCCAGCAGCCCGATGATCTCGCCTTTGCTGATCAGCGGCGCGCCCAGCCAGCTCCGCGTGGGGCGCTGCTCCGCGCCGGGGAAACGCGCGTCCTGGGTCACGTCGGGCACGTTCAGCGCCTGCTGCCGCGATGCCATCTCCTGGAACAGGACGCTGTCCTCAATGGCCACCTCCAGGCCGACCAGTTCCTCCGCCGCGCCATCATAGCCGCGCGCCGCCGCAATCCGCAGATCGTCGCCGGAGCGCAGCCACAAAGTCACGCCTTCGTAAGCCAACACCTGCCCCAGCTGGTCCAACACCAGCGTGATCACCTCGTCCGGCTCCAGGGTGGCGGTCAGGCGGCTGGAGATCTCGGTCAGGGCCGCCAGTTGCTCGGCTCGCGTGGCGAGGTCGGCTGCCAGCATCGCCCGCTCGGTCACATCCTCAACCAGCAGCACGACGCCGGTGACCGCCGCTTCCTCTTGCAGCGGGTAAAGGTAAAAGTTCTGCACGATGCGCCGGTCGTCCACGGACCGCCCTGGCGCGTTGAAGCTCACCCGTGGCTGGCCGGTCGCCAGCACAGCCTCCAGGCCGTCGGCCAGAAGCGGCACATAGATCGGGCGGTAGTCAAACAGGTGCTGTCCCTCCGCCTCGACCGTCCAGCCGTACTGGCGGTGCATGTAGTTATTGAAGGCCGTGATCCGCCCGTTGCGGTCCAGCACCACAATGCCCTGCTGGATCGACTCCACGATGGCCTCGTTAAAGCGTTGCAGGTCGCGCGTTTCCTGGTAGAGGCGGGCGTTCTCCAGGGCGATGGAGGCCTGCGTGGCGAAGATCGCGGCCCGCTCCACATCCGCGCTGGTGAAGGACGCCTCCGGATCGATCTCCACCAGGCTCAGCACGCCCAGCACCTTACCTTCGCGCATCAGGGGCACGGCCATGAGGGCGCTGGCCGCCAGGTACTCGGAAAGCTCCACCCGCACGTCCTGCTGGGCGGCCACGTCGTTGACGTAGAGCGGCTTGGCCTGGTTGAAGGCCCGCACGGCCAGGACCCGGTTGTCGTCGCGCGGGATGCGCATCCCCAGGAAAGCCTCCAGGCCCGGCCCCGCCCCGGCGATGCCAACCAGTTCGTTTTCCGCCACCTGCCAGATGTACGCGCCTTCCACCCCCAGGATGTCCAGGCTCTCGCGGCAGACGCTCTCCAGCGTGGCCGACAGGTCAAGCGTGGCGTTCAGCTCGCCGCTGAGGCGGACCAGCGCGTTGGAGAAACGCTCGCGCGCCGCCGTCTGCTGGTACAGGCGGGCGTTCTCGATGGCCACCGCCGCCAGGTTGGCCATCCGCTGCACCAGGGCCAGGCTATCCGGGTCAAAGCCGAAGGCGCTCGTCAACTCGCTGCCCAGCCGCAAGGCCCCGATCACGCTGCCCCCGACCATCATCGGCACGATCATGACGGTCCGCTCGCGGTGGCCCTGCCAGACGCCCAAATCCGCATAGGGCAACTCATCGTCGTCCACAAAAAACAGCCGTCCCGCCCCCTCGCGAAAGACCAGCCCCATCGCTGTGCCTTCCAGGGGCACCGGGCGGCCTGGGGTCACTTCCACGGCGGCCAGGCTGGTGAACGCGACCTGCAATGTCTCGAAGCTGTCCCGGTCCTGTTCGTACAGGCCCACCATCGCCCGCGTGAACGGCAGCAGCCGCTGCAACCCCTCCGCCACGGACCGGGCGATGCGGGGGATGTCCAGGGTGCTGGTGACGGCCTGCATCACCTGGTTGAACAGGCTTTCCTGCTCGGCGGCCCGGCTGGTTTCCATGTACAGGCGGGTCATCTCGATGGCGTTGGCCGCCTGCGAGGCGAACAACTCAATCGGGCGCAGGCTATGTTCGGTCGG
>DAOTXK010000328.1:0-15705 GCA_034435395.1 Anaerolineae bacterium | reverse complement strand
TGCGGTTGGGGCTGGGGCGGCTGGATGTTGTCCAGCGAGCCGGACAGCACGTTCAGGTACTGGCGGTGACACCAGCCGGTCATGCCGTTGTAGCTGACCTGCACCCAGAAGCCGTCGCTGCTGAGGGCCAGCGCCTGAAGTTGTGTGCCGCGCGGGATGGTCGTCAATACGCCGTAAGTGGTGCCGGGGCCGTTGCGCAGGCGCAGGTTGGAGGTGGGCGCGACGATGGTCCCGCCGCTGGGGGCGGGCGCGCTGGGGCCGGTACTGGCGGGTTGGCCGCTGCTGACGGACCCGCCCACCACTGGCAGCCAGCCGAGATCGCCGCCGGTGACGGTGACCAGGTTCCGCGCCAGCCAGCCGGTGATGCCGTTGTAGTTCACCTGCACCCAGCCGCGCGACGAGTCAACGCCGGTGGCCGGGAGATAAGTATTGTACGGCACTGTGCTGAGGACAGCCGACCCGGCGGAATTGGAAGCCCGCAGGTTCACGTTATAGTTGGTCCGAACCGTCACCCCACCCTGGGCCAGAGCCGGGGCCGCCACGCCCAGAATCAGGACCAGCAGCAGGGCGATGGCGACGATCTTGCCGACAGATGGTGACCTCACAGTAGGTTTTCCTTTTCTCTCGATAGTGCTGAGTCGCGAAAGATAAGAGCAAGCATTAAGACAGCGCTGTTATGGAAAATGGCCTGCATGCTCCGAAAACACTTTAGCACAAAAATCCGCCCAAAGGAAATTCTTTTCACGAATTTTTCAAAAAAAAGGGCGACGCCCGCGCCGCCCGAAACTTCGTTTGATGTTGGGGACAGAGGCCCCCGCCGCCAGGATGAACGGCGGGACCGGCCACGCCGTCGGCCTAGCCGGTCGCCCATTTGGTCACTCATCCGTGGGACGGCGATCATCCGCCCGCCACGGCCTGGATGAACGGCCCCACCTGCTGCACCAGCTGCCCCACCGACCCGTTCATCATGCCAAAAAACGGCGCGGGATACAGCCCGATCCAGAAGATCAGGATCAGCAGTGGGACCAGCGCCGCCAGCTCCATCCAGGTGAGCGGCTCCCTGGCCAGCGCCTCGTTTTCTTTCTTGTCCAGCGGCCCCATGTACACCTTCTGGAACATATACAGCAGGTAAATGGCCGCCATGATCACGCCCAGCGTGGCGAAGAAGGTGAAGAAAAAGCCCAGCACCGGGCTGCCGAACGCCCCCAGCAGGATGGTGAACTCACCCACGAAGCCGTTGAGGCCCGGCAGGCCCATGCTGCTCAACACGATCACCAGGCTGATGCCGCCGAACAGCGGCAGCGCCTTCCACACTCCGCCGAAGGCGTTGAGCGCCTTGGTGTGCCGCCGCTCATAGAGGATGCCGACCAGGATAAACAGCCCGCCCGTGCTGATGCCGTGATTGACCATCTGCAGGATGCCGCCCTGGATGCCGGCGCTGGTCAGGGCGAAGATGCCCAGCATCACGAAGCCCAGGTGGCTCACCGACGAATAGGCCACCAGCTTTTTGGCGTCGTCCTGGCCGTAGCTGACCCACGCGCCATAGATGATGCCGATCACGGCCAGCGTGGCCACCAGCGGCGCGGCCTGCACGCTGGCCTGGGGGAACAGCGGCAGGTTGAAGCGCACGAAGCCGTAGGTGCCCATCTTCAGCAGCACGCCCGCCAGGATGACCGACCCGGCGGTCGGGGCCTGCACATGCGCGTCCGGCAACCAGGAGTGCAGCGGCCACACCGGCACCTTGATGGCGAAGGCGATGGCGAAGCCCAGGAAGAGCAACATCTCCACCCCCTCGCCGTAAACCAGCGCCCCGCTGTGCACCCGGCTGATCAGCTCCGGCAGGGCGAAGGTGCCCGCCGTGTTGCCCAGGAACAGGATGGCCAGCAGCATCAGGATCGAGCCAGCCATGGTGTAGAGGAAAAACTTGACGGCGGCATAGACCCGGTTCTCCGCCCCCCAGATGCCGATCAGGAAATACATCGGGATCAGCGTCACTTCCCAGAAGATGTAAAACAGGAAGAGGTCCTGGGCCACAAACACGCCGATCATGGCCCATTCCAGCAGCAGCATGAAGGCGTAGTACAGCTTGACGCGGTCCTGGATGGCCTTAAAGCTGATCAGCAGCGACGGCGGCATGATCACGGCGGTCAGCAGCACCAGCAGGATGCTCAGCCCGTCCACGCCCACGTAATAGCTGATGCCCCAGGCCGGTATCCAGTTATAGATGGTGACCTGCTGCAAGTCCGGATTGCCGGGGTCCATTTGCAGCGCCAGGCCCACCGCCAGGGCGAAGGTGATGACCGCTACCGCCAGCGACCAGTAGCGGATGGTATCCTCGCGGTCCCTGGGGATGAACAGCAGAACCAGCAGGCCGACGAATGGCGCGAATAGCACAATCGTGGTCAGCGAAATCGCGGTATTCTCCATAATGGGTCGGTCTCCCTTGAATACCTGGGACAGATGTCTCCGTGAACAACCCGGCAAATTTATCGCTCAGATAATACCTGTTTTTTCTTCCCAAACATTCCGCCCGGCTGGCCGTTGGCAGGGGCGAGGGGCGGCTCCAGCCGCTTGGCCCCGCCCCCACGGCATTTTATCTTACGGCTCGATCTTCGTTCCCAACATGTCCAGGAAGCACTTGATCCACTCCGGGTGGGCGGGCCAGGCCGGGGCCGTCACCAGCTTGCCGTCGGTATACGCGCCGGTGATGGGCACCTCCACGTATTCGCCGCCCGCCGTCTTCACATCCGGGCCGACGGCGGGGTAAGCGGTGGCCTTTTTGCCCTTGAGCGCGCCCGCCGCCGCCAGCACCTGTGGCCCGTGGCAGATGGCGGCGATGGGCTTGCCCGCCTCAGCGAAGTGGCGGACGATCTCCAGCACCCTGGCGTTGAGGCGGATATACTCCGGGGCGCGCCCGCCGGGGATCACCAGCGCGTCGTAGTCCTCGGCCCTGACATCGGCGAAGGTGGCGTTGAGGGCGAAGTTGTGCCCGCGCTTCTCGCTGTAGGTCTGGTCACCCTCGAAATCGTGAATCGACGTGCGGACCGTCTCGCCCGCCTTTTTATCGGGGCAGACGGCGTGTACCTGGTGGCCCACCATCAACAACATCTGGAAGGGCACCATCACTTCGTAGTCTTCCACGTAGTCACCAACGAGCATCAGGATTTTTTTGGCCGCCATCTCTGATCTCTCCTCCTTCAACAACTCATGGGGTCGTTCCAGGCGATAGGGGCCGTCGTCGATCACAACCCTAACAATTCCTGCACCACCGGCAGGGCCAGCAGCACGACCACCAGCAGCGCCCCGAACAGCACGCTCAGCGCATAAACGCGCACGTAGCCGGTCTGCGTGCGGCGCAGCCGCCCGGCGATCCACTGGATCAGCCGCCCCGTCCCGTTGACCGCGCCGTCGATCAGGCCCAGGTCCACCGGGTGAGTCAGCAGCCGCGCCAGGCCGTTGTACGCGTCGTAGAGGACCGTCTCGTGGACGAAGTCGTGCAGAAAGGCCAGGTCCACCTGGTCGGCCAGCCAGCGCGCCGCCCGGTTAAACGGCTGCTCGAAGAAGCGGTCGTAGGTCTCGTCCCAGTACATCTTGGCGTTGGCGAAGGCGAAGACACCTTCCGTCTGGGAGTTGGTTTCCAGCGGGTCCTTTTTCCCCTGGACCACGGGCGTCCGCCCATAAATGGCCCGCGCCAGGAAGATGGCCGCCAGGCCCGCCGCCACCGCCAGGAAGGCCAGCAGCAACTGCGCCTCGCCGGCGTGGGCGTAAGGCACGGCATACGCCAGCCAGCTGGTGAAGGCGTGCGGCGGGAAGAACCAGTCCACCACCCAGAAGCCCACCGGGACGTTGATGAAGCCGATCACCAGCGAGCCGACCGCCAGCACGACCAGCACGCGGGTCATGGCCGGGTAGCCGTAGTCGCGCTCGCCCGCGTACCGGGCCGCTTCCGTGCGCGGCTCGCCGAAGAAGATCAGCCACAGCTGGCGGCCCATGTAAAAGGCGGTGAACAGCGCCGCCAGGAACAGCAGCCCGAAGGCGATATAACCCTCCAGCTTGCCATCCAGGAAGCCGCTCATCAGCGCGTCGGCCAGGATTTCATCCTTAGACCAGAACCCGGCGAAGGGGAAGATGCCCACCAGCGCCAGCATGCCGGCCAGGTAGGTCCAGTAGGTGCGGGGCAGTCGCTGGCGCAGCCCGCCCATGTTCCGCATGTCCTGCGGGTCGAAGATGTCCTCGTCGGCATGGCCCTCCCCGTGAGAGCCGTGTAGCTGGTGGACGCGATGCTGCCCGTGCGCCATGGCGTGAATCACCACGCCGCTGCCCAAAAACAACAGCGCTTTGAAGAAGGCATGCGTCACCAGGTGGAACAGCGCCGCCGCGTAAGCCCCCAGGCCCGCCGCCGCCACCATGAAGCCCAGCTGGCTGACCGTGCTGTAGGCCAGCACCTTCTTGATATCCCACTGCCCCAGGGCGATGAAGCCGCCCACCAGCGCCGTGAGCGTGCCCACCAGCGTCACCACCGCGCTGCTGGCGGGCGCGGCGTGGTAAAACACGTTGCAGCGCACGATCAGGTACACCCCCGCCGTGACCATGGTGGCGGCGTGGATCAGGGCGCTGACCGGCGTGGGACCGGCCATGGCGTCTGGCAGCCAGACGAACAGCGGAATCTGGGCGCTCTTGCCGGTCACGCCCATCAGGAAAAACAGCGTGATCAGCGTCAGCACCGTCTCAATCTTCAACGAAAACAGCCCGAACGACACCACCGCCCCCCCGGCGATCATCTGCTCCGCCTGGTTGAAGACGCCCATCGTGGCCGACAGGGGGGCCGCCGGGACAGCGCCCGCGTCCTCGCCGGTCGCCACTTCGGCGGGCGCGCCCTCTCCGGCGTGGGCCTCCTCGACGTGACCGGTTTCTTCATGAACAGGCCGGATCGGGACCTCACCGGGCTTGTAGAAGTCCAGCGTTCCGAAGGTCCAGAAGGTGAGCAGGATGCCGATCAGCAGCCCAAAATCGCCGATGCGGTTGACGATGAAGGCTTTGCGCCCGGCGATGGAGTTCCGCCAGCCTTCTGTGCCGAACTTGGCGGCCTCCCGGTCGTCGGCGGGGCGGCGCTGTCTATCCCACCAGAAGCTGATCAGCAGGTAGCTGCACAGGCCCACCCCTTCCCAGCCGACGAACATCACCAGGAAGTTGTTGCCGGTCACCAGCAGCATCATAAAGACCAGGAACAGGTTGAGATAGACAAAAAAGCGGGGGTACATCGGGTCGCCGTGCATGTAGCCGGTGGCGTAAAAGTGGATCAGCGAGCCGATGCCGGCGACGACCAGCATCATGGTCACGCTGAGCGTAACCACCCGGAACTGCCAGGCGACATCCACCGCCGCCGCCGGGATGGTGATCCAGGCGGGCAGCAGCGGCAGCTCAACCACAAACGGCGCGAAGCCCGCGTTCGCCAGGGCCATCCACTGCAAGAGGGCCACGGCCAGCGCCGTCACCGCCGCGCCGCAGGCCACAATACCCACCCCGCGCTCGCCCAGGTATTTACCCAGGATCAGGTTGATGATCAGGCCGATCAACGGCGCAAACACGACCAGGGGGACCAGTTGCGGGAAGTTTTCCATAGATAATGCCTATCGCGTGTCCAGAGAAGCGCGCCTGAGAACTGTCGCTTAACGCGGCGGATACGGCTACCCGGCCAGCGGCCTAAAGCCCCTGACGGCACAACCGGGCCGCCTATCACCGGGGCAGAGTTTTATCCTTCCATCTGATTCAGATCGTCCACGTCGATGCTGCGTTTGGTGCGGAAGATGGCCACGATCAGCGCCAGGCCGACCGCCACCTCCGCCGCCGCCACCGTCATCACAAAAAAGACGAACACCTGCCCGTTCACCTGGCCCCACTGCCGGGCAAAGGCCACCAGCGCCAGGTTCCCGGCGTTGAGCATCAGCTCCACCGACATAAAAATCAGGATGGCGTTGCGGCGGAGCAGCACACCCAGCACTCCCATCACAAACAGCACGGCGCTCAGCATCACATACAGGTCAGTGGGCACAAAGACGGTTGGTTCCATAATGGCGGACTTCCTCAATCCTGCCGGTCAACCCCCGTCGGGACCCGGCATGTTAGATGCGCGACGGCGGCTGGTTATGGGCCTGCTTCCGGCTCCGCCGCCAATTGCTCAACGTCGGCCTCGGTCGGGGCCTGCGCCGCCAGCGCCGATGTGGACTGTGGCCCCACCAGCGGACGCCGCACGATGGGCCGGCGCGGCCTGGCCTCGCGCAGCAGTTCGCGGCGGGTCAGCACGATCGCCCCCACCATCGCCACCAGCAGCAGAATCCCCACCAATTCAAACGGCAGCAGGAAGGTCGTGAACAGGACGCCGCCCACCTGGAGCGGGCTGCCGTAGGGCGGCAGCGTCGGCGTCTCCACGCGCAGCGGCACCACGCGGCGGCCGCCAGCGGCCAGCTCCTCCGGCGCGGGGAGCAGCAGGTTGTTGGTGTGGGGTCTCAGGTCCAGGTTCGTATATGTCACCACCGGCTCGTCGCCGCCAGTTGGGATCACCTGCAACGTCCAGTTATCCACCGGGTTCAGCAGCAGCGTCTCCACCGGCTCGCCGAAGCCCGCGCGGGCGATCAACACGGCGCTGTCATCGGCCACCGATTCCAGCCCGGGATCCACCAGATCGATCATGGCGACGTCCGGCAGCCCGTTGAGCACGGTCAGGCGAGCCTGGTCGCCCTCCGGCGGAGCGAGGTTATCCAGCAGCTGGACCAGCTGGAACGCGCCGCCCGCGCCCAGCGCCACCAGACTGACGGCATCGCCCTGGGTCAGGATCAGGCTGCCCAGCATGGCGGGCGATTCGGTGGCCGGGTCCGCCCCGGCGGGGAACACGGTTACGCCGTACTCACCGGCGGGCATCGCCACGTAATCGGTCACGTCGCGGAAGTCCATACCTTCCAGGAACAGCTCGTTGTTGAGATAAACATCGACCGGGGCGGCAGTGCTGGCCGCGTGGATCACCCGCACCTGCGGCCTGGCGGGCGGCGGCTCCTGCCGGTTGATCTCGCCGCTGGCGATGGCCGCGCCCGCCGTGATCAGGAAGATCACCCCCAGGACAATGGCGGCGCGGGGCAGCCAGCGGTACGGGCCGGGGCTGGGTGGAACCCGCTCCGCCCCCAGCAGCATGATCACGAACAGGAACAACACCATGATCGCCCCGGCATAAACCGCGATCTGCACCAGGGCGATGAAGGGCGCGCCTAACGTCAGGAAAAAGAAGGCCACGCACATAAAGTTGATGACCAGAAACATGGCGGCGTGGACCGCGTTTTGGGCGACCAGCATCAGCGCGGCGGAGAGGATGGCGATACACGCGACGATCAAAAAGACGATTACGGCCGTCATGGCGTTTATCCCGAAAAAGGCGGATGAGACTTGTGCAGTTTAGCGCAAATGATCTAAAGAGTCCAACGGTTCTCTTTCTCCCGGTCCCTGTCCGCGCCGGACGTGATCACCCGGCCTGCGGCGGCAGCTTCTGCCGCTCCACCGCCAGATCGACGATGGTATTCACCAGCTGTTCATAGCTCCAGCCCGCCGCCCTGGCCTGGATGCACAGGTCGCTGTAGCCGGGATTGAGGCCCGGCAGCGGGTTAACCTCCAGGATGTACGGTTTGTTGTCGTTTTCCTCGTCCAGGCGGAAGTCCACCCGCGCCACGTCCTTACAGCCGGTCACGCGGAAGACCGCCGCCGCCAGCAGGTGCAGCTGGCGCAGGAAGTCCGGCTCCAACGGGGCCGGGCAGAGGTACAGCCGTTCGTCATCGGCCCATTCCACCTTCATCCGGTTGGTATACAGGTCTCCCTCCGACTCGTGGACCACGCCGGTATTGATCTCCAGCGCCGGGAAGAAGGTCAGCCCCTCCGGCAGCACGTGGGGGGTGGTGTGATCGCTGAGGCGGCGGGCGGCGGGCGGCTTGATGTTGCCCACCATGCCGACGGTGATCTCCCGGCCCCTGATGTAGTGCTCCACCAGGATGGGCTGCCGGTACCGCTTCAACTGGCCCTCCACCTGGGCGTACAACTGGTCGACCGTGGTGACGACGCTGGCCGCGCTGACGCCCATACTGGTCCCTTCCCGGCTGGGTTTGACGAACATGGGGAAGCGCAGTTCGTCCTCGTCCTCGTCGAGCAGATCGGCGTCGATCGGCTCGTCCGCCTCGTCAAAGACCTGGAATTCCGGCGTCGGCAGGCCGTGGTACCACAGGATACGTTTGGTCATCGGCTTGTCCAGCGCCAGGGCCAGGGTGAGCACCTTGCTGCCCGTATACGGGATTTGCAGCATCTCCAGGATGGACGGGATTTGCGCCTCCCGGCCATCGCCAAAGTGTCCCTCGGCGATGTTAAAACAGAGATCGGGCCGCATTGCCTGTAGCCGCTCCACCAGATTATGGGGCGGCAGGATGCTGGCCTCCAGAAACTCGGCCTGGTGGCCACGGGCCTGGAGCGCGTCAACCAGAGCCTGAACGGTTTTGGGGCTGTCCAGATCGTCCCACTGGTCGGGGGACATCCCCGGCCAGGTCGGCGCGTTTTGCTTCAGGTTCGCCAGCACAGCGATGCGCATCTTGAGTTTATGGAGCCTCCTTATAGGGTGGGCCTGGTCGGCCCCGCCCATACGGCCCGCAGGCCAGATACGATCAGATAGTCAGTGGAGACAGCAGTCACGGCGGCGGCAGACGCGCCCGCCCGCCGCCAGAATGCCCGAAGAGACCTTGAGCTGGTAAGGTGCTTCCGCCTGGAGACGGCTAGGGATGACCGCCGGCCCGCCCGGCACGGTCTCGGCCATTTACTTCGGATTCTCCATATCGGGGATCGCCCGGTCAAACGCGCCCGGCTCAACCCGCTGCGGCGTGCCCGGCTGGCCAGACGGCGGCGGGTCGAGCAGCTCCGCTTTGGTATAGATCGCGTCGCGCCGGTTGGTGAAACTCAGGCGATGCTCGTGCTCCAGCACGATGGCTTCGGTCGGGCAGGCATCCTCGCAGTAGCCGCAGAAGATGCAGCGCAGCATGTTGATCTCGTAGGTCTTGGCGTAACGCTCGCCGGGGCTGTACCGCTCCTCGTCGGTGTTTTCGGCGGCCTCCACCCAGATGGCGTCCGCCGGGCAGGCCGCCGCGCACAGCGAACAGCCGATGCACTTCTCCAGGCCGTTGTCGTAGCGTTTGAGCGCATGGCGGCCCTTGTACCGCTCCCGGAAGGGGCGTTCCTCCTCCGGGTACTGGTAGGTCACCGGCTCCTGGAACAGGAACTTGAGGGTGGTGGCAAATCCGCGAAGTACGTTCACAATGTTCCTTCCTCACCTGAAAACCAGACTCAACCGGCCCAGGCCGTATCTCCTCCGGGCCAGGAAGCTCCAGGCCCTAGGGCCGCCCCCTGGCCGCCACCCGGCGACCGGCGGGCCAGCAATCCTCCCCCAACATCCCGCCCGTCGTCTCCCGGGGCGATCTCACCGCCCATCGCCCGCTTCGACTGTCCCCTCAGCCTGGGACTCCTGACGGCGGCGGCGCATCGTGGTGGTGAATTCGTCCACCCCGCGCCTGCTCCGGACCAGCCAGTCGTAGAGGGCGAAGGGCGCAGCGAGCAACGCGCCGATGGCCTGAACAACGGCCCAGCCCAGGCTGTCCCGCGAGTCGGTCAAGTCCGGGCGGGCCACGCCCCGACTCCGCCGCCACAGATTCGCCAGGAAGCCCAGCACCAGCAGCCCAAAGAGCAGGCTCGCCACCATGCTGTAGACGGTGGGGCCTTCGGCCATGTCGCTCGCCAGGAGCACCACCGTGGTCCAGCCCACCGCCAGCAATGACAGCGGGAACATCACCTTCCAGCCGAAGGCCATCAGGCGGTCGTAGCGGATGCGGGGCAGCGTGGCCCGCACCCATACCATGCCGCTCAGCAGGATCACGATCTTGATGAACAGGTTCACCGGGCCGAGGATCGGCGCCCAGTCCGCCGGGAACGGCCAGTGATAGCCGCCGAAGAACATCGCCGCGGCGATGGCGCTCATGGCGATCATACCGATGTACTCGGCAGCGAAAAACAGGGCGAACTTCATGCCGCTGTACTCGGTGTGGTAGCCGCCGACCAGCTCCGACTCGGCCTCCGGCATGTCGAAAGGCGAGCGGTTGACTTCCGCCAGCAGCGCGATCATCAACAGCGCCGCCGCCAGCGGGTTCTGCCAGACAAACCACCCCAACCCGAACGCCGGGTAGGCCTGGCCGTTAATGATGTCTTGCAACGACATGCTGCTGACGATCATGATCGGCACCACCATGCCCAGCCCCATACTCAGCTCGTAACTGATCATCTGGGCGCTGGCGCGCAGCCCGCCCAGCATGGAGTACTTGTTGCCGCTGCCCCAGCCCGCCAGGACCACGCCGTAGGTGCCGATGCTGGTGATGGCCAGCAGCCACAGCACACCCACGTTGATATCGGCGATACCCAGCGCCACCTCGTACCACCGCCCGTCGAACCAGGGAATCAGGATCGGCGGCCCCAGCGGCACCACCGCCAGCACGATCAGGGCTGGCACCGCCTTCAGCACGGGAGCCAGCCAGTAAACCACTTGGTCGGCCTCCAGCGGCGTCACATCTTCCTTAAAGATCAGCTTGATGCCGTCAGCGATCGGCTGCAACAGCCCCTGCGGCCCGACGCGGTTGGGGCCGACGCGGTGCTGGAACTTGCTCACCAGGCGGCGCTCCAGCCAGGTGGTGTAGGCAAAGCCCAGCAGCAGGACCAGGAACGTCCCCAGGCTCATGATGATGGCGTGCGCCGTGCTGCATACCGCGTTGGCGGCGCAGGAAACGATCAGGGTGGGATCGATCATGGACAACCCTCTTGTATAGTGGTCAGCTCTCGGCGTTCAGCACGTGATCACATCTACCAGATGGTATCAATACCGGACACCTGGATGGTCGAATCGCGACTGATAATGGGCACCCTCAAATGAAGCGCGGTCGCCGCGACGATACGGTCCGGCATGTCCGGCACTCTGCTCCGATCAACGCTGCCAAGCGTCTGGGCAACCTCAAGATTAAACGGCACTTCGACAAAAACACCATCGGGCGACCGAAGCACATGTAACATGCGGGGGAGTGTTTCTGCCGGAACTCGCCCCTTCTCTGCCAAATAGATCGCCTCGACCACCGTTATGGGCGACACGCCAATCTGATCCCCATCGCCAGCAGCAGCATCGATGAATGCGCCTGCGGCAGTCGATAGCCGCTGGTCATTGTCCAAGTACCAGATGACCACATGGGTATCAGCAACACCGGCGATCATCAGGCGATGTCCTCACGTGGGAAATTGGCCAACATCTCACGCCGTATCTCGTCAATATCCTCTCTGGACACATTCAGGTTGAGATCGGAAAGCGCGCCCCGCATCGAACGCCTGGGTTTCTTCTCCACGCCGGAGGCCAGCGCCTCCGTCAGCGTCGATGCCACACGCTCGATCAGGCGGACTCGCTCGGCCGGCGTTAATTGCAGCGCCAGGTCGACAACGGCTTCCAGGGTTACATCACGCTCGCTCATCACACACCGCCATCAGCCATTAGCTATCAGCTATTCGCTCGCAGCCGACAGCATCACAGTCCACGCTTTAATGTCTGGATAAACGACGCGAGCATACGCTTGACTTCGATAACATCGTTGTTCAATCGATCATAATCCGTTGCCGACAGCAGATTCAGATCGCGGGCCAGCAGGCAGTGGTATTCCAGCTCGCTCGCCGACCCCATGGCGATTTGCAGAAAACGTGCCAGTTCAGCGTCGCCATCCCGCCCACAGCCTTCAGCGATATTCGCCGGAATGGAAGCGCTAGCGCGGCGCATCTGGCCGGTCAGGCCGTATTGCTCCTGTGTCGGAAAGGCCACGGTCGCCCGATATACGGCCAGCGTGAGCTGATGAGCCTTTTCCCAAACTTTCAACGTCCTGAAGTCCCGCAAGTTCTCGCTCCCGCAGCCACTGCCCGCAAGCTGACGGCTGACCGCTGGCCGCTGACCGCTGACGGCTGACCGCTGGCCGCCCTCTGCCCCCTTCTACCCCCGCCCGATCGATGATACACTCTTCATACACCGGCCCAACCGTTTCTCCCCCACCCTGGCAGCGGTCACCCAAGGAGGAGAGGCTGATGACTTCCCTGCCGGACCACCATCAGCAAGAAGATGTCGGCTACGTCTTCGACGTGTTAAAAGCGGGCGAGTCCTGCTCGCTGGTCGGCATCGGCAGCATCGGCAAGAGCAACCTGCTGCGCTTCATCGCCCGCGACCACATCAAAAAGCAGTACCTGGGCCGGGACGCCCCCTTTTACATCACCGTTTTCCTGGACCCGCACCAGATCATCCACCTGGAAAACGACGCCCTGGCCATGGCCGGCAGTTACTGGCCCGGCTACGAGCTGCTGCTCAGCCGCCTGCACCGCGTCTTGTGGGACATGCAGTACGCGGGCCACATCGCGCCGCCGGACAACGAGGCCGACAGCATCATCAAGCTCACCCACGATTATTACCTGAAACTGTTCGGCAATGACGTGCTGCCCACCCAGGCGGGCATCCGCCACTTTGAATACGCCGTCTACGAGGTCCTCCAGCAAAACCCCCGGCGGCGGCTGGCCTTTCTCTTCGACGACATCGAGGCCTTCCTGTGCTGCCTGCCGCCGGAATTTTTCCAGTCGTTGCGCGGCGTGCGCGACGACTTCAAGCAGCGGGTGATGTTTGTCACCGGCAGCCGCCACGCCCTCAGCGAGGTGGTGGAGAAGCTGGCCGCCGACCGCCAGGACCCGGCCCTGGTCGGCAACCTGGAAGGCTTCATCGAGCTGTTCCATCAGTTCACGCGCTACATCGGCCCGCTGAGTTACGCCAGCACCGTCAGCGCGGTGGAGGTCTTCGCCGTGCGTTACCGGCTCTCGCTGGCACCGGACTTCAAGGACAACCTCACGCGGGCGCTGTTTAAGATCACTGGCGGGCACGCGGGACTGTTGCGGCGTTGTATCCTGCCGATCATCCCGATCAAAGACAGCCTGGGCGAGGCCGCCGCAGACTTTCCCGGCGAGTACGTGTTGGATTACCTGCTGCGGGATGCCGGCGTGTTGAAGGAATGCCGCATCATCCTCGACAGCCTCACGCCGGACGAGCTGGCCGTCCTGCGGCAAATCGTGAACCAGGAGCCAGTCGCCGACCGGCGCGTCTATAAGACGCTCAGCGACAAACATCTGATCGGGAGCACCGAGACCGGGATGCCGGCCATCACGATTCCGCTCGTGCAGCGTTATCTGTCCCGGAATCTGCTCCCCGACGAAACCAGCGACTGACGCCAGGGACGCCGCCCGC
Organism: Anaerolineae bacterium; assembly: GCA_034435395.1. Lineage (GTDB taxonomy): Bacteria > Chloroflexota > Anaerolineae > Aggregatilineales > Ch27 > DAOTXK01. Next base: position 2,333 of record DAOTXK010000328.1, on the reverse strand, counting down.
GCCGTCCCCGGCGGCTACCCCAACGGCGGAACATGCCAAATTTTGGCCCCAAAAACTCTTGACATATCCGAACATCTGAGCTATTATAGAACCAATGTTCTGTTTCACCCAGGAGAAAATAGCGATGGCCAAAAGAAAAATCGCCTGGTTGGAGATCTCCGCCCAGGACCGCCTGGCACTTGCCCGGTTTTACGCTGACCTCTTCGGCTTCGAACACCGGGACTATCCCGACATGAACTATACCACGATGGCCACCGGCAACAGCGACCTCGGCATCGGCATCGGCCAGGTCACCCCGGAGCAGCCCGGCATGTCGGTGTTTTACATTGAAAGCCAGGATATTCAGGCCGACCTGAAAGCCATCCAGGGCAAGGGTGGCCAGGCCGTCGACGAGCCGATGGACATTCCCGGCGTCGGCACAATAGCTTTCTTCAAAGACCCGGCGGGCAACCTCATGGCCATCGCCAATTTCATCTCTGAGGCTGGCTAGCCGCTATTCTCTGTGTCTCCCCTGGCGCCGGGCCGGGCCGTACCCCGCTCCGCCCTGCGCCCATCACCCCTCCGGGCGAGCGGCTGTTGCTCGCCCACCTCTGTTTCCGGTCATCATCGCACCAATTGCCCCGGCAGACCGCCTCTCGTTATAATCGCCCGCAGGAGGCTGGCCGCTACCCATGCTCACCCCACCGTCTCACAACCGCACCACGCCCGACCACCGGGGCGTTCTGGCCGCTGCCGTGGTCATGATGATCATCGGCTGGCTGGGGCTGTACCAGCTCGTCACCCGCACCCTGCCCCTGGCCTTCCCCCGCTGGCTGTTTTTTATCCTGCTCTTCCTGGCGGTGACCGGCACCGCTCTGCCCTTCGTGCGTTTCCTCAACATCCGCTTCACCCGGGAGCCGTACCCGGTGGCCGCCGGCGTGATCTTACGGCAGAGCATCTGGGTCGGGCTGTACGTGGTGACCTGCGCCTGGCTGCAAATCCCGCGTGTGTTAAACTTCCCGGTGGCCTTTTTCCTGGCGCTGAGCTTCATCGTCATCGAGGTGTACCTGCGCCTGCGCGAGCGGGCGGAAGACGCCGACATCTGACATCCGGCGACCGAAGGCTGTCCTGGCTGCCAACGACTGAGTGCTGAGGGTTACCATGACCGAGGGCCTGAACGACCAACTGCGGAGCCTGCCCAGCGTGGACGCGCTGCTCCACACGGCGACCGGCGCGGCGCTGTGCGACATCTATGGCCGGGAGCAAACCCTGGACGTGATGCGAGCAACCCTCAACGCCGTCCGGGCCTCGATTCGGGCGGGCGGCCCCGCCCAGGATCAGGCGGCGATCTTGGGGCGAGTCCGGAAAGTCCTGGAGCAGCGGCATACGCCCTCGCTGCGGCCCGTGATCAACGCCACCGGCGTGATCATCCACACCAACCTGGGCCGCGCCCCGCTCAGCGAGAAGGCGCTCGCCGCCCTGTACGCGGTGGGCGAGGGTTACTCCACCCTGGAGTACGACCTGGAGGCGGGGAGCCGCGGCCAGCGCGACGCCCACGCCGAGCGGATCGTGTGCGAAGTGACCGGCGCGGAAGCGGCCATGGTGGTCAACAACAACGCGGCGGCGGTGCTGCTGATCCTGATGGCGCTGGCCCAGGACCGGGAGGTCATCATCAGCCGGGGACAGCTGGTGGAGATCGGCGGCGGCTTCCGCCTGCCGGAAGTGATGGCCCAGTCCGGGGCGCGGCTGGTGGAGGTGGGGACCACCAACCGCACCCGCCTCGACGATTATGAAGCGGCCATCACGGAGGCCACCGCCCTGATCCTGGTCGCCCATTCCTCCAACTTCCGCATGATCGGCTTCACCGAGCAGCCCGCCCTGGCCGATCTGGCCGGGCTGGCCCACGGGCGCGGCCTGCCGCTGGTCAAAGACCTGGGCAGCGGCGCGCTGCTGGACACCGCCCCTTACGGCCTGGCCCACGAGCCGACCGTCCAGGACGCGCTGCGTGCCGGCTGCGACGTGGTGTCCTTCAGCGGGGATAAGCTGCTGGGCGGCCCGCAGGCCGGGGTGATCGTCGGGCGGCTGGGGCCGATGGCGGCGCTCAAACGGCATCCTTTCGCCCGCGCCGTGCGCATGGGCAAGCTGGACCTGGCGGCGCTGACCGCCACGCTGGACAGCTACCGGCGGGGCGCGGCCCTCGACGAAATCCCCGTGTGGCGGTTGATCGCCCTGCCCTATGATACGATCAAAAAACGGGCGGGGAACTGGCGGCGGCACATCGGGGCGGGGACGGTGATCGACGGGGAGAGCACGGTCGGCGGGGGCAGCCTGCCCGGCGAGACGCTGCCCACGGC
>DAOTXK010000327.1:0-3373 GCA_034435395.1 Anaerolineae bacterium | reverse complement strand
GGTCATACTGCGCCGCCGCCAGCTCGTCGTCGATCCCCCGCATCACCGTGCCAATGTAGGTGTTGCCCACGTCCGGCACCAGCAACCCCCCCACCTGCGACCGCCCCCCCGCCAGGCTCCGCGCCTGCTGATTGAACACATAGCCCAGCCGCGCGATCGTGTCCTGCACCTTCCGCCGCGTCTCCGCCCGCACGTGCGCGTAGTTGTTGATCACCCGTGACACCGTGGAGTACGAGACCCCCGCCTCCCGCGCCACATCCATGATCGTCACACTGTCGGTCCGCAGTCTCGGTTGCTCACGCCTTTTCTTTCTATTGTGAAAGCGCTTGCATGAATTTTCCATAAAAACGCCATGATCAGAACGAAGTCCCTTTGCCATGTACTATAAGCCGCTTTCGGCGCTGATGAGGCGGGAATATAGGATAACGATGACAGCGGGCAATATTTGAAAGCGCTTGCAAAATCAGCATATCAGTTATTTTGGCTCGTGTCAAGCAGGTTGCGGCCAGGGGGGCGTTTGATAGTCTGCGGGAACTTGTATATCGTCTGGTGGGCGGTCGCGCTGGCAGGGGAAGGGGGTGACGAGGGGAAAAATCCCCAAAACCAACCTATGTAAACCCTGGCGGCCACCGCCGCGACACGGCCCATGTCCCGACACCTTTGAACAAAGACGGTTTTTATGGCCGGAGCCTGCCGGATAGTGACCTTCCGGACAGGCTCCTCAGTTCGTTTGCGGCTCAGAGGCGGCAGCAGCAGCGCGCTCACCTGGATTGAGATGTGGGCGTGCCGAGACGACTATCCCGCTGGCGGAGCGACCCGCCCGCCGTGGGCGGCGCACGCTTCGGTCTCCCAGACTGTCTGGGCGTCTGTCCCATGGGTGGCGATAAACAGCTCCATGGTTTGTGAGTCGGGTCTCAAATACTCATACAGGCGCGGCTGCGTCCCATCGTTACAATCCGCGCCCCAGATCGCGCCGCTCACGAATGGCAGGTTCCGCGACAGATCCAGGTCGGGTGGCAGGTGATCATAACGTTCGGCACGGAACGCCCCAGCCGCCGGGGGAAGATAGTATTCCCATACAATTTCCCCCGCCGGGTTAACTTCAAAGATCCGTCCCTCAAGCCCCTCTGTGATGAGCGTATTCCCGTTGGGCTGGCGTTGCGCGCTGGAGATCAGGGGCGAGTAAAAAGCCGAGGGAGGATCGGCAATGTACTGCCACGCATAGCTGGCGGGTCCCGTCGGCTCCCCCGGATTCATGATATAGGCTCCGGTTTCGTCGGTGGGGGGGATAATTTCGACGACGGAGGAGTAGGGACGCTCAGCGCCGCCATTGTTAAAAATGAGGATATGACCCGCGCCGGGATACCCCGGGGGAATCCACTGGGGATTATGTTGATAGAAGAGGTGGCGATCCTGGGCGGTTCCCGATTGGTAGGCTGCGGGGTTGCCCCAGCGGTACAGCAGGTTACCGGCTTCGCCCCTGGCCTGTTCGGTGGTGATCCCGTGATCAATGATCCAGATTTCGCTGAAGGTGCGCGGGCTTAACACAATCTGATCAAGCTCGGCATTATAGTCAATGGCGTTGATGTGGAGCCAGTCGATGGACTGATCAATGGTGTAGTTGATGTCGATCAACTCTGGGTGGGCGGCGACCGCACCGTGATTGTCGGCGGTTTCATCATATTCCTGTACCAGGTGATCCCAGACGCGCCATTCCCAGACGATCTGGCCGGTTGCCGGATCAATTTCAACGACTTTCTCGCTCCAGATGGCGTTTTCTTCCGGGAGCAGTTCCGGGGCGCGGCCCGCCGCCAGCGCCTCCGCGCCGGTAAACATTTCGAAGGCCACCATCAGAACATGGCCGTTGGGCATGGGTTCGATGTCGTGATGGCCCACGACCCGGCGGTTACCGTAGTTAAATGCCCGGACCACTCGGCCATCCCAGGTGAGTTCCTCAACCCGTCCATTGACAAACCCCCACCGGCCTCCTGGCCCATAAGCGTTGGTATCCAGAGACACGGTCCGCAGCAGATGGCCATTCTCCAGCAGGTAGACGGCCTGTCCCAGAAAGTGCGTCCCCTCCCAGATATTGACCACGCGACCGTCATTAGAGAGCAGCATGACGTCGGGGGATTGCACGATGGACACCAGCACATAGCCGGGGGCCACCTGATCGGTCAGCTTCGTCAGGCCCACTGGACGGTTCGGGTCGGGCGCGCCAAATGGGTTACCACCCTGGGCCAGCGCTACTCCGGCCATTGGGATCAGGATCACCAGGCAAGTCAGTATTACAAAAAACCGGCTCATGCGCGTTCCTCCTTAAAAAGAATCGCCGACCTTGGCGGCGTAATTCCTGCTGGCGACGACGCGTTGCCAGGATTTTAGATGGCGGCGCGAAATAAGCAAATCTGAGCACCTGCCGAGGGGCGTCCTCGGCGAACTATCGGTCAGCCAGGTCAGGGTGTTGAAGGCTCTTTGTTTGTTATAATGATAGATGGCTGAAGCCAGCCGATCGTGGAGCGGCGAGCCGACGCCGGTTGACCGGAAGAGGGGGGCCAGCGACATTGCTCCTGTTTGGGCGGCAGACGTAACCGTAGCGAAAAATGGATCAGTTTTTTATGACCGATGAACAGGTTATTCCCGGCGACATTCATATTGCCCCTACGGCCATTGCTTCCATTGCCTGTCGGGCGGCCTTGCAGAGTTATGGGATTGTCGGCATGGCGACGCCCAACCTGGCGTCCGAAGTCGCCGCGGCGCTCTCCCGCGATCCCAATCGGGGGGTGGAAGTCTCGCTGCATGGCGACGCCATCACGATTGACTTGTATGTGATTATTGAGTACGGCACCCGCATCGCCACGGTGGCGAACAGCCTGATTAACGCGGTGCGTTACCAGGTGGAGAAAAGCGTGGGCGCGCCCGTGGCTCAGGTGAACGTCCATGTGCAGGGCCTGCGCGTGACCCATCCGGATGCCTGAGAGCCGTAGAGGGAAGTGGCCCATGACTGACGACGTGTCCTCCTCCAGCGGATGTCTGACCCTCGACGGGCGGGCGTTCAAAGAGTTGCTGCTGGCCGGCATGGCCTGGCTGGAGCAACATTACCAGATCGTCAACCAGCTTAACGTTTTCCCGGTCCCGGACGGCGACACAGGCATCAACATGCTGCTGACCATGCAAAGCGCGTATGCGGAGATTGCCGACATCGATGATCCCCAGGTGGGCGCCATTACTCTCCGGTTCGCCAAGGGCGCGGTCAATGGTTCGCGCGGCAACTCCGGCGTGATTCTCTCGCAGATCTGGCGGGGTTTCAGCGATGCCCTGCGGGATCGGGAGTTCCTGGACGCGCCGGCCCTAGTGGCGGCCTGTCAGGTGG
>DAOTXK010000326.1:0-6309 GCA_034435395.1 Anaerolineae bacterium | reverse complement strand
CGCCAGGGCGATCCCGATCAGCAAGGCCGCCAGTATCACGCCGTGCGCGATCCGGCTCAGGTCGTGGCGGAGCGCGGAGTCGGCAGCCGGGGCGGCGGTCCCGCGCGCCAGCGCGTAGTCCGCCCCACTGATCAGCCGCACGGCGTGATCCCATGCCTCAGGGCGGAGCGCCGCCTGACTGGAGGAAAACGCCGCCAGCCGCTCCTGCACGGTCGGCCACTGCCCGGCCAGCCCGAGTCCGTAGATCGCCGTCGCCAGCAGGAAGACCGCCCCGCCGATCAGCAGGCCGCGCCGGGGGAGCCGCCGCCGGAAGATGACGAGCAGGATGACGGCCGGGACCAGCAGCGCGTAGGCCAGCAGATAGGACTGCGCGGCCATGGTCAGCACGATCAGAGCCAGCGCCGTCCGTCGGATCGGGCGGCGGCTCCGCCCCAGCAGGACCGGCCACAGCAGCCAGGCGACCGCCGGGACAAAAAATGGCAACAGGCTCTGCACCCAGGTCGTCCGGCTGTATTCGATGACCCAGGGGTTGACGGCCAGCAGGCCCGCCGCGAGAGAAGCCCGCCGGGGGCCGAGCAGCATCCGGGCGGCGCGGTAGGCCAGCAGCACGCCCAACGTATTGAGCGCGATCACCAGGACGTACACCCCCAGCGGGGAGCGCGTCAGGGTCACGACGGGCAGGTAGAGGTAGCCGGTCAGCGGCCCGCTGGCGAACAGCACCGACGTGCCCTGCCCGGTCAGCGGCCAGATTCCCCGATCCAGCGTATCCAGCGCCTGGGCGATGGGCCAGGCGTGATCGACGTTGTGTTCGATCTGGAGCAGGTACTCCGCCCGCAGCAGGATCGCCGCCAGCAGGATGAAGATCAGGACGGCGCGATCGACGACGCGCGGATCGCGGCGCGGATCGCGGTCGGGACGCGGCATGCCGCGTCCGTGGGGGGCCGGTGGCCCGTCGGTTACCTGGCTGTTCATGGCGCGGATTGTACCACGCGGTGGGCGGTTTGCGTGTCGGGCGGATGCGCCCGATCTCCAGTGCGCGCCTTGCTACTTCCCGGCGATGACGGTAACATAACCGACGCTGGTTCCTGGGGGCGGGCGCGAGGGCCTGCCCCTTCGCTTGCGAGGACCGGTCTCTCATGGAGCGAACGAATGTCAACGGCGGAGACGGGTGTAGGGGGGCATGCTCCATCCGGGACAGGGCATGCCCTGTCCCTGCTGTCCCTGGGCGGCACCAGGACGACCGTCGTAAGCGAAGCGGCGTCGTCCTAGCGGCGACCCGCCTCGTCCGCCGGGGTCTGATCGTCGGGGTGGTGGGCGCGCTGGCCCTCTCGCTGGTGAAAATACAGGCGCAAGAGGGAAGCTTCACCCTGCGCCTGGCCGCCGTCCCCATCCCCGGCGCGACGGCGCAGTCGCCCGTGCCCGATCCTGTCTCCCTGCCGCTGGAGGCCGCCGACGCCCGCGACCTGATCGAAAACCTGTTCGTCGGTCTGTTCCGCTACGACGCGCCGACGCGCCGCGCCGTCCCGGTCCTGGCGCGGGAGTGGACGGTCAGCGCGGACGGGCTGACCTGGACCTTCACCCTGCGCGACGACATCCCCTGGGTCGGCTACAACCCGGCCAGCGGCGAGGTTTTTGTCCGGCGTCCGGTGACCGCCGACGATGTAGTGGAGGCGCTGCGGCGGGCCTGCCACCCGCTCCGGCCCTCGCCCGCCAGCCCCGCCGTGCTGGTGATCCAGGGCTGTTACACCGCCGCTCAGGCCGACCCGCTGCTCATCACCGACGAGCGGGTCGCTGGCTGGGTGGGGGCGGAAGCGCCGACCCCGGCCACGCTGGTCCTGCGGCTGGCCTTCCCCACTGCCTACCTGCCCGCCCTGCTGACCCAGCCGGAGTTCCGCCCGGTGCCCCGCGAGTTCGTCACCTTCACGCCCGCCTGGCCCACCCTCGTCAGCGACGGCCCCTACGTCCTGGCGGCGTGGGAACCCGGCCAGACCCTGACGCTGGTCCGCAACCCTCACTGGCCGGAGCCGCTGCCGGGTAACATCGGGCCGATCACCATCACCTATGAGGCCGACGACGCGGCGCGGGCGGCGCTGTTCGCGCGCGGGGCGGTTGACTTCGCCCGGCTGGGGGCGGGCGGCCCCGACCTCCGCCAGCAAAGGCCGGACGCGGTCCAGGTCTGGCGCGGGTCAGCGGTGACGGTGCTCGGCTTCTCCACCGAACGCGCCTTCGTGAACCAGTTGGGCGTGCGCCAGGCGCTGGCCTGGGCGCTGGACCGGGAAAGGCTGGCCGCCAGTGACCCGTTCCGGCTGCCGATCACCACCTTCACCCCGCCCGCCGCGATCGCCGGGCCGCCCGCCGACGCCGGTATCAGCTTTGAGCCGGAGGCGGCGCGCGACGCCCTGGCCGCCGCCGGGTTCCCCAACTGCCAGGGCGTGCCGGAGATCATCCAGGTGGCGGTTCCCCAGGGCCAGGAAGCGCTGGGGGACCAGATCATCGCCCAGTGGACGGCGACCCTCAACTGCGGGGCCGGGCTGTTTGAGGTGATCCCCCTGCGGCAGGACCGGCTGGTCGACCTGGGGCGGGGGATGGTGGATTTCGAACACACCACCCGCCCGCACATCTGGATCGCGCCCTGGTCAGCCCTGACCCTCGACGCCCAGGGCGGCGCGGCGGACGCCTTCCACTGCCGCTTCGGCTACTTCTATAGCGGCCTGCCCTGCGGCCCCGTCGATGCGCTGATCGACTGGGCGGCGGCGACGGTCAGCGGCGACGGGCGGCCTGACGTGTACGCCCATCTTGAGGGGCGGCTGTTCGGCCCGGCGGGGCTGTACCCGGCGGTCCCGCTGTGGGCGGATGCCGTATATGTCGGCGTGGCGGCGGGGTTGAGCGGCGTGGGCGACTACGGCCCGGCGTGGTGGGGCGAGTGGAACAAATGATGTGGTATCATCAGGTCAAGGTTGCTACCAGAGGTGAGCCATGCGCCAGATTCTCGCCATCGAAACCATCGTTTCGGATCCGGCTGTCCGCAGCGGACGTCCGGTCATCGCCGGGACTCAGGTCATGGTCTCGGACATCGCCATTTACCACGACGTGTGGATGCAGACGCCCGACGAGATCGCCGCGCAGTTGGACCTGACGCTGGGGCAGGTCCATGCCGCGCTGGCCTATTATTTCGATCATAAGGCCGAGATCGACGCCGAAATCGCGGAGAGTGAACGCATCGCGGACGAACTGCGCGAAGAGCTGACCCGTGGCCGCGATTAAGAACTATCTGGACGAAAACGTGCCGGTGGTCGTGGCTGAACACCTGAACCGGCGCGGGATAGACGCGGTGACGGTGCGCGAACTTGGCAGGTTAAGCAACGCTGACCGCGATCACCTGACGCGGGCGACGGTGATGGGACGTGTGCTGTGCACCCATGATCGGGACTTCCTGAGGCTGGCGCGTCAGGGTATCGAACATGCCGGGATCGTCTTTGGCAAACAGAGGCACATGACCATCGGGCGCTGGGTGCGAGCACTGATCAGCATCCATGCCCGGCTATCCGCTGAAGACATGGCCAGCCGCGTAGAGTTCATATAGGCGACTGTTCGGCGACGACTACGGCCCGGCGTGGTGGGGCGAGTGGGCGAAGCCATAAACCTGGTGAGGGGATGCCACCCTCCCCTTCATGAATCCGCCGGCCGGGCCACCCGGAAGCCCACGCTCCAGTACCAGTAGCCGGGGCGGTTGCCGTAGCGGTCAGCGCTGCGGCACAGCCGCCGGTCCAGGTACCATGAGCCGCCGCGCAGCACCCGCATCTGGCCCGCCTCCGGCCCCGCCGGGTCGCGCGCGCCGTCGGGCAGCGAGGCGTAATAACCGGCGCTGTACCAGTCGGCGGTCCACTCCCAGACGTTGCCCGCCAGGTCCGCTGCGCCGACCCAGGAGTCGCCCGCCGGGCTGTAGCGGCCTGCCGGGGCGGTGCGCGCATACCCGTCATCATAGGCCGAATCGCGCCCGTCGCTGGGGCAGTTGACGTCACAGTAGTTCAGCCGCGTCCCGTCGAAGGTCTCCCCCCAGGGATAGAGGCGACTCTCCGGCCCGCGCGCCGCGTATTCCCACTGGGCTTCCGTCGGCAGGCGGAATGACTCCCCGGTCGTCGCCGAGAGCCAGGCGGCGTAGGCGTCCGCCTGCTCCCAGGTGACGCCCACCGCCGGATGGTCGGCGTAGGCCGGGTCGCTGGCATAGCGGCGGTCGGCCAGCGGCAGGCAGCCCCCCTCATCCACGCAGGCGGCATACTGGGCGTTGGTCACCTCGGTCCGCCCGATCCAGAAGGCGCTCAGACACACCCGATGAACGGGGCGCTCGTCAGGGTCGCCGTCGTCGCTCCCCATCAGGAAACAGCCGGCGGGCACGTAGACCAGCGGCACGCCGCCCAGCGACTCCACCACCGGCGTCCCCGCCAGGCGGGCCGGCGTGGGCGTGGGGGTGCCGGTGGGGGTGATCGTCAGGGTTTCCGTTGGCTGCGACGTGCCCATCCGGTCGGCGGTCCGGGGCAGTGTGGGCGGGGCAGTGGGGGTCCGGGACGCCGTCGGCGTCGGGCTGGGCCGGTCGGTGGGGGCGAGCGTGGCCGTCGCCCTGGTTTCCACCGGCGTGGACGATTTGGCCGTCGGGCCGGGCGTCAGCGGCTGGGTGGCCGTCGGCGCGGCGGTCGCCGTCTCCGGCGGCGGGCTGGGGCGGATGTCCGGGATGACTGCCACCAGGGTCACCGTCGGCGTGGCCTCCCGGTCGGAACGGTCATGCAACGCCGCCACCAGGGCGATCAGCGCTACCAGCGCCAGCAGCGCCATGCCCAGCGCCCACAGCCGTCCCCGCCCCCCGCCGCCCTGACGACGCGCGCGGACCGGCGCTGGCGCGGCCCCCGGGGAAACCGGACCACGCCCTGGCGGCGAGCCAGCCCTCGCCGCCAGGATGCGCGCGATAGCCCCTCGCAGGTCGGCCAGCCCGTCCGCCGTGATGCCGCCCAACACGTTGGGCCTTGACAGGTCCACCAGGGGATACTGGCGGAGGGACGCGGGGACGGGCGTCCCGGCGCGGATCACCACGGGGAGGATACACTTGCCCTGTTGCAGCGCCTCCTCCAGTTCGGCCTGGCAGTACGGCGACTCGACCGCATCCTGCGACAGCAGGCAGATGAAGATGTCGCAGGCCGCGATCTGGCGCAGGGTTTCCGCCCAGCCGCCGTAACCATTGGACAGGCTGTCGGCGTACCAGACCTCGGCGTGGCGGAACCGATCGCGCAGCCGCCGGACCAGGTCCCGCGCCAGCGCCCGATCAATGCGGCTGTAGGAGACAAAAATCCGCACGACCCTCACCCTCGCTACCGCCAGCCGATCAACAGGGTAAGGGTATTATAACGCAAGCCCCGTCATCCTTCGCGCGGCGCGATGATGATGATCCGGAAGCCGCGCCCGTCGCTGAGGAAGTTGGGGTTGTGCCGCGACCGGTAGGTTGTCCTGGTCCGCTCCTGGTCGTCGCTCCAGGCCCCGCCGCGCAACACGCGCATCGTGCCTTCCGCCGGGCCAGGGGGGTCCACTGCGCCATCAGCCAGGGTGGCATATGCCCGGTTGTCGTACCAGGCGTCCACCCATTCCCAGACGTTGCCCGCCATGTCCAGCGCCCCCACCCACGACCGGCCCATCGGGCGCTCCTGCGGCCCGACCGCCGCCGTCCCGCTCCCGCAGCCGCTGATCCAGGCCCGGTCGCAGGTCGGCTCGGCGCTGCCCCAGGGATAAACCCGCCCCTCCGGCCCGCGCGCCGCGTACTCCCACTGGGCCTCCGTGGGCAGCCGTCCCCCGCGCCACCGGGCGTAGGCGTCGGCCTGTTCCCAGGTGACGTTGACCACCGGGTGGTCGGCGTAGGCGGCGCGGTCGTAGAGCGTCCGGTCGGCGGGCGGCGTGCAGGCTCCGGCCGCCACGCACCTGGCGTACTGGGCATTGGTGACCTCGGTCTGGCCGATCCAGAACTCGGTCAGGCACACCCGCCGGACCGGCGATTCTTCCGGCGGCCCGCCGCTGCGCCCCATCATCAAACATCCAGCGGGCACGTAGACCATGGTGACGCCGTCGAAGTCGCGGTAAACCGGGACCCAGGCCGTGTTGCTGGTCCCGGCGGCGATGAAGTTCGGTCCTCGCTGGCAGGCCGCCAGCAGCAGGAGCGTCCCCAGCAGCAGCGTCCCGCCTTCCCGTAACCGTCTCCCCATGAAAGCACCCCCTCCTGCCATCGCTGTTCCTCCGATTGTATAGGCCGGGGGCGTGCCCTGGCAATTC
>DAOTXK010000325.1:0-2627 GCA_034435395.1 Anaerolineae bacterium | reverse complement strand
GGCTGAGTGGGCGTGGCAGTGGACGATGGCTGTTGCTGCACCGGCTGGGTCGGCGTGGCAGTGAGGGTCGGCTGCTGCTGCACCGGCTGAGTAGATGTGGCGGTGGCCGTCACCTGGACCGGTCCGGCACCCGTGGGGGTCAGTCCGGCCACTTCTTCCGTGGCCGCAGGGACCAGCGGCTGCTCACCGCCCGTGGACGGCGGCTGCACGACCGGCAGAACGCCGCAAGGGCCGCTGAAGTTCACCACGCCGCCGAAGACCCATGCCTGCTGACCGCCGTAGTTCACGGCATACCAGCTGCCATCGGGGGTACGTCCCGTCACTCTCAGCGGCGTGCCCGCCGTCAGAGAGCCGATGATCGGGAAGTCTGTGCCGGGGCCAGCCCGCAGATTAACATTGCTGCCGCTCACGGTGCACACGTCCGCTGGGGCGCTGGCCGCAGGCGGCGCGACTTCCTCAGTCGCCACCGGTGGGAGCGGAACCTCGGCTGCGGACGGGCCTCCTGCCCCCTCGACCACGGTGATAGTCACCGTGCCCGGCAGTTGAGGATTCAGCGCCGAGATGATCACCTCATAAACTTCCTCACCCGCCCCCACCACGAAGCTGGCCTGCCCCAGGTCGCCGCTTGTCAGAACGGCCACCAGTTGCCCGGTGGAATCACGGACCTGCACCGTAAAGGCAAAGCCAGGCGTGTCGGTGGTGACGATCAAGGTGGTCGAGCCGTTGGGGCTGGCGGTAAAACTGAACGCCTGGGACAGCCCGCCCGGCGCGACATCCGCCACCGTCGGCCCCTCCGGCGAAATCCCTGGGCTGGCTTCAGCAGGCCGCCCACGCAGCCGGATCAGGAAATCGCCGGGCGTGCCCGTTGTGTTGGAGACCAGCAGCGTATAAATGCTGCTCGCTGGCAGACGAAAGGTGAGGCGGGCTTCCGTGCCATCGCCGCTGCCGTATGGATCGTTGGCATTGGAGGCAAGCTGTTGCTGGGTGGGGGAGAGCAGGCTGACGCCAGGCAGCACCCCCGGCGAAATGCCCGCCACATGGACCGTGATCTGATCGCCGGCGCTGCCGTTAAAAGCATAAAACGCCAGAGGTGCCTGGGCAGAGAGGGAGCCGATCGCGTTCGCGCCATAAGTAAGCAGCCCTCCCTGCGCCCAAACATCATTCGCCAATGTCAAAAGTAACAACACTATCAGCACCAACGGAACCAGCCGTCGAAACCGGACAACGTTCGTGATCGACCAAACGGACATAACACTCTCCTTTTATGATATTGATGGTCCCCATTATAATAAAAAGATGAACCGAGTCAACGGTCGCGTAGGAGTTTCGGCGGGCAAACGCCAGGAAACCATCAGGTTAAGGGCCTGCCTGACCACCCCAAAGAAAAAGGGGCAGACGCAGACCCGTCTTACCCTTCTCAACGGATGGGCGTCCGTTGGCGGGACGATCACCCTATGTCGGCGGGAGGCTGCACCGCTGCCCGCCTGGTGTGAATGCCGGTGGCCCCGCTGGGATGGGGCGGGCGCGGCGTCTCGATCTGAGGCGTCCCCTCGCCATCCACGCAGCGCACAGCAAAGGTATGGTTGCCTTCCTCAAACGGCCAGTCGTAGCGCCAGATCACCCAGGTGGTGCCGGAAAGCGGTGGGCGAAGCTGGGCTTCCTGCCAGCCGCCCCCGTCCACCTGCACCTCAACTTTCGAGATGCCGCGCGCCCCGGCGTAGGCAATGCCACCCACGGGCACGAACAGCCGGTCGCCATCCCGGATCAGCGCCTCGGCGGCCACCGTGTCGATCACGGCGGTGGTTCGCACCCGCGCCACCTCGTCCCAGCCGCGATCCACCCAATAGCCTTCTGCATAGTCCGCCACCACCTCGATGCCCGTGATCCACTTGGGCTGTTTCATGCCATACCGGTCGGGGATGTAGATGCGCAGCGGGAAGCCATGCTCCGCAGTGAGCGGTTGATTATCCCAGGCGTAACACAACATGATCCGCTCGTCCAGGTGAATGAGGGTAAGCGCCACTGTCTCATAGAAACCATCGGCAGACGTGATGCGCAGATAGGCAGCATCTTCCTGGACCCCCACATCCGGCAGGATGCTCTGCAGGCTGACACCGGTCCACAGCGTGGTGCCGATGAGGTCGCCGCCGACCGGGTTGGAAATGCAGGACAGTGTAACGTACTGGTCCATGGACTCATAGTTGTCTCGCAGATCGGCCAGCGTCAATTCCAGCGGATGGTCCACCAGGCCGGTGATGGGCAGCGTCCAGGTCGCCCCATCAATCGCCGGCGGGCGCAGGCTGATGTCGATCCGGTAGTGATCGTCCAGCGGCGTATACTCCGGGCGTGTGCCGGGCGCTGGCTCGACGCGAGCGCCAGCATTGGGCAAATCGCCCGGCCCGGCAGCGCTGACGTTCTCACGCGGCTCAGAGACAGTGATCGGGGAACGACGGCTATCATTGAGTATTCCCCCCAAACCCGCCCCGGCCACCGTGATCAGCGCAACCCCGCCCCCCAGCCGGATCAGGAACTGGCGACGGTCGACGGGCCCGACAGCCACGGACGTATCCGCCGCCGGGCGGCCAGTGACGCCCCCCGCCTCCGCCATTCGGGGCGGCATCAGGTGA
>DAOTXK010000324.1:0-2229 GCA_034435395.1 Anaerolineae bacterium | reverse complement strand
GATCGACGGCATCCGCCCCAAGCTGGAGTTGCTGGAAGAAATGGCGCTGCGCAATGAGAAGCGGGTGTTGGAAGTGCAAAGCGGGGAGCGCGACCGCCGCGAGCAGATTCAGCAGTTCATCGACCAGCAGCAGCTCATCCTCCAGCGGCGCGATCAGCAGCTGGAAGAGATGGCAGGCCGGATTGGCACTTATGACGAGGACATGCAGCGTTACCTCCAGCGCTTTGAAACGTGGTCGGAAGCCTATCGCCAGATGAAGCGCATTATCGATGATTTCGAGCGAATCGGCGACCGGCTGGAGCGGCGGATTAACGAGGTGGCCGAGATGCAGCGGCTCTCCGAGGACCGCTTCCGCCAGGAGTGGAATGCCTGGACCGCCGATGACCAGAAACGTTGGAAGCAGTTCACATTGACCAATGACGAAGCCTGGCGCAGCCACGACCGGGAGTTTGAGGGGTACATCGCCCGGTTAAACGAGCTGGCCGAGCATATCCCGCCGGTTAAAGACAGCCTGAACCGTTTGTGGGGCCTGGAGCGGGCGCGCGCCGCCCTGTACCGGGAACAGTATCAGACTTTGCTGGATCAGTATGACACCCAGGTGCCTGCCGGAGTTCCCTCGGGCAATGGCGGCAACACGCCGACGTAGCGAGTCAGGCCGCTCCGCGTGTGGGGTACGGGGGGTGATCGCCGTGCCCCGCTTTTATGTCAGGGACGGAGTGCGGACATGATGTATGTGGTTGGGACGGCCGGGCATGTCGATCATGGCAAGTCAACGCTGGTCAAGGCGCTGACCGGGATCGATCCGGATCGGCTGCGGGAAGAAAAAGAGCGCGAGATGACCATCGATCTGGGGTTCGCCTGGATCACGCTCCCCAACGGCGCACAACTCGGCGTGGTGGATGTGCCAGGGCACCGGGATTTCATCGAGAACATGCTGGCCGGGGTGGGGGGCATCGACGCCGCGATTCTGGTGGTGGCCGCCGATGAAGGCGTGATGCCTCAGACGCGCGAGCATCTGGCTATCCTCGATCTGCTGGATGTGCCGGGTGGGGTGATCGCCCTGACGAAGAAGGACCTCGTCAGCGACCCGGAATGGCTGGAACTGGTCGAGATGGATGTGCGCGAGATCGCGCAGGGGACGGCCCTCGCTGACGCCCCTCTGGTGCCGGTATCGTCCCGGACCGGCGAGGGGCTGGAGGCGTTGCTGGCCGCGCTAAGCGATTTTCTGGCGATGCGCCCACCTCGAGTCGACCAGGGGCGTCCCCGGCTGCCCATCGACCGCGTGTTCACGATGAGCGGCTTTGGCACGGTGGTCACGGGGACGTTGACCGGGGGCAGTCTGGCCGTGGGGGATACCATCGAGGTGCAGCCGGAGGGTCTGGGCGGGCGCATCCGGGGCTTACAGTCGTATCAGACCAGGCTGGAGCGGGCCCTGCCCGGCAGCCGGGTGGCGGTGAATGTCACCGGTCTGGAGAAGGCCGATCTTCGGCGCGGGCAGGTGCTGACCACGCCGGGCTGGCTGCGCGGCACCAGGCTGGTGGACGTCCGCTTCCGCCACCTGCCGGAGGCCAGCCGGCCGCTGAAGCATAACGCCGAGGTCAAGTTTTTCTCCGGCGCGGCGGAAACGGTGGCTCGCGTCCGCCTGCTGGAGGCTGACGAATTGCCGCCAGGGGCCGAAGGGTGGCTGCAAATCCAGCTGGCCGACCCGGTTGCCCTGGTGCGCGGGGACCGCTTTATCCTGCGGGTTCCGTCGCCAGCCGAGACCATCGGCGGCGGCGTGGTGGTCGATCCGGCTCCTGGGCGGCGCTGGCGGCGGAGGCGTCCGGAAGTGATCGCCCGGCTGGAAACGCTGGCGCGGGGCACGCCCGCCGAACTGGTGGCCCAGGCATTGGAGCGGGCGGCGACCCCCCTCCGTTTGCCGGATATCCGGTCCCGGAGTGGTCTGGCCGACAATGAGGTGGAAGACGCGCTGCGGCAGGCCGCGAGGGACGGGCTGGTGTATGAAGCAGGTGACTGGTGGCTGGCGGCGCAGACCTACCATCGCCTGCGGCGACAGATCGAAGCCGAACTGGCCGATTACCACCGGGCGCAACCGCTTCGCCGGGGCATGTCGCGTGAGCAGCTCCGCAGCCGCCTGCAAATCGAGCGGGAGGCGTTTGATCGTCTGCTGGCGCAGGCGGAGGAGATCGTGCAGGCGGACGCTGATTTGGTGTGGCTGCGCAGCCCCCC
>DAOTXK010000323.1:0-23918 GCA_034435395.1 Anaerolineae bacterium | reverse complement strand
TGTCTTCGCTGCGGAGGAGCAATACCATCGTTATGCCATGACGCCTGCCGATTGGATGCGCCTGGAGGACGAGGCGGACGCGCGCGGGCTGGCGCTGCTGGGTTACTACCACAGCCACCCGGATCATCCGGCGGTCCCCTCGGAATACGACCGCGTCCACGCCCTGCCCAATTTTGTTTACCTCATCGTCAGCGTGCGCGGTGGCCAGACGGTGGAGACGCGGGCCTGGCAGCTGGCCGAAGACCGGCGCGCGTTTGACGAACAGGCGTTACAAACTTCGTAAGCTGTCATGGTCTGTGTTTGGGCAGCCCGATGAAAACAGGTATTTGTAGGGAGCAAAGGTGAGAGACTCATGGTCAGTATCAAGGTTCCGACTCCGCTGCGGCAGTACACTGGCGGCCACGCTGAAGTGACGGTAGGCGGGGGGACGGTCGGCGAGGCGCTCGACGATCTGACCGCTCAATACCCGGACCTGCGGGCGCACCTCTATGAGGGCGACCGCCTGCGTCAGTTCGTCAATGTTTTCCTGGGTGAAGAAGACATCCGTTTTTTGCAGGATTTGGACACGCCACTGGCCGAAGATGCCCAGTTGCGCATCATTCCGGCGATTGCCGGAGGCATTGGCTCCTGGCTGATGGAGCGCCGGATGACGTGAGGCGGGCTTATCCGGCAGTGGCAGGTTAGTGGATGGCCGAGAGCCGTCGTAAGGAGCCCAGTCATGGATACCGAGCGCAAGGTTGACCACAGCGCGATACGGACTAACCAGGCGTTCATCATCGCCCTGCTCGTGCTGGCGTTTCTTCTGAACGCGCCGGCGCTGGTCGGGTTCGTCGCCGCCGTGATGCTGGTTGGGACGATCCTGCCGGGCGCGGAGCTGTTCAAGCGGTTCTACCAGCATGTGCTCCGGCCCGCCGGGATCGTCCGGCCGGACGTGATCCCCGACAACCCCGAACCGCACCGTTTCGCGCAGGGAGTGGGGGGAGTTTTTACGGCGCTGAGCACGCTGGGGCTGCTGCTGGGGAGCGCCGTCATTGGTTGGGCGCTGGCCTGGCTGGTGATCGTCCTGGCCGCGCTGAACCTGTTGGCGGGTTGGTGCGCTGGCTGCACCGTCTACTACTGGCTGAACCGCCTGGGCGTGCCTGGTTTTGACCGTCAACCGGTGGAGACGGATCGCTGATGGAGCGGATAGCGATCGTCCTCGGAATTGTGGGGCTGTTGGTATTGGGCTACTCAGCGGTGCGGCGCTGGCAGGTGCGCCGTGTCCGCCGCCTGGCGGCCACCGATCCCCTGCTGGCCGGCCTGCTGCCTGGCGTCCCGGCCATCGTATACTTCACGTCGCCGCATTGCCTACCCTGCCAGACGCAGCAACAGCCCGCTTTACGCGCCCTGCAATCCGATCTGGGCAGTGGGTTACAGATCGTCGAAGTGAACGCCCTGGCCGACCCGGAAGCGGCGGCTCGCTGGGGAGTGCTCAGTGTGCCGACCACCTATATCCTGGATCGTCAGGGCCGCCCCCGCGAGGTGAACTACGGCGTGACGGGGCTGGGAAAGCTGCGGCGGCAATTGGAGAGCATTTAGACGGCGCTGGATAAGGAATGGGACATGGCGGCTACAGTTGAACGGATTGATCCGGCGGCGGTACTGCTCAGCCATGAAGAGATCCGCCGCTACAGCCGACATCTCGTCCTGCCGGAGGTGGGCGTCGAGGGGCAAAAGCGGTTGAAGGCGGCCAGCGTGTTGATCATCGGCGCGGGCGGCCTGGGCAGCCCGGCGGGCCTGTACCTGGCGGCGGCGGGCGTCGGGCGGATCGGCATCGTCGATTATGATGTGGTGGACGAGAGCAACCTGCAACGCCAGATCATCCACGGGACCAAGGATGTGGGCCGCCCCAAAATCGACTCGGCGGAGGCCGCGCTGCTGGACATCAACCCCTACATCGAGGTGGTGAAATATCCCGTCCCGATCACCAGCGGCAATGCGCTGGCGATCATGAAGGACTACGACGTGATTCTGGGGGCGACGGATAACTTCCCAACCCGGTACCTGATGAACGACGCCAGCGTGATGCTGGGCAAGCCGAACATCTACGGCAGCATCTACCGCTTTGAAGGGCAGGTCAGCGTCTTTTACGCGGCGGAAGGCCCGTGTTACCGTTGCCTGTTCCCGGAACCGCCGCCGCCCGGCCTGGTGCCGAGTTGCGCGGACGGCGGCGTGCTGGGCGTGCTGCCGGGCACCATCGGCACCATCATGGCGACGGAGGCCCTCAAGTTGATCATCGGCTGCGGCGAGCCGCTGATCGGGCGTCTGCTGCTCTACGACGCCGCCAGCATGACCTTTGACACGATCCGGCTGCGCAAGAATCCGCGCTGCCCGGTGTGCGGCCCCCATCCGACCATCACCGCGCTGATCGACTATGAGCAGTTTTGCGGGGTGCCGGGCCACGACCACAGCGCCTATGATGACGGCCAACCCCCGGTCAGGTCCCTCACGGTGGATGAGGTTAAGGCCCGCCTGGAGGCCGGGGATGACCTGTTGATCCTGGATGTGCGCGAGCCGCCGGAATGGCAGATCAGCGCCATCGAGGGGACGCGGCGCATTCCCAAGGATCAGGTGCTCCACCACCTGGATGAGTTGCCGCGCGACCGGGATATCGTGGTGCATTGCAGGACCGGCGTCCGCTCGGCGGACGTGATCCGTCAGCTCCAGGCGCACGGCTACACGCGATTGTACAACATGGCGGGCGGCATCAACGCCTGGGCGCGCCAGATCGACCCGTCGTTGCCGACGTACTGATTTTATCCCTGGTGGTCAGCGGGTGATGAGAGGGAGGCGATCCTTTTCTCTCACCCGTTTTTTTGCCAGCGGTCCGCCAGTCCCCTGATCCGGCCCGGTACGACGGCCAGAGCAGACCATTGCTGATGAGTATCAGGGAAAAGCCGCCATTTGCCAGTAGGACGGGGAGGCAAGGCGTGTTATGTTTAGGGCAAAGCCTTCGTCGAAACACGTGCGCGAGCCAGCACGTGTGAGCGATCCCGGCTGGGCCGTATAGTTGCCATGGACGGAGCGGAACCCGCGTATGAGTAGGCAAAAGACGCAGTACCTCACCGCCGCGCAGGCGGTGGAATACATCAAGTCGGGCGATCGTGTCTTCATGACCGGGAACTGTTCGGTGCCGCAACAGGTGCTGACCGCCCTGGTCGCCCGGGCTGAGACGCTGACGCAGGTGGAACTGGTGCAGTTGCTGGCGCTCAGCGAGGTGGGATACGTCGCCCCGGAGCTATCCGGCCATTTGCGCGTCAACGCCATGTTCATCAGCGCGAATGTGCGGGAGGCGGTTAACGATGGGCGGGCCGACTTCACCCCGATTTTGCTGTCGGACGTGCCGCGCCTGTTTCGTATGCGGGACAAGTTCCCGATCAACGTCGCCCTCGTCCACCTCAGCCCGCCGGATATGCACGGTTTCTGCTCGTTCGGCGTTGAGGTGGGCATCACCAAAACCGCCGCCGAGATGGCCGACATCATCATCGCCGAGGTCAACGCACAGATGCCGCGCTCGTTGGGCGACAGTGTGATTCACATTAATGACGTGGATATCGTGGTGGAGGTGGATTACCCGATCCCGGAGATGCCCATGACCGAGGCCAACCAGTTGCAGCAGGCGATTGCCGCCCACATCGTCGAGCTGATACCGGACGGGGCCACGTTGCAGACCGGGATCGGCGCGGTGCCGGATGCAGTCCTCCGTCTGCTGGGGGACCATCGCGACCTGGGCATCCATACTGAACTGTTCTCGGATGGGGTGATCGACCTGGTGAATCGGGGCGTCATCAACTGCCGGAGGAAGACGTTACATCCGGGCAAGATCATCGCCGGTTTTGTGCTGGGCACGCAACAGCTGTATGACTTTATCCACGACAATCCGATTTGCGAGTTTCACCCGACCGAATACGTCAACAACCCCTACGTGATCAGCCAGAACGACCGTATGGTGGCCATCAACAGCGCGCTGGAAGTGGACCTCACCGGCCAGGTCTGCGCCGACAGCATCGGCCACTACTTTTACAGCGGCGTGGGCGGCCAGTTGGATTTCATTCGCGGGGCTGGCAAAGCGAATGAGGGGGTTCCGATCATCGCCCTGCCTTCCACCGCCAAAGGTGATACGGTGAGCCGGATCGTGCCGGAGCTAAAACCGGGGGCGGGCGTGACCACCGGGCGCAACGACGTGCACTATGTCGTGACCGAGTACGGCGTGGCGGACCTGTTCGGCGTGCCCATCCGCGAGCGCGTCAAGCGCCTGATCAACGTGGCCCATCCCAAGTTCCGCGAGGAGCTGGCCGCCATCGCTTACGAACGGTATCACGTCAACTGCTAGGGCCGCTCGCGGCCTGTAAGCCGGTCAGGGCCGGGCCGACGCCGACAATTCGGCTTCGCACACGGTCGTGCCGCAGTGCGGGCAGGTCCAGAGGGTGATCACGGGCGGCAGGCCATGGGCAGCGGCTACCGCGCGCGGCCAGCGCTGTTGGCCGCTGTCCTGGAATTCGCCTGGCTGGTGACAGGTGGGGCAGATGGCCCGTCTGGTGTGCGGTCCGGGATCGCCTCTGCGGCGGTTTGATGGGTTCATGATTCCACCTTATCAGTTCTGATACCTGTCTGCCGGACGCGGGGCCGACCCTTGCCCAGCGTATGCGATACGCGTCGCTGACGCTTACTGGTCAGACGCTGGTCAGGTGAATGAGGTTCGTGGCCCGAATAATGGCGGGCCGTTTCCCGCCAGTGCTATAATCGGCCCCATGGATGGAAAACGACGCTTTTTTCCCCTGCTTGTCCTGATCGCCGGTCTGCTGATAGGGGGGGCGTGTGAGCCGCTGGTGCCGACGCCGACGCCGCAGGTGATCATCGTGACGGCCACCCCCAGCCCTGGCCCGACCATAACCCCAACTCCCACCCTCACCCCCACGCCAAACGCCACGGAAACGCCGACCCCTTCGGTCACGCCGACTCCGATGCTCTGCCCGGAGACGGAAGGGCAGGTGATCGTGTTCGACCGGTTCGACAGCCGGATCGCCGGGCGCAACATGCCTTACCGGGTGTATGTGCCGCCGTGTTATTTCCAGTCGGAGCGGCGGTATCCAGTGGTTTACCTGTTGCATGGAGCCAGCAATGACGATACGCACTGGCAGGATATCGGCGTCACCGACATGCTGGACCGGGGGCTGAGCCTGAACCGGTATCCGCCGATGCTGCTGGTGATGCCCTATGGCGCGCAGTTGCTGCCCAACGACGACTTCCCGCCCGATCCGTCGCTGGAAACCTACCTCCTGGAGGAGCTTATCCCCCGCATCGAGCATGATTTCTGCACCTGGGAGGCGCGGGAGTACCGGGCCATTGGCGGCATCAGTCGGGGCGGATTCTGGGCCTTGAGCATCGCCCTGCGCCACCCGGACCTGTTCGGCGCGGTCGGCGGGCACAGCCCTGCCCTGGACGACGACCACACGCCGCCGGACTTCAACCCGCTGGACCTGGCCCTGAGCGCGCCGTTTGTGGACACGCTGCGCATCTACCTGGACAATGGGGCCAATGACCCGGTGCGGCCTGAAGTCGGCCGGCTGAGCAATCGTCTGGTGGAGCGCCAGATTCCTCACGAATACGTGATCAATCCGCTGGGTGATCACAGCGACGCTTACTGGTCGGCGCACGTGGCGGATTATCTGGCGTTTTACGGGGGCACGGCGACGGATGGCTGGCCGCGGGACGTGGGCCAGTTGCCATCCTGCCTGGAGCCGAGTCCGCGGTAGTCAGCCTGGGCGTGGGCGGCGGATCGCCGCCAGTCAACCATCCCCGCGCCGGGGATTCTCCGCTACAATAGTGGCCGTCAAGCATGGGGGGCATACGAGACCATGCGCTGAAGGAGAGAAGTGCCGATGAAGAAAGTGTTTCCCTGGATCGTCTTGCTGGTGCTGGTGAGCCTGAGCGTCCCCCCGTCGGCAGAGGCGCAGGGTGGTCTGCCGGTGGTCACGCTGGTCTGCGATCACACGCTGCGCGACCAGCCCAACGAAACCGCCGCCGTAGTGGCCACCCTGGGCCCCGGCGAGCCAATGATGCTGGTCACTGGCCGTGATGTCACCGGTGACTGGCTGGTTACGCTGCGGCAGAACGGCCAGACCGGCTGGTTGCGGGATAATCAATGTGTGCGTTTGCAGGGCAGCCGGGCCAACGCCCCCCTGACCGTGCCCGCCGGGTTCAACGGCCCGCCCTTTGCCACCGTGGGCTGCACCCAGTATATCCGCAGCGCGCCCGGCGAGGACTCCGCCCGCCTGGCGATCCTGTACCCTGGCGAGAGCATTCTGCGCGTCGTCGGTCGGGATGAGCAGGTGGTTGGCCACAACACGGTGGTCGGGTGGCTGCTGGTGGAGAGCACCGACGGCCTGATGGGCTGGGTGTATGATATGGTGGTGCGGTACCCGGATGGCACGCTGGATCAGCGGTTCGGCTCGCCGTGTATCCGGGTATCCGGCAACGTCTTCGATGTGCCGGTGATGGCTGACATCGAGATGCCAGTGCCCAACCCGGACGGCTCGCTGCCGCCGACGCTGGAAACCGATCTGCCGACGGCGACTGTGGGCTGCACCCAGTACATCCGCAGCGCGCCGCGCAACGACTCCCCCCGCCTGGCGATTCTCTATCCCAGCGATGGCATCCTGGAGATTCTGGGCCGTGACCGGAGCGGGGAATGGCTGTTGATCCTGAGCCAGAGCGGCCTGATGGGCTGGGTGGTGGACACGCAGTGCATCGTGGTGAGGGATAACGTCTTCGACGCCCCCATCACAACCGATGTGGTGATGCCGGTGCCCGGCGTGGACGATGTGGTCTTCGACATAGCCGCCGTGGCCGCCGGTGAGGGGGCGGCGGAAGGGCAGGCGGCCACGCCCGTCGCCCCGATTCCGCTGCCCAACGCGCGAGTCGGCTGCACGCAGTACATCCGCAGCGCGCCGAACAACGACGCGGCCCGCCTGGCGATTCTTTATCCCAGCGACGGCATCCTGGAGATTCTGGCCCGCGACCGGATCGCGGAGTGGCTGCTGGTGCGCAGCCAGAGCGGCCTGATGGGCTGGGTGGTTAATACCCAGTGTATTGTCGTGCGCGGCAACGTGTTCGAAGCGCCGTTCGATACCAGCGTGGAGATGCCCATCCCCGGCGTGACCGACGGCAACCTGGCCGCCCTGGCCGCGCTCGAAGGCCAGGCGGAGCCGGCTGTGGGGCCGGAAGTGGCAGCCGAGCCAGCCGCGCCGACTCCGACCCCGATCCCGCTGCCCAACGCGCGGGTGGTGTGCACCAACTACATCCGCAGCGCGGCCCGCAACGATTCCGCCCGTCTGGCGATCCTCTATCCCCAGGATGGCATCCTGGAGATTCTGGCCCGCGATCGGATCGCTGAGTGGCTGCTGGTGCGCAGCCAGAGCGGCCTGATGGGCTGGGTGGTTAATACCAGTTGCATCCAGGTCAACGGTAACGTGTTTGAAGCGCCGTTTGATACCAGCGTCGAGATGGCGGTGCCAGGGACGAGCCAGGAAGTGCTGCCCTTCCCCGGCGCGACCCCGCCGCCGGACTGGCCGCCCCAGCCATAACATTAGGTGGCACGTGTTGGCCGCCCGATCCACGTCTGGATCGGGCGGTTTTTTTACGGTTGGCCGTCGGTTGCCCCACGCCTGGCTGCCGGGCGCTTGTCCCCGCGTGGCTGGACCGGTAGCATGGTGGTGAAGCGCTGTCCGGAGATGGCGGCATGTCCGGTCTTCAAGGCGGATTAGAAGGGCCTGGTGATGGTTCGCAAAACTCTGCTCTCGTTATTGTTCGTCGGTGCGGCAGTTGCCCTGCTGGTTCCGGGCCGGCAGGGCGCTCCCCTGCTGGCCCAGGGTGAGCTGGTCGCCCGCAACATCTCCAACCTGAATATCCGCACCGGTCCCGGTACGGAACATCCGGTGGTGGTCACGGTTCCCCGGGGGACGGACCTGGTGGTTGAGGGCCGCAACCCCATCGGCGACTGGCTGCTGGTGCACACCGCCGATGGGTCCGTGCGCGGCTGGGCGGCCTCCCGTTACCTCTTCTGGGATGAAGGGCCGTCGCTCGGCGACCTGCCGGTGGTGGCCGGGCAGCCGTCCGCGCCGGCCGGGGACGGTGTTTCCGGCGCGGCCCTGCCGTCGGCTGATGGCGCGGAGAGGGCCGCTTACGTCGCCGCGCTGGAGGCGGAGTTGGCCAGCGTGCCGCTGATCTCCGGGATCGGGGCGCACACCCGCCAGATTGTGGAGGCCGGGCGCGGGTTTGGCACCCGTCCCCATGTGATCGCCAAGATCGGCGATTGCAACACGGAGTCGCTGGCGTTTCTCGCGCCGCTGGACGCGGGGAATTATGACCTGGGGCCGTATGGTTATCTGGAAGAAACGATCCGCTTTTTTGCCGGTTCGTTCGCCCGGCAGAGTCTCGCCGGACGGACGGGCTTCAGCGCCCTCGCCGTCCTGGACGCGCTGTGGGCGGACCCGGACCAGTGCGAGCCGGGCGAGTCGCCGGTGTGGTGTGAATACCGCACCATCCGCCCCGGCGTGGCCGTCATCATGTTCGGCGCGAACGACGTTCACACCGTGCCGCCGGACCGCTACGAGCAATCCCTGCGGCGCATCCTGGACTTCACCCTGCGGCGGGGGACGATCCCGGTGTTGAGCACGTTTACCGCCAATCCGGCGGCGGGTGACTGGGCGGCGGTGCTGGAATACAACCTGGTCACGGTGCGCCTGGCGCGGGAATACAACATCCCGCTGGTTAATTTCTGGCTGGCGGCCCGCGACCTGCCCAATGGCGGCCTGGCGAGCGACAACTGCACCTCTCCTACAGCGGCACGCCGACGGTATCCTTCCACGGCGAGGAGACGCAGTACGGCTTCAGCGCTCGCAACCTGCTCACGTTGCAGGCGCTGGACGAGATTCGCCGCCAGGTCTTCGGCGGCTAACGGACCGCTTTCAGATGCGCCGTCAGGTCGGCCAGGTTTTCGAAAATGTAGTCCGGCTGGAAGGGGCTGCCGGCCAGGTCTTCGCGTTTGGTTTCGCCGCTCAGGACGAGGGCGGTCTGGATGGGCGCATGCTGGCCCATGGCGATGTCGGTGTACAGCCGGTCCCCGACCATACACAGCGCTTCCAGCGGCAGCCCAACCCGCGCCGCTGCCAGGTCGACGATGTGACGGTTGGGCTTGCCAATGATGAGATCGGCCTCCCGCCCGGTGGACGCCTTGACAAAGGCCATGATCGCGCCGATGTCGGGGATGAAGCCCCCGGCCACCGGGCAGTTATAATCCGGGTGAGTGGCGATGTACGGCAGGCCATCCCGCACCAGGTTGCACAGGCGCGTCAGTTTGGCGTAGTCGATGGTCGTATCAAAGCCGAGCACGACGTGGGTGGGATTCTCCATGTCCAGGGCAAAGCCATGGCTGAGGAACTCCGCTTCCAGTTCCGGCGTGCCAAAGACCGCCAGCCGGGCGTCCGGGGCGATCGGTTGCAGGTAAAGCGCCGTCGCCTCGCCGGAGGTCAGGATTTGCCATGGCGGCACGGCGACCCCCAGCGCGGCCATCTGGCGGACGTAAGCCTCCCGATCCTTGGACGAGTTGTTGGTCAGGAATAACACCGGCATCCCCGCCCGCGCCGTGTAAGCCAGGAAGTCCGCCGCGCCGGGCAGCAGGTGATCGCTGAGATAAAAGGTGCCGTCCATATCCAGCAGGAAGCCGCGGACGGTTGACAGCTGGGAGAGGTCGGCGGTCATGCATTCAACTTTCGTCCGCCATGTTTAACCCGGCCATCAGGCTGCGTTGCAGGACCAGCAGCGGCGAATGGCCTGCCCGGCAGCGGTGTCCCTTGTCGTTTTGGCGGCCAGGGTCGTGCTGCTCATTGATAAAAGGTCCTCCGGCCCACCGTGCGGAACTGGATAATGGTGAGCGCGGCCACCAGGATCAGCAGCAAAGTCGATTGCGCCGAGGCGGACCCGATCAGGTTCACGTTTTTGAAGCCGAAGAAACCGCCAGCGGTCGTCACGGACGGCCTTCGCAGCGACGAGGCTCTCTTTGGGATTCGTTCATGCAACTGGTCGCCCCCCCTCCGTGAGCACTTTGGGCACTTGGCTGTGAACGGACGGCGAAATGCCCAAAGCCAGCATATTATATGTTGAAACGCGCCGAGTTCAAAACTGCACTTTGAACGTGTGGCGCGCAATCTGGCGGCGGTCTTGCGAATTTTCCGGGTGCAGTACAATATCCCCGTCGCGAGCGTCGCGTGCCACACCTGTGACCGGCGGCTTATGGCTCCTGGCGGAGGAGCACCCTGCGCCAGGACGGTCGAGGAGATCGCGCCAACGGCGGAAGCGGGCCTTGAGCCTGGCCGTCCTGCCGTCATCGAGGTTATGATTGGCCGGCGTCTGGCCCGTCGGCGGCTCGTTTTCGACGGCTGAGATGCTGGCGGCACTGTATGTTCTGCGTCCCACGGGTCGTTCTCTAAAGAAGGGGGCAACATGAGCATCAGGACAATCCAGAATTATATCGACGGGGAGTGGGTTCCCTCGGAATCGGATCGCGCGCTGGACGTGATCAACCCCGCCACCGCGGAGGCGATTGCGCGGGTGCCGCTTTCCGACGCCCAAGAGGTCGATCAGGCCGTCCAGGCTGCCCAGGCCGCCTTCCCGGAATGGCGCGAGACGCCCCCCTACAGCCGCGCCCGCGCCATGTTCCGGCTGAAGGAAGCCATCGAGGACAACTTCGAGGACCTATCCCGCCTCATCGTGGAGGAGCATGGCAAGATCATCGACGAGGCGCGCGGGGAGGTTCGACGCGCTATCGAAAACGTCGAAGGGGCGGCGGCCATCCCTTACCTGATGATGGGCTACAACCTGGAAGATGTCGCTGCCGGAATCGACGAGTATGCGCTCCGGCAGCCGCTGGGTGTGTTCGTGTGTATCGCGCCGTTTAACTTCCCGGCGATGGTGCCGTTCTGGTTCGTGCCCTATGCCGTGGCCTGCGGCAACACCTATGTCGTCAAACCCTCCGAGCGATGCCCGCTGAGCCAGGCCAGGCTCTTTGAGCTGATCGATGAAGCGGACTTTCCGCCGGGGGTCGTGAACCTGGTCAACGGCGACCGGTTGACGGCGGAGGCGCTTTTGCAGCACCCGGCTGTCAAGGGGGTATCGTTCGTCGGCTCCACCCCCGTGGCCAGGCACGTCTACCAGACGGCCACCGCTCACGGCAAACGCGCCCAGTGCCAGGGTGGGGCCAAAAACTTCCTGGTGGTGATGCCGGACGCGGTGCTGGACCGCACCGTCGCCGCGATCATGACCTCCGCCTTTGGGACCGCCGGGCAGCGCTGCCTGGCCGGGGCGGTGGCGCTGGCAGTGGGGGAGATTGCCGAGCCGCTCAAAAAGAATCTTGTCGAGGCGGCCAGCAAACTCAAGGTGGGCAACGGCCTGGACGAGAGCGTCCAGATGGGTCCGGTGATCTCGGCTGCCGCCCGTGACCGCATCCTGAACTACATCGAGCAGGGTCTGAGCAGTGGTGCCCGGCTGCTGCTGGATGGACGCGGGATCAGCGTGGAAGGATACCCGGACGGTTACTTCGTGGGGCCGACCATCTTCGACCAGGTGACGCCGGAGATGACCATCGCTCAGGAGGAGATTTTTGGCCCGGTGCTGAGCATCATGCAGGTCGAGGATTTTGAGGGCGCGCTGGACGTGTTACACACCAGCCGCTATGGCAATGCCGCTTCGATCTTCACCGCCAGCGGCAAGTGGGCCCGCGAGTTTCAATATCGCGTCCTGGCGGGCAACATCGGTATCAATATTGGCATTGCCGCGCCAGTGGCAGCCTTCCCCTTTTCGGGGATGAAAGACTCGTTCTTCGGCGACCTGCACGGGCAGGGGTTTGACGCCATCAACTTTTTCACCGAGCGTAAGGTGGTGATCACGCGCTGGTTCTGAGGGGGCCGGTTGCCAGCGCCGATTCTGGTCCGTCCGGGGGACCGTCGATGAGTCGTGAGCGGTCACCCTGCTGCGGCGGTTGCTGATGGCCTGGTATGCGGAGGAGCAGCCTTAACCGTGACGACTCTCCCCGCTAAAGCAGGGAGCTTCTCAGGACACGCTCAGCCCAACGGCTCACGTTACGTCCTGAAGGCCCCGTCCGGGCCTGAGAGGAGATTCTCTCTCTGTACGTCGGGTGCTTTACGCCCAGAACGCTTTCTCTGGGCAACCGCCTACACTCGGGTGTCAAAGAGCCGCACCGGTCGCGGGCTGAGGCTATTATCCTGCTGTCCCTTGTTGGCGCCCAACATGTTGGGCGGTCGTATTAGTCTGAAGTGTGCCGCACATTCGCTCGGACTGCAAGTGAAAGGAGGTAAGCGCCATTCCCCACCGGGTTAAAACCCGGTGTCCCCTGGCGCAATTTCTATGGAACTGGGAACTTTTGGCGCGGTCTTTCAGGCCGCGATAAAGCTGGAAGCGCATCTATCCCAGCGCTATGATATCCAGAGCGCCAACCAGGTCGGTGATATGCGGGAAATCTACCGTGCGCTGGCCAGGAGCGGCAGGAAACGCCTCCGGCGGCTGGAGCGTCTCCGTCGCGAGACGGTGACCGAGATGATCCTGGAGCCTATCCGCGATCTGACTCTCAGCCAGGAGCTGGCTCTTCTGGAAACCGTGGACCCTGGCGCGCCGCTCGCGCCCGACGAGGCCCGCCGGTTGGAACTTGACGCCTGTGCCTTTTACCGTGAAGCCGCGGAGAAGATCGGGCTGGCCGAGGCAGCGGGGGCGTTGCGCCAGCTTGGTGAGGAGAATGCCCAGCGTGCTGCACAAATCGCCGGTTAACGCCAGCAGCTTCAAGTGCCTGATTAACGTTGAGATGATCGGCGACGTGGACCTTGGGATAGCGGTCGAAAGAAATACGGATGAGAGCCTGAACCTGCGCCGCCGATGAGCCTGCGGCAGTCAGAAAGCGCGTGATCCCGCCTATGAACGGCAAGAGCGTCGAGGCCAACTACAAATGGCGCATACTCACGCTGGCGGCCCTGACCCATACCTTCGTGGTCGCCATGCCCTCCATGTGTATGCCCGTTCTCTTTCCGGAAATCGCGGAAGACCTGGGGCTGGGCCTGGTCCAGATTGGGGCGGTGTGGGGCCTGGGTTCGCTGGCCGGCATCTTCACCGGCCTGGTCGGTGGTTCCCTGGGAGACCGGTATGGCACCAAACGTGTCCTGACCATTGCCTGTCTGCTGGCCGGGATGGCCGGTGCCTTGCGGGGACTGGCCGCTGACTTTGGCACGTTGTCGGCCACCGTTCTGCTCTATGGGCTGTTGACGCCGGCCATCCCCATGAATGTCCACAAAGTTTGTGGTCTCTGGTTTTCAGGGCGCCGCCTGGGGCTGGCGAATGGTGTGGTCTCGGCGGGGATGGCGCTGGGATTTGTGGCGGGATCGATGATCAGCGCCACTCTGTTGTCCCCCTGGCTCGGCGGTTGGCGGCAGGTGCTCTTCCTCTATGGGGCCATTGCCATGGGGATGAGCCTCCCCTGGGCGATGACCCGGCCTGCGCCCGGTGAAGGCCGGCCCTCGGCTGGCGATACCGGCCTGGTATCCATCCGCCAGGCGCTCGCGCAGGTAGTCCGGGTCCGGAACGTGTGGTTTCTGGGGTTAGCCATCATGGGGTTGGGAGGGTGTATTCAGGGCCTGCTGGGCTACCTGCCTATTTATTTACGCGAGACAGGATGGTCGACGGCCAGCGCGGATGGCGCCCTGGCCGCTTTCCATAGCATCAGCCTGGTTTCCGCCATTCCCATCACTCTGCTGTCGGATAAACTGGGTACGCGGAAAGCGATCCTTGTTACGGCTGCGCTGCTGACGGCGACCGGCACCGGTTTGTTATCCCTGGTCAGTGGGCCTATGGTCTGGGTCTCCGTGATCACTGCCGGCATTTTTAGGGATGGTTTTATGGCCACCTTCATGGCGTCCATCATCGAGCTGGAAGGTATTGGCGCGACGTATGCAGGAACGGCCATCGGAACAGTGATGATCTTCTCCGGGTTGGGCGGACTCATCCTGCCTCCTCTGGGCAACAGCCTGGCGGTGACTGACCTGAGGTCGCCGTTCGTTTTTTGGGCGGCGATGGCCGTTATGGCCCTGGTAGGCTTTTATCTTGTTGAGGAGAAGCGCAGCACCGGAGAGGTGCACCGGGAGCATTCGCGCGCTGGCTGAACGGCTCACTTGTTCGACGGACAGGCCGCATCGTGACTTTTTCCCGATCGGCCCATTCGGGTCGCTTTCGGGAGCCGGTGTCCCGTCAGGATATATTCTCAGGCGCTACAGGGTTGTGCAACACGGGGCATGATTCAAACCGCTCAGAAGAACCGCGCATGGGGAAGACCTTCCGTTCCGCCGTTTCCACCATTGTTACTCGCCATTCCCTTCTGACGACCTGGGTACTCTGGTATCACCTGCTCCATCCGGCTCCCCACCCGTTGTTTCAGCGCTCGCTGAGAGCGCCCCTTACCAGGACAACCCCATCGTATATGGCGTGGATAGTGCCGCTATCCGGTCTGGCGGCGTGCTGTGGAATCTGGACGCTGCCCCTCCGGTGGCGATCGCCCATTGCTGGGCTGTTTCTCGTGGCGCTGTTCTTTTTTAGCAGCGCCTATGTCCTGGTGTGGGTCATCGACATCAGCGTCACCATTGCCAGAGAACGGGAACGCAACACTTACGATCTGCTTTGCCTTTTTCCGTCGGGCGCGCTGGGCGCGAACTGGGCCATCTGTGCCGCCAGCCTGCACCGCAACAACGCGCTTGGGTGGATCGATCTCTTGCGCAAACTGATTGCTGGGATTCTCCTGCTCATTTTTCTGTTGATTTTGATCGCCACGGCTTTGAGGCAGAGTGCCCCCCAACCATACCAGCAGTTTTGGCGGCTCTTTCTGGATATCATAGTGTTGTCCGTGGTGTCGTATGTGGATCACGTTCAGGCAGTGGTATTGGGCAGCCTCGTCGGGATGCTGGTGCCCGTCTATCGCCGGACCCTGGTCAGCGCGTTTGTCTGGGCGGTGATGGTCTTTCTGGCGTTGCAGGCTGCCACCTTTATGCTGACCGTCTTCGCCGCCGCAGTTATTCTTCCCGGTTTGCCGCTCGACCTCAGCCCGCTATTGGTCAGCCTGCTGGTGGGTTATCTGGCGCGCGAAGGCTTCATTGTCTCACTGTGGCGGGCGCTGGCCTACCAGTTGAACGCCCATCCGGCGGTGTTCAGTCTTCTGTCCTGAGTCCTCTGCCCCGAAAAGGGAGCTTGCCCGCCGGGCGCAGGGGCTGGCGAAAAAAACGGGGGCCGTAACCCCTCGTCTCGCGTATGGATATGGACTGCCGCGTGTTGAGGTTCGAGAAGATGCTCTAAAAGGCAGCCTGGGTCGTGACGCTTTCTTTCCCGCGAAGTCGGGGCACGTCGCTCAGCAGCCGCCGGGTGTAGTCGTGCTGGGGATCGGCCAGCACCTTCTCGACCGGGCCTTGCTCGACCAGTTCGCCTTGATACATGACCAGGATGCGGTCGCTCACATAATAGCTCTGCCCCAGATCGTGAGTGATGAAGAGGATGCTCATATTGTGGCGCTGGCGGAGGTCGAGGAGCAGGTTAAGCACCGTGACCCGCAGTGAGGCGTCGAGCATGCTTGTTGGCTCATCGGCGATGAGCAACTCCGGGCCGACGACCAGCGCCCGCGCGATCATCACGCGCTGCAACTGTCCTCCCGAAAGTTGATGCGGCCATTTGGTCAGCACCTCAGCCGGGTCTAACCCGACCTCCCTCAGCGAAGCCTCAATCCGCCCCCGGCGCTCGTCATCCGACAGGCGACCGTCCAGGACATTGAGCGCTTTGTCCAACGCCCGGCGAACGGTGTAAAACTGGTTAAAGGCAGCAAAGGGGTCCTGAAAAGCGCCCTGCACCTTTTGCCAATAACGCTTCAGGTCTTTGCTGCGGTGAAGCGCGGTCACATCTTGCCCGTGGAGCAAAACCTGGCCGCTGGTCGGTTCTAACAGCCGCAGCAGGAGTCTGGCCAGGGTAGACTTGCCGCTGCCGCTTTCGCCGACGACGGCCAAAATCTCGCCCGGTTGTATGGCAAAGGACACTTGCTTCACCGCGTGCACCGCATTCTCGCCATGACCAAATACGCGCGAGAGTGCTCGCGTCTCTAGCAGCGGTGCTGGCGACGGATTGGCGGTCATGATCCTGCTCCCTCGGTGCTGACCTCTTCGGACACTTCCTGCGCCCACCAGCAGGCGGTGAACCGTTCTTCGTCACCGGCGACAGGGGGCTCCTGGCGTGAACAGATGTCCAGCATGTGCGGACAGCGCGGATGAAACCGGCAACCGCTGGGAGGATAGCGCAGATCGGGTGGGGCACCCTGGATTTCTTTGATCTGGCGCTGGCGCACCTGCGGGTCCACGCCCAGCGTGGCGGCGATCAACGCCTGAGTGTAGGGATGTTTAGGGTGTTCGATGATCTCTTCCGTGGTGCCGACCTCGACGATTTTGCCGGCATACATCACCGCGATGCGATCAGCGATGTTGCTCAGCAGCGGCAGGTCGTGAGTGATGTAAACCACCCGCGTGATGAAGCCCCGTTCCAGGAGCTGTTGCAGCAGGAGCATCAACTGCTTTTGCGAGGACACATCGAGCGCCGAGGTAGGCTCGTCCGCGATCAACACCTTCGGGTTGAGCAGCGTTGAGATCACCGCCACCACTCGCTGGCGCATGCCGCCGCTTAACTGGTGGGGGTAGCTGTCCAGGACCCGGATGGGTAAAGAGAGCTGCCCAAGCCGCTCACTCGCCTGCTCAATGGCCTGGTGGGGACGGGTTTGCGGATGGTGGGCGCGCACCACGTCGACGATGATGTCGCGGACGCGGGCGGTCGGATTGAGGGAGTTCATCGCCCGCTGGGGGAGCAGGGCGACCATTTTCCCATGCCAGTCCCGGGGAACCCTGGTCCGCTCGGCCAGGGGGAGTATCTGCCCATCCAGGGCTATCTCTCCGCCCCTGACTTTAAGCGTTTGCCCGATGGTCAGCGACATCACCGCGGCGAGCGTGGACTTGCCGCAGCCCGACTCGCCCACGATGCCGAACACTTCGCCTTCACGGATCGTCAGCGACACGCCGTCGACGGCCTTCACATCGGGATTCGAGCCGGTTACGTAGTAGGCGCGGACGTTTTTCACTATCACGCGGTTGTCCCCCTTGTTTTCCCGCTTGCTCAAGCTTTTCTCAGGCGTGGGTTGAGCAGTTCATCAACGCTGGACTGCAACAACAGCAGCGAGAACGCGATGAGCGTCAGGAATAACGTGGGCGGCACGAACGCCCACCACGCCCCGGTGCGGACCGATTCCCAGAGGAGCGCCCATTGCAGCATGATGCCCAGCGAGATGCCCCGATCAATGCCCAACCCCAACATGCTCAAAGCCGCTTCTTGCAAGATACCGGCGTTCAGTTGCAGGACGAAGGCCATGACGATATAGGACAGCATATAGGGGATGATTTCCCACACGATAAGCGAAAAGGTTCCTGCGCCTGACAGGCGGGCCACGTCCACATGCTCGCGGGTGCGCAGGCTGCTGGTCTGGGCGCGCACGGCGCGGGCCGTCCAGGGCCAGGTGGTCACGCCGATGATAATGCCCATGCCCACCACGGAGCGGGTGGTGAAGGCGATGGAGAGCAAGATCAGGATCACGATGGAGGGGATGGTGATGACGATGTTGGTGAAGGCCATCAATACCTCTTCCACCATGCCGCCGACATAACCCGCCACGGTGCCGATCAGGACGCCAATCAGTATGGCCACCGTGCCAGAGACGAGACCGATGCTGATGGAAGTGCGGGTGCCGAACATGAGCTGGGTAAACACGTCGCGACCGAAATTGTCAGTGCCCAGCCAGGCGGTCGACGACGGCGGGTCGTACAGCAGGCC
Organism: Anaerolineae bacterium; assembly: GCA_034435395.1. Classification (GTDB taxonomy): domain Bacteria; phylum Chloroflexota; class Anaerolineae; order Aggregatilineales; family Ch27; genus DAOTXK01. The sequence goes on along the minus strand of DAOTXK010000323.1, from coordinate 5,918 downwards.
CACAAATCTCATGGGGTCATGCCGGTTAAAGATCGCCGGCCCAAAGACGCCAAAAACCACCAAGAGCAACACCAGGGTCAGGCCAAACAGAAAGCGTGGATTAAAGTAACTGGCGAGTCTCAGCGAGCGTCGCAACCCGTTCGGCAGAACCGACCTTTTTTTGAGACTGTCCTGTTCCTGTGGAATAACTGTCATGAGCTTCTCACCGTTCCCCAACTGCCCTGGCCCGAATTCGGGGATCAATAAAACCATAGGCGATGTCGACCAGAAAATTGGCCAACAGGACTCCGATCATGATGAGCAGCGTGATCCCCTGGATGACCGGATAATCGCTCGTGCGAATGGAGGTGAAAAGCAGGTTGCCGATCCCGGGGTAGCCAAACACGATTTCGGTGATGAGCGCGCCGCTGACCAGTGAGCCGATGGCCAGCGCTAAACCGGTCACCTGGGGCAACATGGCGTTGCGGAAGATGTAAGCGATGATGCGGCTATTGGAGACCCCCAGGCTGCGGGAAAAGCGCACATAATCGGCATCCAGCTCGTAGATGGACATGGCTCTCATGCCGAGGGCCTGACCGCCGATGAAGACGAGCACCAACGAGAGGAACGGCAGCCAGTAGTGTTCCAGCACGTTGCTGATGAATGTCCAGGTCAACGATGGCCTTAGGGCGTAGCTGTAACCGCCGCCCGGTGGAAAAATAGGCCAGTAAACGGCGAAAAAATAGAGCAGGAGGATGGACAGGCAGTAATACGGCATACTGGATATGAACATGAAACCGGGAAACATGACCCGATCCAGCAAGCCTTTGCGGTAGGCCACCAGCACCCCCAGGATATTACCCAGGATCCAGCCGACGAGAATGGCGGGCAGCATGAGGGCAATAGTCCAGGGCAGCGCCTCACCAATCAGGTCCTGCACCCGCGCCGGAGCGCGGGCAAAAGACACCCCTAAGTCGCCCCGGAGCAGGTTGCCGATATACGTCAAAAACTGTATCCCCAGCGGCTGGTCGAGACCAAATTCGGCGATGTAAGCCGCGTAGAGTCTCTGAAGGGTCTCGCTTGTAAGCCCTCCTCCCCCCAATGACATCTGTCCGACGATCACATCGACTGGATTGCCGGGGATCAGGCGGGGCAGGAGGAAATTTAAGACCAGCGCGATACAGAACGCCAGTATAAACCAGAATACTTTGCTCAAGAGATACCGCTGGAATTTGGACATATGATGTCCCCCATCGAAGGTGAGCAACCCCCACCGGGGTTGCTCACCGACATGCTGGAAACTCCTGGCCCACTATACCCCAACCAGGCCCGAGGTTCTACCTTTTCGCCGGCCTGGTTGGGTAGTGGACACTCAACCCCTCATCACTCTACCGGGCGAATGACGAAGGGCACGCGGACACCAGCCTCCTCTTGCATTGGCGCGGCTACCGGATTGTCGGCGGTGGGGAAGCCGGTCCAGTGCGTCTCGTTAAACTCGTAGAACTCCAGCGGACGGTACATGAGCGGGATCACCGGGATGTTCTCCAGGAAGATCCGGTCAAGCTGGCTGAAGAGTTCTCGCTTGGTATCCTCGTCGGTCGCGGCGGCTGCCTGATCCAGCAGCGCGGGGGCGTCAGGATGGCTGAACCGGGCCCAGTTCCAGAACGCGGTCTGACCGAAGTCCGGCACGCCACGGTCATCAAGCACGTCATGGAACCGCTGCCAGGGGCTGGCAGGCGTGGCACCGGCGTAGGTGAAGATCAGCATATCGAAGTCCCCGGCATCCCGGCGGGAGTAAAGCACCGGCTGCTCTGGGAACTCGGTGACCACTTCAATGCCCGCCGCCGTCGCGCTCTGGGCGACCAGCTCGATAGCCGTCATCCAGTCCGTCCAGCCATATACGGCCATCGCGGTGTACGGACCAAGGCGGGTGCCGTCGGGCAGCACGTAGATTCCGTCGCTCCCTTTGGTCGCTCCCAGCTCATCTTCCAGAATCTCCCTGGACCGATCCGGGTTGTACTCCCAGCCCAGTTCCGCCACCTGCTCGGCATTGAACCATTTCTCTTCGCCGCCGCTGGGGATGATCAGGCTGGAGACCACCGGGACCGAGTAGCGGGACATGGCGGTCTCGGCGATCTGCGGATAGTTGATCGCGTAGGCCAGCGCCCGGCGGACCAGGACATTGTCCAATCCTGGCCGATGGGTGTTGATGTGCAGCATCGGGATGTTGCCGGGGATGTGGTAGGGCGGCTCATCGAACCAGGTGCCTACCGGCAGGCCCCTCTCCTCCCACATTTGCCAGATTTGTGGGGCGAACTGCTGGGACTGGTCCACCTCACCGCTCTGGAAGGCCAGGTTCCCGGCGTCGTTGCTCTCGAAGATCGGGTGAACGATATACCGTGGCGCGGGGGTCCCAAAGACCGGGATGCCCCAGTAGTTGTCATCCCGCACCAGGGCAATGCGCTCGATCGAATAATCCAACACTTTGTACGGACCGGAGCCAACCGGGGTTTCTTCGACGATCTGGGACAGAGGAGTCTCGCCTCCCTCGCGCTCGGCCCAGATGTGCTCAGGCAGAATACGGACATCGGACAATCGCCGCAGGACCAAGCCGACATTGAGTTGTTCGGAATTCAGTTTGACCTGGATGGTGCGGTCCCCGGTGGCGGTCATTTCAGTGACGTTATCCCAGAACCGGCTCCAGCGCAGATCGCTGTGGGTCCGACCGAGTTCGAACGTGAAGATCACGTCATCAACGGTCAACGGCTCGCCGTCCTGCCAATGGGTGCCGTCCTGGAGTGTAATCTCAATGGTGGTGGGGTCGGTGAACGTCATTTCCTTGGCGAGAAGCGGTTCAAGGTCACCCGTCGCCACGTTGAAGGCGAACAGCGCTTCGAAAAGGAGCATGTTTTCGCCGTTGGTGGGCCAGGTCTGGTTGGGAGCCATGGGATTGAACGTGATGAACGGTCCCCACTGCATACCGGCGACGTAAAGCGTTTCGTTACGCGGAAGCTCGCCTTCCTGGGCGACCACAAAACCGATGCTGATGCTCACCAGAAGCAGAACCAGCACACCTGAGAGCAATCTCTTGTTCATGGTCACTCCTCCTTAATGGGTCAGACAAAATGATGCGTGGGACAAGTCGATTCTTGTAGCTATTCGTCGCTCCTTTCTCTAAACCGGTGCGCCACATGACTGGCGAACAACCAGGTTGGTAGGAAGGATGATCTGCTGGGGTTCTTTCACGCCGCCTTCAATGATATCCAGCAGCAGGGCGGTCGCCCGCGCTCCCCTCTCGTAGATGGGTTGACGAATGGTGGTGAGCGGCGGGCTTAGGTCTCGGGCGGTCGGTAAGTCGTCAAACCCGACCAGCGCGATGTCGTCCGGGATGCACACCCCATCCTGGTGCAGCGCCACTAAGGCCCCTTCAGCAGTGTCGTCATTGCCGGCGAAAACCGCCTCTAGGGCCACCTTCCGGGCCAGCAATTCCCGCATCGCGCTATAACCGGACTCGCGGGTAAATGCCCCTTCGGCCACCAGCCGGGGATCAAACGGGATGCCGTGCTGTTCCAGAGCTTTGCAGTAACCAGTGAGGCGATCCTGTCCATCAATGTTCGTCAACGCGCCCGTGATATGCCCGATCCGTCGGCGTCCTTGTCTGATTAAATGTTCAACCGCAGTTTGGGCGGCCTGGACGTTATCGATGGTGACATAGCTGATCCGGTCCGCGTGCCGGATGGGTTTCGCCATCAGCACGAAGGGGATTCTCATCTCTAACATGTGGTCAATGAGCAGGGCATCCATCTCAGCCGTGGCAACCAGTATGCCGTCCACCAGGCGGTTCTGCTGAAGGATGCGCTGTGAGAAGCGATCGATTTCCTCCCCCCTCTGGCTCTCCCACCACATCAGGGTGGCGTAATCGTGCTCGTTGGTGATGTCGTTGATGCCCTGGAACAGGATGGAAGCGTAGTAGGAGCGGAAAGCACCAATGGGATTACGAATGACAATCCCCAGGATTTGGGTGCGTTGGCAGGCGAGCATGCGCGCCACCAGGTTCGGCTGGAAATGATGCTCTTCGATGACTTTCCAGACTTTCTGGCGCGTACTCGCACTCACGTCGGGATGGTCATTGATCACGCGCGAAACAGTCGTGCGTGAGACACCAGCGAAGCGGGCAATATCGTCTAAGTTCAGTCTCATCAACCGCTCACTACTGGAAGCGCTACCGGAAGCGTTACCATTAGCATATCAGGAACTGCTGTTCGCTGTCAATCCGGTGGCGGTCAGCGAGGTGGCGGGCACGATTCGTTACGGTCTGTCATTTCAGCCGGGCGGGGCCGCCCATACAGTCAGAGATTCGCCCCTGGCCCTGGTTCGTTCTATGATAGGGAGGGGGTTTTCTGAACCCAACGGATTAGGGGGCAGAGAGAGCGGCAACTACGATGGGCTGCACGGGATGCCCCTGCACCTTCCCAGGATGGCGAACCATGAGCGGTAAACAGATACGGTTGAAGAGAATTTTCGCCCCGGATGGGCGGGCGGTCGTCGTCGCCATGGATCACGGCCTGCCCGGCATGTCGCCGCTGGCAGCGTTGAGCCAGCCGGGTCAACTGATTGATGCCGTCGCGGCCAGCGGGGCCGATGCCATTTTGACCACGCCCGGCATCGCCACTCGCTTTGCGGAACGTATCGGGCGGCTGGGCCTGATCGTTCGCCTGGATGGCGCGGTCACCTCGCTGGCCACCAATTATGGGAAGATGCAGCTGATCGCCTCGGTTGAAGATGCGCTCAAATTGGGGGCGGATGCGGTGGCCGTCATGGGGTTTTGCGGAACCGAGGACGAAACAGCCAGCCTGAAAACGCTGGGGGAAGTGGCCGCCGAATGCCGCCGGCTGGGTGTCCCTCTGATGGCGGAAATGCTCCCCCTGGGGTATCAGGGCACGCCCGGCGTTCCTGAAATCACTGCCGCCGCTCGAATCGGCGCTGAAATGGGCGCCGACATCATCAAGACAAAATACGTAGGCCCCCCCGAAGCGTTCAGGGCGGTCACGGAAACCTGTTTTGTGCCGGTGCTGATGTTGGGCGGCAGCGCCCGCTCATTTGAGGGTCTGATTGATGAAACACGCCAGGCCCTCGGGGTAGGCGTGGCCGGGGTGGCCATTGGCCGCAACATCTGGCAGTCCGGGAATGTGGCCGCGGCGACGCGGGCGTTTGTTGAGGTGGTGCACCATTCACCTGGGGACTGATCGGATGCGACCGTCGACGCTGGGCCTGGTTGTGAATCCGGTGGCGGGGTTGGGGGCCAGGCACAATCTGGCGATCGCGCGCCAGGCGCTGCGCTTCCTGCGCGTTGAGCGGGTGATCACTGGCCCGGGGCCACTGGGCGCGGATGCGGCACCGGGCGCGGTGGTAGTCTCGCTGCCGGGCGTCACCGGTCGAGCCGCATCGCAACATATCGCCCAGGCGGCCTCGCGAGCGGGCGTTGACGCTGTGCTGGTCATTGGCGGGGATGGGACTATGGCCGATGTCGCCCTGGCGCTCAAAGACGCCGAAAGACACTGTCCCATTCTGGGGGTCGGGGCCGGTTCGATCAACGCTGGCGCGCTGATCGCCTGCCAGGCCGCGGACCTTGACGCGCTGGCATGTGACCAGTTCGTCGTGGAGCCGGTCGATGCGCTGGTCACCGGTTGCCATGGACAGGATATGGCCGTTGCTTTTAATGACGTGGTCATCGGCTCCACCATCGTCGGGACTATTGAGGGAGAGGTGGTTGATCTGGACGCCAACGCCTTCCTGTGCGGTCAGCGGATGCTCGGACAGCCGGTGCCGGTGGGTTCCGGACAGAGCACGGTGACCAAACAATCCGACAGGGGGGCGGTGGTTCTGGCGCGCGGGGCGATGGTGGGCACGCTGGTCGCTGGCTTTAACGATCACAATTG
>DAOTXK010000322.1:0-5952 GCA_034435395.1 Anaerolineae bacterium | reverse complement strand
GTCGCGGAGGGCCTCGTTGACGGCGTCCTTGAGGGTCTGGCCCCCTGTCTCGACGGAGATGACCTCGGCGCCGAGGAGGCGCATGCGAAAGACGTTGAGGCGCTGTCGCTCCACGTCCTTGGCGCCCATGTAGACGTGGCACTCCAGGCCGAGCAGCGCCGCCGCCGTGGCGCTGGCGACGCCGTGCTGGCCCGCGCCCGTCTCGGCGATGATACGCCGCTTGCCCATCCGCGCCGCCAGGAGCGCCTGCCCCAGGGCATTGTTGATCTTGTGCGCGCCGGAGTGGGCCAGGTCTTCCCGCTTGAGGTAGATGCGCGCCCCGCCCAGGTGATCGCTCAGCCGCCCGGCATAGCTGATCGGCGTCGGGCGGCCCGTGTAGGTGGCCTGGAGGTACGCCAGCCGCGCCTGGAACGCCGGGTCGGCCATCGCCTGGTGATAGGCGGCGGTGAGTGCTTCCAGGGCGGACATCAGCGTCTCCGGCACAAAGCGCCCGCCAAACTCCCCGAAGTAGCCACGCGCGTCGGGCACGTCGGCGGCATTGGATAGGATATATTCGGTCACGGCATCACCTGCCCTCTGGGATAAGTGACGTCAGCCGTCCCGCTCGACCGGTGACGGGTCCCGGTCAGCGCCCGCCGGGGGAGCGGGCAGCAGCTGGCGGTCGTGGTAATCCGGCTCGGTGAGGCCGACCAGATCGGCGTCGGGGGACCAGCGGGTGCCATCCGGGAGGATGGTATTCTCGTCGCAGGCGATCTCCGCCAGGATCGCGCCCGGCAGCCTGGCCCCCTCCAGGTTGGCCCGTTCCAGCCTGGCCCCCCGCAGGTTGGCCTCTTGCAGCGTGGCCCCGCCCAGGAGCGCGCCTTGCAGATTGGCCCCGGTCAGGCTGGCCTCCCGCAGGTCCGCCCCGCCCAGGAGCGCGCCTTGCAGCCTGGCCCCGTCCAGCCTGGCCCGCCGCAGGTCCGCCCGGAACAGGTTAGCGCCCTGGAGCTGGGCGTCGGTGAGATCGGTGCCCTCCAGCCTGGCTTCGTACAGGTTGGCTCCTTGCAGCTTGGCCCGGCTCAGGCAGGCTCGTTGCAGGTCCGCCCCAAAGAGGAAAGCCCGCTGCAAGTCGGCGCCCGCCAGGGAGGCCCCCTGCAAATCCGCCACGCCCAGGAACGCCCCTTGCAGCGAGCCATCCGCCAGCCAGCCGCGCAGCCGCAGCTCTTCCGTGGCCACCAGGGTTTCCAGATTAACGCCATTGCCCAGGCAGGCGATCAGGTCCGCCTTCCGGCGGGCGGGATCGGCTTCCGCCTGGTGGGAGTCTGGTCGGGTGCTGAGGAAGTGGTCCAGCAGCGCAACCATCACCGCCCCGCCGACGATTTCGGCCCCCAGGTAAAGCAGCAGCGCCGACGGACGTTCCCCCAGCGCCAGCGCGACCAGCAGCGGAACGGCCGCCCCCGCCGCCAGCGCCTTATATACCGCGCGTCGGCTACCGTCCTGCCGGAACCACCACGCCCGCAGTCGCCACAAAGGACGCCTCCTTTATTTATCCAATTGTCCGTTGCGCAGCAGCCAGGCGGCGCGCTCCCCCTGCCGCACCCGATCTCCGCGCACCCATACGCACAGCGCTGCTTCCTTCAAAAGGATAACAACTTCGCCGATTTTAGCCACAACAATGGGGGCTTCGCGGCGCTACCGCCCGACCGAAAGCTGGCTGGCGGCAGCCGATGCGGGCGTGCGCTGATTGAGCAGTAAACGGACCACCCAAGCGGGCTTCCGCTGTTCGGGGGGCCTGAGGCCAGCCCGACTCAGGCCATCCACAGACAAAGATTGCCGGGTGCCCTGCCCCGCTGCTCAGACGCTGGCGTCCGCGATCCGCACGGCGGCGATAAACGCCCGGACGCAATCCGCATCTTTGCGGCCCGGTGTGTCCCCCTCGACGCCGCTGGCCACGTCCACCCCCCAGGGTCGCACCGCCCGTATCCGCCCGGCGACGTTATCCGGCGTCAGGCCGCCGGCCAGCATCAGGCGCGGGGTCAGCCGCAGGATCGCCTGGGCCACCTCCACGTTCACCTTTTCCCCCGTGCCGCCGTAGAGGTCCTTGTGGTAGGCATCCACCAGCAGCGCCGGGACGCGCTCATCCTTGGGCAGGTAGGGGAGGTAGTACATCGTGTCGGCCACCGCCTGTTCGGTGTCATAAGCCCGGAGCGCCTTAAAGCCCCGCCCGCCCAGGGCCTTCAACACATCCGCCGACTCGTCGCCGCTCAACTGGGCGTAGTCCAGGCCCGCCCGTCGTAGGATGCGGTCGGTGGCGTCCGCCGTCTGGTTGACGAACACGCCGATCAGCGCCGGACAGCGGCTTTTTAACTGCGCCCGCAGCCCATCGGTGATGGTGCGGGCGTTCTCCGGGGTGATGTAACGCGGGCTGGGCGGATAAAAGATGAAGCCGAGCATATCCGCCCCGGCCCCGGCGGCGACCAGCGCATCCTCTAACGTGGTGATCCCACAAATTTTGACCTTGGTCATGGGTGACACCTCTGGGGCCTGGCCCGGCGCGCCCGGAGTATCATCAACGGCCAGCGGCGACTGGCGCCCGGTTTTCAGCCATCAATGGCGTATGGTTCATCACCTGTCACCGTGAGGACGGGAGCTTCAACCCCGTCCTCGGGAAAATCTATCACACTGTCATGAGCCTTCAAACAGTCGGTCCCCCCGATGCAGCCGGGCGGCGATCTGGTATGTCTGGCCCTGGGCGCGCATGGTGGGGGCGTGGGCGGCCAGGTAACGCGCCGCCGCGATCAGCACGTGGGTGGCCTCCGGGCGACCCTTCAGCAACGGGTACTGTTTGAAAGCCGCCTCGACCGCCTGAATAGTATGGAAGTCGCGGTCTTCGCGCAGCAGGGCTTTGCCCAGCGCCGCCAGCAGGCGCGGCTCTGAGCCGCCGACGTAGATGTGGCTCGCCACCAGGCTGGCCGCCTCTTCGACCTGCTGCTGGCGGTCCAGCAAAGTCGGCAGCTCCAACAGCAGCACCTCCGGGTCCCAGGCGACCGTGCCGTCCGGCTCCGGCAGGCGGGCCGCCGGGACGTTCAGGAAACGGTCCAGGTAGACGCTCATCGCCGCATCGAAGACTCCCCGCAGCAGCGGGACATAGGCGTCGCCCGCCAGCGGCTCCCGGATGCGCCGCAGGCCCTGGTGCACAGCGTTGGCGAAGGTGAAGGTGTGCAGGGCGGTGTCCCAGTCGGAGAACTCATTGCTGGTGTGGAAGTGGGCGATGCGCCGCGCCGCCGCGTAGGCCACCACGCCAGCCAGCCGGGCTTCCTGGCAGCCCTCGCGCAGGGCGTCCAGCAACGCCTGGGCGATGGCCTGGGGATCGTCGCCCAGCAGGACCTCCACCAGCGCTCCCTCGCCCGACCACAGGCCGCGCCGGCCATGCCCGCTTTTCATGGCCGAAGGCAGCCGCTCGAAAGTGTCCTCCAGAATGTCGACCAGGTCGATCGGGTAGCGCCAGGCGTTCGCCTCCTCCATGCGCTCGGCGCTGGTATACCCCCTCGCCAGGCTGGTCAGGACCAGCTCGGCCTGATCCCAGCCAGCGATGTCCAGCGCTTCCAGCGCCTTGTTGGTGAAGTCCAGCGGGTGGCCGACGGCGATGTAACGGTGATCGGTGGCCGCAGCCAACAACATATCGGCCAGCTGACGGGGGTCCAACCCGGCCCGCACCGCCGAGGCGATACACCGCTCGGCCCCGTCAGCATCCCGCACCTCAACGAACTGCCGGAACCAGCGCCGGAGCATGGTCCCATCCGCGCCCTCCAGGGCTGGCAGGGGGCTTACCGGGAAGCGGGCGGGCGAACCCGCCGTGTCCGCCGCCACCGCCGCCAGCCCGTGGTAGAGCGCGCGGGGATGATCCTCGCTGTCCAGATATGGCAGCAGGTTCATCAGGCAGGTCAGGATGGTCAGGCCCTGGCCCCAGCCGCCCTCGCGGTAGCGGGCGCCGAACGCCAGGCCGATGCGGAACGGATCGGCGGCATCGCCCCCGCCCCCGTCCAGCAGGGCGATCACCGCCTTGGCCACCACCAGCGTCAGATTCCGCTCCAGGCCCTCGCGCAGCCGCTGGCGCTGGTGCTCCCGGCGGTCCGCCAGCGGCGAAACGTCCACCCATATCTCCCCGTCCCGAACCTGGGTCGGGAAGACGCGCACATCATCCGCCCACAGGTCGAACGTGCCGCCGCTGGCCAGGTCGAAGCGGGCGTGATGCCAGTGGCAGGTCAGGATGCCATCCCGGACCGTGCCCCGGTCCAGGGGAAAACCCATGTGGGGGCAGCGGTTATCGATGGCCTGCACCTGGTCGCCCTGGACAAACAGCGCCAGCGTGTGCCCCCCAACCGGCACGACCAGGCAGCCGGTCGCTTTCACATCGGCCAGACGGGCAGCGAAGATGTAAGGATCAGTGGTCCCCGACATGGTAAAACTCCTCACCAGCATAATGCCCTGCCGGACAGGGTGGAGACCGGCCCCGACCGACATGAGCGGATAACCATGGCGGTCAGCCCAGCGCCTCCCAGACTTCCAGCTTGGCCCCCACCCGGCGGATCACCTCATCGGTGAATTCAGTGGTCGATGCCTGTCCGCCCAGGTCTGGCGTGCGGATGCCGTCGTAAACGGTCTCCAGTGCCGCTTCATAGATGGCGCGGCTGGCCGCCCCTGCCTCCTCCGTGCGCACGTACCGCAGCAGCGCCGCCCCCGCCAGGATCATGGCCATCGGATTGGCGATGTTTTTGCCTTGCAGGCTGGGCGCGGTGCCGTGCGGCGCTTCCGTGAGCGCCACCTTCACCTCGAAGTTCTCATCCAGGCTGAAGATCACCGACTCCGCCCCGGCGATGGTGCCGAACATCTTGAGCACCAGGTCGCTGAGCGTATCGCCGTCGCGGTTGAGGGCCGGGATGACCAGCGGCTCACCGGTGGTTTCCAGCAGCAGCGCGTAGGTGGCGTCGATCAACTGCGGGTTGTAGCGCACGTCAGGAAACATGGCGGCGGCGCGGTCCAGCTCTTCCTTAAACATCCCCTCGTAGATCGGGCTGACGGTGTACTTCGGCCCGCCGAAGACCATGGCTTTGTTGCGCCGGGCATACCGAAAGGTGAATTCCGCCACCGCCCGGCACACCCGCCGCGAGATGTACCGTTTGCTGTAAGCCCGCTCATCCAGCCCCTCGCCCTCGCGCCATTCCTCGGCGTTGTAGGCGTCTTCCACCGCCATGCGGACCACGGCGATGGGGGCGTGCACGCCAGCGATGGGCCGCACTGCCGGGATGCGCCGCCCGGTCCGCAGGATGACCTGCGCGCCGATGCGATCCCGCAGCAGGGCGTTGGGACTGCCCACGTCGTCCGGGTCGCCCGGCGTAATGGTGGCCGCCTTGATGCCCAGGCCGGTCTCTTTGACCCGCGCGGCGGCGTCATACACCACCTGGTTGCGGGTGGCGCGCCGATTGTCCAGCGAGAGATCGAACGCCTCGAAGGCCAGGTCGCAGCGGATGACGGCCGGATCGAGCACGCGCAGGGCTTCCTCCAGCAATTCCTGGCCGGTCTGGTCGCCCTGTAGCACCACAACAGTTCTTGGACTCACGGTTTTTCCCTGTACCGACTACGGTTCGTGCTGCCAGATATGCCCAGCAGTATAACGCGAAAATCGGATGGTTTTAGCCTTCAAGCAGTTTCTTTTTGGCCTGCTGATATTCCGCTTCACTGAGCGCGCCGCTTTGATACAGCTCATACAGCTCGCGCAGCCGACCGGTTATGTCACCCTCCAGGGAGTCGGCGGCGGCGCGGGCGCTGGCCCGCCGCGCGGACTCCCGTAACTCAGGATCGGACTGCCATCGCTGCACCAGCCAGGCGATGGTGCCGACGAAGCCGCGCAGCCGTTCCCGGTCCGCCTGGCTGAGACGGGTGCGGGTGATGACGATCAGCGCGTCGTCCTCC
>DAOTXK010000321.1:0-1971 GCA_034435395.1 Anaerolineae bacterium | reverse complement strand
ACAGAGCCGGCTCAGCCGCCGGTACACCGTCAGGATAGCGCCCGCCAGCAGCGGGCTTAACACCAGCGCCAGATAAGGAAAGAGCCGCACCTGAATGTTGGCGAAGTTGAGCGCCCCGGCCACATCGATGGTGACGCCCACCGCAAACTGGGCGCCTACCGCGCCGCACATCAGCCAGAGCAATTGCCGGGGCCAGGGAAGCGCCTCCCAATCGGTGAACAGGTTCCGGACGGCCTGCCAGAGCCAGGTGATCCCCGCCGCCAGGGTGAAAAACAACTGCGGGGCGACCAGCATCAGATAATAGCGCTGGCTGATCCAAGCCGACTGGAGGTAGTCATATGGCTGTTCGGCCTGCCGCGGCGGCCCCTCAGCACCCAGGATCAAAACCGACACCCGATCCACAAAGTAGGAAAGACTGCCGTAATAGACGGCGGCGGGCGCGTATATGTAGTTGATGTTCAGGTAGATCAGGATGACGCAGATGAGGCCGACGCTGATCAAGCGCCATACCCTGGTGCTGGCGGCGGTCCGGCTTTTCTTCTTGAGCCGGTTCCACTGGAGCATGATCCATCCGCCCGCAAAACACAGGATCAGCGAGGTAAAAAACGTCGATGCAAAAAACATATTGGTGGCCACCACCGCCCACAGCAACAGGCACAACACCGCGATATACGGGCCCATGACGCGCGGGGTCCTGGCCAGCCCATAGCTTTTGGAGAGAACATACAGTACCCCCAGCACATAGAGCCAGGTGGTCTTTTCATGCGAGGCGCGCAAGGCATAAAACAGAAAATCCGGTTGTAACAGCAGCAGGAGCACGCCGCCCGCCGCCGCGCCGGGATGCCCCAGTAATTCCCGGTAGCAGACGAAAGCCATCAGGCACAAGACCGCCAGCCAGATACTGCTGCCCATTTGCAGCGACTGCACCGGAACGCCTGAGAGCAGACTCAGGAAGGCGATCACCGATGGATAGCCGTAGCCTGAAGGATAAACGTCCGGGCCAAAATCGAGGGCGCCCTCCACGCGCGTGCCATCAGCCGCTATCGTCAGCCGTGTCGCGTCCCCCTCGGCAGACCAGAAATCATAGCGGAGCCCCCAATAGGCGCCCACCAGCCCGGCGTAAATCAGCAGGGGGAGCAGATAAACCCAAACCGTGGTTGACCGTCTTGCCTGTTCCATGAGCGTCGCCTTCACTGTCCCCTTTCCAACCTGGGCAGGGCGAACAACAGCGGGATACCGAGCATCTGCAGGTACGTGACATCGACGAAAAACGTGAGCCAGGTGGCCAGGACGACCAGGGCCAGCGCCGGGATCACCGCCAGATAAAGCTGCCGGGCGCGTTTCACCGCCAGGCCGGATGATAACACGGTCACGATCACCAGCAGCGGCCACAGAATCTGGCTGAGCGGGCTGTCACCCAGCTTGGTCCGGTTCACCCCGAATGGCGCATAGCCGAGAAACGTGTCCGGGTCCCACAGCAGGAAAGGAACCACCAGGACGACGAGCGTCCCGACTGCCAGGACCGTAACTTTGACCAGCGTCCCGACAGGCAGCTTCCGGACCATGTACAGATACATGACGGCCAGGGCGGGGTACAGGGCCAGCCGGGTGGCGGCCAGCGCGCCGAAGAGCAACCCCAATCCGTAGGCGCTCGCCCCCCACGGACGCCCTTCGCCAGCCTCCAGCCAGAAGATCACCAGGACCAGCAGGGCCATATTGGCCATGATATCGCTTCTGCCGATCACTTCCATAAACAGCAACGGCGCGCTTGACAACACCCCGACGGTGTAAAAACGGGCGCGCCATGCCTGGCGGTAGACGCGGCAGAGCAGCAGCACCAGGCCCAGGTAGACCGCTATTTGCAGGTAGCCCACGTTCCCCAAGGCGTAAAAGGGTAAGGCCATAAGTGGAATGGTGGGGACCACCGAGATGGCGTTGTCCCTGTCGGTCGGCTGGGCATCCGGGTACCTG
>DAOTXK010000320.1:0-14830 GCA_034435395.1 Anaerolineae bacterium | reverse complement strand
ACGCCTAGCTAAACGCCAAGCTTGACCCCCACCCCAACCGACACACCCACCCAAACGCCGAGCTTCACACCTACCCTGACCGACACGCCCACCCATACGCAGAGCTTCACACCCACAGACACACCGACCGATACCGCCACCTTCACGCCAACGCCAACCGTCACACCCAGCCCGACACTTACGCCGCCACCAACGGCAACGTTCACCCCTCTGCCAAGCCCAACAGCGATTCCCTCGCCCACGCCGCCCCCGGCGGGCAGCATGCCATACGTGAATGATATGGAAAGCGACCAGGCGCTGGCCGGGTGGGACTACAACCCGGAACTATGGCGCATCGTCACGGAAGGCGGCAACCGGCACCTGCAAGGCCGCGCCGGGCTGGCCAACCCTATCGAGGTGCTGGGGAACGAAGTCCCGCAGTGGATGACCAATGATGGCGACCTGGCGATCTCCCTGCGGTTAAGTCTGCTGGAGCCAACCAGCGGCGCGAGGATTCTTTTCTCGTTCTCCGATCAGGGTTACTATGCCCTGGAGGTCTTCTCCGGGACGGTCAGCCTGCGACGGGGCGCGCCAGGGCAGCATATCCAGCGGACGCCGGAACGCATCATCCGCACGGTCAGCGCGCCGGTGCAGAGCGGACACTGGTACGAGTTTATGATCTGGGTGGAAGGCGCGCGGGTCTTCGTCTACCTGGACAGCCAGCTGATCATACGGGCCGATGACAGCGCAGCGGGGGCGCTGCCGCCGGGGGCCATCCTGTTCCAGACCGTGGCTCAATTACAGGGGAGCAACATCGACGATCTGAAGATCGAGCAGCCGGTCATCGCCAGTGAACACTTCCAGGGAGCGGACTTTCCCGCGACCTGGACGCGCAACAACTCGTTCACGGTCACGATGGGCGTTGAGGGCAATCAGAACCAGTTTGTCCGCTTGCAGGAGAACGCCGAAATCCGGCCCAACCTCCCGCCGCTGGGCGACATACAGGTGGCAGCCCGGATTCTGAGCCTCCAGGGCGGCCTGGAGGTGTGGCTGCGAGAAAGCCCTCAAGGAGCCTTCATCCTGGATATGGACGCCGGCAACCTTGTCGTCCGCGTCCTTGGCCCGGACCAGCAGCTTCTCCAGGAAAGCCGCGTGTCCAACTTCTATGGTCGTGGGGACTGGTTCAACCTGCTGGTGCGGATCATCGGGGATCGATTGTTCGTCTACCGCAACGGCCAGCTCTATTGGGAGGAAAGCTATCCGGACGCGCCATCCTCCGGCACCATCCGCCTGGTCTCCCAAGGGGTGGATATTTTCCAGGTCGATGACGTGCTGATCACAGAAATCGGCCGTTCGATAACGGAAGACGCGCGCTTCGCCTTTGACATCCTGGAAGAGCTGCGGACACGCCCCATCCGCGACCTGCTCAACGAGTGGTACGAGTTTTTTGATGACCCGCTGCGGACCGACTGGTGGTGGGAAGGCGGCCAGCCCGGCCCCGGTCAATACGTCACCGACCCTTCGCAGCCCGCCCACCAAACCTATTACCGCCTGTCCTATCTCGGCCGTCCGACCTGGCGACTGATCCGCGAGGCAATCTCCCCGGACCGCACGCTCTTCAACCAGGGCCGCGATAGAATCGCCTTCACCGACTCCAGCGACTTCTTCGCACGGGTGCTGGTCCGCTTTGCCGATGCCCAGCCCGGCACCGCCTGGCTGGGAGGGCGGTCGGCCCCGACCGTCACCGGCGCCAACCTTGACCAGTACCGGCTCGACCTGATCCGCGATCCGGATGGCGCGTACCGGGTCGCCGTACACTTCTTCGGCCCCAACGCCCAGCGGTTGATTTACGAAGGGGAAGCCCCCAGGGACGACACCGGCGGCTGGCCGGAATGGATCGAACTGCTCATCGTCGCGCTGGACAACCGGATCGCGTTTTTCGCCAATGGGCGACTGGTCGCCGTGGAGGCAGACGCCACCTGGCTGGGCGGGACCGTAGCCATCGGCGTCGAGCCGAACACCACCGCCTACTTTGACGACCTGTTCATCCGCGACACCAGCCCCCGGCCATTCTGAACAACCGGGGTCAACCCTCAAACAGCCGACAATTGCCCCTGCGGGCACTGCCTCCCCAACCGCATGTTCGGTTGAGAGGGGAAAGTCTGCGCCCTGCCGGAGACTCACAGCACCAGGCACATCTCGTAAGCGCGATCAACGGTCCGAAAACCCAGGCTGTGCAGCATCCGGTAGGCCCGGCTGTTAACCGGCTCTTCCGGCAAGGCCAGTTGTTTGTCACTCCCGTACCGCTCGCTGACGGCGTACAGCAGCGCATTCACGTCTTCCGCCATGGCGTCCGGGTCCAGGCCGATGTGGGCAATATCTACCTGGCGAGGAAAATAAGGCGCAGGACGGGTGAGCAGAAACCCGCGCGAATTCTCAAACGCCCGCACGTCCGACATGACCAGCAAAGACGAAAGATCGCGCTCCCAACTCGGCCGCGTCGCTTTCCCGCCCCCGAACCAGGCCACAATGGTCGCAGCGATATCATTATTTAACTCGTGGGCGCTGCCGGGCGCATAGGCGGCCACCCTGCCGCTCAACGTGACCAACTCCCGCACCTGCTGAAAGCCGGCCCGGCTATAGATTCGGATGGCCGGCTCGTTGTCGGCATTCACCAGCAGGGTGACTTCCCGCAGGCCACTGTTCCTCATCTGGGCCACCAGCGCCCGAAACAACCGATGCCCCAGTCCCCTGCCCCGGAACTTCGGCACGATGCCAAAATCAAGCACATATCCCCTGTCGCCGCGCCGACAGATGATGCCGATCCCCACCAGTTGCCCATCCATCGTGTGGGCGATCAGGGAATTGGTCAGATCGGCGCTGTGAATACGGCAGTGCTCACCATAAACGGCTGGGATGTCTTTATCAGATTCCCAGATGGCGCAGATAGCTTCGGCAATGGTGGCCGTGGTCTCGCGAATGGTGGTGGCAATGATCAGATCGGACATCATGTCATCCAGCAGTGTTGCCGGGGTAACCGGGCACGATACAATAAGTGTACTGAAGCGCCATTCGACTGACAAACACGCCTGTTATGCCGTGTCTTGCCGGGAAAGCTGCTGCCGCCACCTGAGCGCCGCCGGTTTCTCCGGCTCAATCCGGGAGTAAAAACTCATGACCATCACCGCTGCTCCGTCGACCGCGCGCCCCCTCACCGCCGAGCGTACCGTGCGCACCACCTGCGGGTATTGCGGCGTGGGCTGCCAGCTGACCCTGCAAGTCAAAGACAACATGATCTACCGCACCGACTCGCCTTTTGACGCGGCCCCCAACTACGGCAATCTGTGCGTCAAAGGCCGGTTTGGGCACGACTATCTCTGGCACCCCGACCGGTTGACCACCCCGCTGATCCGCCGTAACGGCCACCTGGAACCGGCGACCTGGGACGAGGCGCTGGACCTGGTGGCCCAACGCCTGTCGGCCATCAAGCGGGAAAGCGGGCCGGACTCCATCAGCTTTCTGGCGAGCGCCAAGTGCACCAATGAGGAGAACTACCTGCTGCAAAAGCTGGCCCGGCAGGTGATCGGCACCCATAACATCGACCACTGCGCCCGCCTCTGCCACAGCAGCACGGTGACGGGCCTCGTGCAGGCCTTTGGCAGCGGCGCGATGACCAACTCCATCACCGACATCACCCAGGCGAAAGCCATCCTGGCCATCGGGACTAACATGACCGAGAACCACCCGGTGATCGCCTTGTCGATCAAAAAGGCCGTGCGGCAGTGCGGCGCCCAGCTCGTGGTGGCCGACCCGCGCCAGATCGAACTGGCGAATTTTGCCACCCTCCATCTTCAACATGAGGCAGGCACCGACCTCGCCCTGCTCAACGGGCTGGCGTACATCATCCTTGAGGAAAAGCTGCACGACTCCGCCTTCATCGAGGCGCGCACGGAGAACTTCCAGGCGTGGCAGGCGGTGGTGGAGGAATATCCGCCGGACAAGGTCAGCCAGATCACTGGCGTGCCGGTGGACGACCTGTATCGCGCCGCCCGCATCTACGCCAGCCACAAGCCAGCCGCCATCTTCTACACGATGGGCATCACCCAACACACCGTCGGCCACCAAAACGTGACCGCCGTCGCCAACCTGGCCATGCTGACTGGCAACATGGGCATCCCCGGCGGGGGCGTGAATCCCTTGCGCGGGCAGAACAACGTCCAGGGGGCCTGTGATATGGGCGCTCTGCCCAACGTCTACACCGGCTACCAGCGGGTCACCGACGAAACGGTACGCGACAGGCACGCCCAGTTCTACGGCGTGGAGCAGCCCCCCGCCAGGGCTGGCCTGACCATCCCCAAGATGTTCCAGGCGGCCTACGACGGCGACATCCGCGCCTTCTACTTCATGGGAGAGAACCCGGCCCTCAGCGAACCCAACGTCACCCACGTGCTGGAGTGCCTGAAAGCCGTTGACTTCCTGGTCGTCCAGGATATCTTCCTGACTGAGACCGCCGAACTGGCGGATGTGGTGCTGCCGACGGCGGCCTTCGCCGAAAAAGAGGGCACGTTCACCAACACCGAGCGACGGGTGCAACGGGTGCGCCAGGCGCTGGCGTTGCCGGGCGAGGCGCGCCCCGACTGGCAGATCATCGGCGATGTCGCGCGGCGGTTGGGCGCGGACGACTGGAACTACGCCCATCCCGCGGCGATTATGGATGAGATCGCCGAGATCACCCCGATCTATGGCGGCATCCGCTACGACCGCCTTGAGGAGGAGGGCCTGCAGTGGCCCTGCCCGACGCCCGATCACCCCGGCACGCCAATCCTGCACGTCGGCAAGTTCCCGCGGGGACTGGGATACTTCAGCCCGGTGCATCACCAGCCGGCCGCCGAACTGCCTGACGACGAATATCCGTTCATGCTGACCACCGGGCGCTTGCTCCAGCACTGGCACACCGGCAGTATGACCCGCCGCGTCGAAGGACTGAACTTCCTGGCACCGGAGGAGCGCGTCGAAGTCAACCCGCAAGACGCCGCCCGGCTCGGCATCCGGGACGGCGATTGGATTCGCGTATCCTCGCGGCGCGGCTCGGTCACGGCGCGGGTCAGGGTGTTCGACCGACCCCGTCCGGGCCTGGTCTTCATGACCTTCCACTTCGCCGAAGCGCTGGGCAACGTCCTGACCAACGACGCCTACGACCCCATCTCCAACATCCCGGAGTACAAGGTGTGCGCGGTCCGGGTCGAGAAAGTTGACCCACCGGAGCTATAACCGGGGTGGCCCTGCATCAGCGCGCGGAACAGGGGATCGGTCGCGACGACGATCCCCTGCCGTTTGGACGATTACGGCCAGGAGGCAGCGCGGCCCCGCCTTTGCTACAATAGTGCCAAGCGGCAGCATGGATCGGGAAGGATAAAAGATGCCGGAATCAGACGTCCTTGACGAGGATACGCTCCCTGGCGACAGGCTCGAACCATCCGACGCCG
The DNA here is from genome assembly GCA_034435395.1 of Anaerolineae bacterium. GTDB lineage: Bacteria > Chloroflexota > Anaerolineae > Aggregatilineales > Ch27 > DAOTXK01. Next base: position 9,365 of record DAOTXK010000320.1, on the reverse strand, counting down.
AATTGACGGGCGGAGCGGAAGACGGCGCTTCCATGTCTGGGGAAGCGGAGCATACGGCTGCCGAAGTAGTATCTCCAGCCGACGTAATGCCGGCGGAAGCTCTCCCTGCGTCTCCCGGCACGGATCAACCGGATCGTCCGGTCCAGGCAGAGCCAGAAGCGGGAGCAGACTCCCCGCCTCCCCGGCCAGCCGAACTGCCGATGCATCCGCCGCGCGTCCGCCTGCCGTCGCTGGCCGTTGGCGGGCTGCTGATCGCCCTGGGCGTGATCTACGTGTGGCCGGCGCTCTCCGGCGGCTACATCCTGGTGCCGGGCGCGATCCTGGCGATTGCCGCCCTGGGCGTCACCTTAAGCCTGCTGGCTCACTGGCTGAACTCCGGCAGGCGGGCGAGAGGCTCGCTGTTCCTGGCGCTGGTTGGCCTGCTGTGGGGCCTGCTGACCGGTGTCTACCTGCTTGATCCAGGCTCGGCCAACGTGGGCCGCTCCTGGCCGTTGTATGTCCTGGCGCTGGGGGGCGCGGTCCTGCTGACCTTCCTGGGCGACCGCCGCCGCGACCGCCGCCTGTTCGCGCCCGGCTTTGTGCTGACTTTAGCCGGGCTGGTTGGGCTGCTGGCGATGGGCGACCAGCTACCCGCCGAAGTGATGACGCTGGCCCGGCAGGGCTGGCCATGGATACTGGGTGCGCTGGCGCTGCTGGGGCTGCTGCCACTGACTATCCGCCGCGTGCCCCGCCAGGAATAATCTTACCCTGGCACCGCGCGCCGCAGGGGGATCGCCAGCATCGGTTGAGCAGCCCCTGGCGCGCCAGCCATACATGCGGTTCATTTTTCCCAACAGGAGTTTATTCATGGAATACCGACAGTTAGGCCGCACCGACATGCAGGTATCGGTGATCAGCTTCGGCGCGTGGGCCATCGGCAGCGCGTGGGGGCCGGTCACTGACGAAGAAGCTCTGGGCGCGCTGAATACCGCCATCGACCTGGGCGTCAACTTCATTGACACGGCGGACGTTTACGGCGAGGGCCGCAGCGAGCGCCTGATCGCTCAAACGCTCAAGAACCGGAGCGAAACCGTCTATGTGGCGACCAAAGCCGGGCGGGGCCTGAACCCGCACACTGCCGCGGGCTACAACTACCAGAACCTGTCCGCCTTTGTGGAGGGCAGCCTGCGGAACCTGGAGACAGAGACCATCGACCTGCTGCAACTGCACTGCCCGCCGACGCCCGTTTACGAGCAGGATGAGACGTTTGATGCCCTGGAACGGCTGGTCCGGGAAGGTAAGATTCGTTACTACGGCATCAGCGTGGAGAAGGTCAGCGAGGCCATGACGGCCATCCACCGCTACCCGAACATCCAGAGCGTCCAGATCATCTTCAATATGTTCCGGCACAAACCCGCCGAGCAGTTTTTCCCGGCGGCCAAAGCGAAGCAGGTGGGCGTCCTGGCCCGTGTGCCCCTGGCCAGCGGCCTGCTGACCGGCAAGATGACGCCGCAGACCACCTTCACCGCCGACGACCACCGCCGCTATAACCGCTACGGCGAATCCTTCGACGTGGGGGAGACGTTCTCCGGCGTGCCCTACGAGGTCGGTCTACGAGCAGTCGATGAGCTTAAGGCCGCGCTGCCGGCTGGGTACACCATGGTCGAGGCCGCCCTGCGCTGGATCACGATGTTCGACGCCGTGACCTGCGCCATCCCCGGCGCTAAACGCCCCGCCCAGGCCCGGCAAAACGTCGGCGCGGCGGACCTCGCGCCGCTGCCGGAGCCATTCCTGCGAAAAGTGGACGAGGTTTATGACACGTACATTCGGGAGCACGTGCATCACCGGTGGTAGGGGCAAGGACGACTGCTCCTAACGAAACCACCAATCCTTAGAAGCTGTTGACAGATCCGCTTAAACTGGCTATCCTGTAGCCAGGAACTAAGCATTTGAGGAGTCAGCCACCCGTGAAACCGGCCCGCCCTGCCTCGCTCCATAAGCCAGCCTCCAGCCGCGCCAACGGCTGCTTTGGCTTCTATTTTTATTATTGGGGCGACATACGCAGGGTCGGGCGTTATCGGTCGACGTGACTCCAGACCGCAATTCTCAGGTCGGGTACAGCAAGCGCAGGGATAACGCCCCTGCGCTTTTTTTGTGCGCTCAAGCAGCGAGAAAGGATGTTTCCCATGCCGGATGTCCCCTGGTCCTGTCGAGGTGTGCGCGGCGCTGTGCTGGCCGAAGCCGATACCCCAGAGGCGATCCATGCCGCCACACAGGAGCTACTGCGAGAGATGATCGCGGCCAATGGAATCGAGGAGGAGGATGTCGCCAGTGTGATCTTCACCGTCACGCCCGATCTGACCGCGGCCTATCCGGCGACCGCGGCCCGCCAGCTGGGCTGGTACGACACCGCCTTGCTGAGCGCTATCGAGATGCAGCCGCCCGGCTCACCCGCGCGCTGCATTCGTATCCTCATCCACTGGAACACGCGCCTGCCCCCCCAGGAAATCCAACACATCTACATTCGCGGCGCGGAATGTCTTCGACCAGATCGTGCCCTGCAGGAGACATCCTAACCGAGCGCTGGCTCGCCGAGGCCAGGCACACAAGGAGTGAGCAATGATGATCGTCGTGATGAAGATCGGGGCCACAACCAAAGAGATTTCTGCCGTCATCTCGCGGGTCAAAACATTGGGGTATGAAGCCCACCTGAGCGAAGGCGAGGAGCGGACCATCATCGGCGTGGTCGGCGATGGCAACATCCGCCAATACCGTGAGCAGTTCGAATTGATGGATGGCGTGGAGCGGACCATGCCGGTCAGCCATCCGTATAAGCTGGCCAGCCGGGAATTCCGGCCCCATAACTCCCTCGTGCCTCTCAACGGTGACAGGGTCGGCGACAAAAAGATCGTCGTAATCGCCGGGCCTTGCTCGGTGGAGAGCCGCGAGCAAATCCTGGAAGCGGCACACGCCGTCAAAGCAGCCGGGGCCACCGCCCTGCGCGGAGGAGCGTTCAAACCACGCACGTCGCCTTATTCGTTCCAGGGCCTGGGGGAAGAGGGCCTCAAGTACCTGGCGGAGGCCCGCGAGCAAACCGGCCTGCCCATCGTCACCGAAGTGATGGAACCAGCGATGGTGCCCCTGGTCTGCGCTTATGCGGATGTCCTGCAGATCGGGGCGCGCAACATGCAGAACTACGCCCTGCTCCACGCCGTGGGCAAGGCCCAACACACCGTGCTGCTCAAGCGCGGCATGAGCAACACCATCGAAGAACTGCTCATGTCCGCCGAGTATATCCTCAGTCATGGCAACACGCGGGTGATGATCTGCGAGCGCGGCATTCGCACCTTTGAGCCATACACCCGCAACACCTTCGACATTAACGCCATCCCGGTGCTCAAGCAGCGGACGCACCTGCCCGTGATCGCTGATCCCAGCCATGCCACCGGGCATTGGGAGTACGTGGAGGCGGCCTCGCGGGCGGCAGTGGCCGCCGGCGCGGATGGCCTCATCATCGAGGTCCATCCCCACCCGGAGGAAGCGCTCTCCGACGGCATGCAATCCCTGACTCCGGAACGATTTGCCAACCTGATGCAGTCGCTGAAGCGGATCGCCGCGGCAGTGGATAGGACGTTATGACTCCTCTACAGCAACAAAACGTGGCCATCGTCGGCCTGGGACTGATGGGCGGCTCGATGGCGCTGGCTCTGCGGGATCAGGCGCGCCACATCACCGGGGTCGATCCCAACGAAGAGACGCTGGCCTACGCCCTGGAGCGCGGCATCATCGACCGGGCCACGGCTGACTTACAGGATGGGACGAAAGAGGCGCAAACGGTGATCCTGGCCGCGCCGGTGCACGTCATCCTGGAAATGCTGGAAAACCGCATCGGCAGCTACCTGCGCTCCAATACGCTGTTAATCGACCTGGGCAGCACCAAGGCCGAGATCTGCGCGGCCATGGGCAGCTTACCCATTGGCATCCTGGCCATGGGTGGGCATCCCATGTGTGGCAAGGAACAGAGCGGCATCCGCGTGGCCGATGCCTCGTTGTACGAAGGCCGCCCTTTTGTCCTGTGTCCGCCGCGGCGCGCCACGCCCGCCGCCCGCCTGCGCGCGCTGGAACTGGTGGAAGCGTTACGCGCCATACCGATCGAGATGGACGCGGCGCGTCATGACCGCCTGGTCGCTGGAATCAGCCACCTGCCCTATCTGCTCAGCGTGGCCATGGTGCGCACCATCGCTGGAGAAGCCGCCCTCGACGACACTGTCTGGGACCTGGCGGCGAGCGGCTTCCGAGACACATCCCGTCTGGCAGGGAGCGACGTGCGAATGATGAGCGACATCATCCGCACCAACACCACCGCCATTGCCCGGCTGCTGGCGCTGTTCCGGGTGCAACTGGCAACGCTGGAGGCCGCGCTCGTGGCGCATGACGAAAACCAGCTCCAGAGCATCCTGCAGGCCGCTCATGATGCCCGTCTGGTCTGGTCGGAGAGGCATCCGCGTTAGCCCCGGACGGCAGCGTCGGGGCGGCTTTCGCGCCCGGCATACCAGCACCGGAACCTGAAGAGTGAGGAGAACCTCCGTCATGATACCAGTCGGCCAGCAAGTGACTCTGCTGATGAATGGCGCCCAATATGGCGACGATGCCCTGGCCCGTAACATGCGGGAGGAGCTGCGGCAGCGATTGGCCGACGCCGCGACAGACGGGCGCGCCTTAAAAGTCTACTGCGGATACGACGTGACCGGGCCTCACCTGCATCTCGGACATACGGTTACGCTGCGCAAGCTGCGGCAGTTCCAGGACCTGGGGCATGATGTCACGGTCTTGATAGGGACCTTCACCACAACCATCGGCGACGCCAGCGACCGGGAGACGGCCCGAACCATCCCCGCCGAGGCGCACATCCGCGAGCATGCCCGTTTGTATATCGACCAGGTATATCTGATCCTCGACCCTGCGCGCACAACCATTCGCTACAACGCTGACTGGCTGGGCAGGCTGTCGTTCAAAGACGTTATCGAGTTCGGCTCCCTCTTCACGGCCCAGCAATTGCTGGCGCGCGACAACTTCCGTAAACGATACCAGGACGGCGATCCGGTCTGGCTACGCGAACTGCTGTATCCGCTGGCCCAGGGATACGACGCGGTTGTCCTGGAAGCCGATGTCCAGATCGGCGCGACCGAGCAGTTGTTTAACCTGATGGCCGGACGTAAGCTTCAGGAATACTTCGGGCAGCGCCCGCAGGTCTGCATCACCTTCCCGATCCTGGTGGGGACCGACGGGGTTCGACGGATGTCCAAAAGCACGGGGAATTACATCGGCATCGCTGAACCTCCGGAGGTTCAGTACGGGAAAGTCATGAGCATCCCGGATACCGCCATGTTCTCCTATTTCGACCTGGTCACGCGCTGGCCGATAGCGCGGATCAACGCGCTCAAAGAGGGCCTGACATCCGGGCGTGTCCATCCCATGGACGCCAAAGGGCAACTGGCCTGGGAGATCGTGTCATGCTTCCATGGCGACGCCCAGGCGGACGAGGCTGTGGCCCATTTTGCGCGTGTGCACCAGCAGCGGGAGACGCCAGAACAGATGGCGACATTCGTGTTACATCAGCCGACCAGCATTGTGGATGTCATCCATAGCAGCGGACTGGCCAGAAGCCGGGGCGAGGCCAAGCGGCTGGTCCGGCAATCGTCCGTAAGAATAGATGGCTTGCCTGTCCAAGATATCGATTTTGCTGTCGTGCCGAAGGATGCCGTCCTCCAGGTGGGCAGGCGGCGCTTCCTGCGCCTGGTCCCGGCGGACAAATGAGACAGCTTCGGCCCGTCCTGTGGTTCAGAGTCATCTACAGCGAATCCGAGGTGCTATGGCGACTCCCACCTTCACTTCCACCAATCCGCTCACTCTGACCGTCGAACCGGGCAGCACATTACACGGCGAAGCCACTGTCCCCGGCGACAAAAGCATCAGCCATCGGGCCGTGTTGTTGGGCGCGCTGGCGGACGGCACGACCCACATTCGGGGCTGGCTCCCGGCGGGCGATACGCTGGCCACCCTGCAAGCGGTCCGCGCCCTGGGGGTCCTGGTGGAAGAGCCTGATCCCCACACCCTGACGGTTCACGGCGGGAAACTCAGCGCCCCCAAAGCCCCCCTGAACCTGGCGAACGCCGGGACGGGCCTGCGCCTGCTGGCTGGCATCCTGGCCGGGCAGCCGTTCGCCAGCACCCTCGACGGCTCCGAGCAACTGCGCCGCCGCCCCATGCGCCGCATCACCGGGCCGCTGCGCCAGATGGGCGCTGACATCACCGACACCGAAGGGCGTCCGCCGCTGCACGTCCGCCCCTCCCCGTTGCGCGGCATTCACTACGAAATGCCCATCGCCAGCGCTCAGGTTAAGAGCGCCCTTTTGCTGGCCGGGCTGTTCGCAGAAGGGCCGACGATCATTGTCCAGCCGGGGCCGGCCCGCGACCACACCGAACGCCTGCTGCGCGCCATGGGTGCGGATGTGGGCATTGAGAGCAACACCATCACGTTAACGCCGGGTCGTCGGCTGCTCCCCCTCGACCTGACCATCCCTGGCGATTTTTCGTCCGCCGCTTTCCTCATCATCGCGGCCAGCCTCCTGCCGTCAAGTCGGCTGACGCTGCATAACGTCATCCTCAATCCGACCCGCACCGGCCTGCTCAACGTCTTGGGGGAAATGGGTGCCGCGATCGCCGTCACGCCAACCGGCGAGTCGGGCGGCGATCCCGTGGGCCGTATCGTGGTACAATCAACGGCGTTGGGGAGCGCCACTGTCTCTGGCGAGGCGGTTGTCCGCATGATCGACGAATTCCCCCTCCTGATGGTAACGGCGCTGTTCGCCCAGGGCCGGACGGAAGTCCGCGATGCCCAGGAATTGCGGGTCAAGGAGACCGATCGGATAGCCGTCATGGCCGGTGAACTGCGTAAAATGGGAGCCGTCATCGAAGAACGCGCGGATGGATTCGCCATCGCCGGGCCGCAGCGCTTGCAGGGCGCGGCGGTAGACGCCCATGACGATCACCGCATCGGCATGAGCCTGGCGATTGCCGGGCTGGTGGCCGACGGGATGACAACTGTCCAGGGGGCAGGCTGCATCGCCGACTCGTTCCCCGACTTCGCCGGGACGCTGCACGCACTAGGAGCAAACATCCGTGAGCGTCGAGCATGAGACGCAACTGGTGGGCCTGATTGGCTGGCCGGTGGAACACAGCACCAGCCCAGCCATGTTTAATGCGGCCTTTGCCTCTCTGGGCATGAACTGGCGTTACGAAGCGTATCCGGTGCAGCCTCAACATCTCAAACAGTTCATCGAGAATTTGCGGGAGCGCGGCCTGCGCGGCGTTAACGTCACCGTGCCCCACAAGCATGCGGTGGTCGATATGCTGGATGTCGTGCCGCCGGAGATCAAAGCCCTGGGAGCCGTCAACACCATTCAGGTCATCCAGGACGGTCTCAACCGGCTGCATGGCACCAACACCGACATCATCGGGTTTTACCGGGACCTGACCGGATATGTCAGTGCCACGCCGGATCAGTCACGCGCGATGATTCTGGGCGCGGGCGGGGCGGCGCGCGCCGCCGCTTTTGTCCTGGCCCGCCTTGGTTACCACCTGCATGTCGCCTGCCGCCATCCCAGCCGAGGGCTGGAGTTGATTCGTGACGTGCAGGCCGGGCTATCGGTCATCGGCTCAGCCCAAAAAGACCCCATCGAATCCACCCACTGGCGCATGCAGATGCTCACCCTGCCCTGGGATCGCATCGCCATCATCGCCCCGACGATCGATCTGATCGTCAACTGCACACCAGTTGGCATGTGGCCGCATATTGACCAATCACCCTGGCCGGAAGAGATACCGATTCCCAGAAAGGCGACCGTCTACGACATGGTTTATCGCCCGGAAGAGACAAAGCTGCTGCGGCAGGCAAAAGCTGCTGGTGCCCATGCCATCACCGGCCTGGGCATGCTGGTTCATCAGGGCGCGGAGTCTTTCCGCCTGTGGACCGGCCAGGAACCTCCCCTCGATGTGATGCTGGAAGCGGCACGGCAGGCACTTCACCCATGAGCCACGCCCGATTACGGTTTCTCACCGCTGGCGAATCGCACGGCCCCCTGCTGAGCGGCATCCTGGAAGGTATGCCCGCCGGGCTGCCGCTCTCGCCGGAGGACATCAATCGCGATCTGGCCCGCCGTCAGCAGGGCTACGGCAGCGGCGGGCGGATGCAGATCGAGCGCGACCGGGTCCGGTTCACCGGCGGCGTGATGGCCGGTCGGACGACGGGCGGCCCCATTGGGCTGGTTATCCACAACCGGGATTGGAAGAACTGGGCAGAGAAGGACATCCCCCCCTTGACCAGGCCGCGCCCTGGCCATGCCGACCTGACCGCCGCCATCAAATACCATTACGACGACCTGCGGCTCTCGCTGGAGCGGGCCAGCGCCCGCGAAACGGCCATGCGCGTCGCCGTCGGCGCGGTCGGCAAAAAGCTGCTGGCCGAGCTGGGCATACAGGTCGGCGGTTATGTGGTCCGCATCGGGGATGTAGCCGCCCAGACCGCGCCCGACATGCCCTACGAAGCGCGCTTCGTTGCCGCCGAAGCCAGCGAGGTCCGCTGCCCGGACGGGGCTGCCGCTGAGGCGATGCAGGCTGCCATCCGCCAGGCCAAGATCAACAAAGACACGCTGGGCGGCGTCTTTGAGATTGTGGCGCTGGGATTGCCGCCAGGGTTGGGCAGCCACGTCCACCACGACCGCCGGCTGACCGGTCGGCTGCTGGGGGCGATGGGTAGCATCCCGTCGATCAAGGGGGCGGAGATCGGCCCGGCATTTGAGAATGCGGCGCGCCCCGGCACCCAGGTCCACGATGCCATTGAACTGCGGGACGGCGTCCTGCGCCGCCGAACCAACCGCGCCGGGGGCCTGGAAGGCGGCATCACCACCGGAGAGCCGCTGATCGTGCGCGCCGCCATGAAACCGATCAGCACCACCCTGACCCCGCTCGACTCGGTTGACCTAGCGACCGGTGAGCCAAGCCCAACCACCTACGAGCGCTCCGATTTCTGCGCGGTGCCGCGCGCCGTGGTGGTGGGTGAGGCGATGGTGGCTTTTGTGTTGGCCGACGCGCTGCTGGAGAGACTGGGCGGCGATCACATGGATGACGTGCGCGCGCGCTTCGACAGCCTGCGGCGAGGCCGGCTTGACGACCTGCCGATGCGAAATCAGCCGTGGCGATTCGGCTACGATTGGCCCGGCGAACCCGATGAATGATCGCTGCCGGCCACTGAGCCGGTCACCCTGACCACCGCCACCATGGACCATTCAACACGCAACACTCAACATTCACCACTGAACTTAATCC
>DAOTXK010000319.1:0-15067 GCA_034435395.1 Anaerolineae bacterium | reverse complement strand
CGTGTAGTCCTGGGTGGACAGGTGGCGATTCTGCATATCGATCAGGCCCTGCGCGATCCACAGATTGAGGGTTTCGTTTGACTCAAACAGCGAATGCTGGACCCGGTCGATGTAGGGCAGCTGGTTGCCTTCGGTATCGACGGCGTGATAGTAGGGATTGCGGACCATAAAATAGGGGTCTTCGAGCGGCGAGTTTTCGGCCTTCCAGGCATTGGCGACCGGCAGTTCCGGGTTGCGGAACCAGAAGCAGATCGGGCCGCGTCCATCGCCGACCCCGGCCTCGTACCAGAGTTCCTGCCAGGCGGTCAGGCCATTGGCTTGCAGCGCGGCGTTAATCAGATCCCAGTCGGCGGTGTCGTCGTCGCCGAGGAACTTTTCCAGATAGTGCTTCGGCGCTGCCATGGTTGGACCACCCGTCATCCCGCCGGTGCTCTTGGCGATACGAATGGGCAGCAGCGGGTTCGGCGCGGCGAACGTGACCGTCCAGGTGAGTTCGTCGACCACTTCAAGACCCATCCGCTCGCCGGCGGGCATGTAGAAGTCAGGCGCATTCAGCAGGTCGGTCAGGAAGATTTTTTCGTACCAGAACTGCACGTCTGCGGTGGTCCAGGGCGCACCATCCGACCACTTCAGCCCGTCGCGCAGGGTGAAGGTGAACGAGGTAGCGTCTTCGTTCTGGCTCCACTCGGAGATGAAGTTCGCCGCCAGGTTGGTGGTATTCGGATCGGGGGCATCCCACTCAATCGCCATCTCTTCATTGAGCTTGGTGGGTCCCCAGCGGTCGGAGAGGCCCTTGAACGCCCGCCGCCAGGTGCCGCCGTACTCACCCACTTCACTATATGGGGTGATCACCCGTGGGTTGCGGGGCAGGCGCTGCTCCACCGGCGGCAGTTGCCCGGCGGCGACCAGCTCGGCCAGCATCGGGGCCTCCTGGTACGCCCCCTGCTTGGCGGGCGCCGCCGAGGCCAGCGGCACCACGCGGGCCGCGAAGGCTGCCACCACGCCGCCGGCCATCGCCTTCAAAAAATCCCGGCGTGAAAGCTCTTGCTTACTCATCGAAAGTTTCCTCCCTTTTTCTCACCGGCCATTCTGGGCTGCTGATAGGGCTTGGCGTCGACGGTCACCTCCTTTCATCATCCGGGCGATAGCTGCTGCGAGTGTCTCTCAGCGTGACAGGTCAGCCACTCGCCTCCTCAACCCTGGGCTTTCGGCTGTGGACGCGGGCGGTCATCATGGCCTCGAAAAACCAGGGAAGCCAGTAATCGTATTTTTCGGGCGTAGCGCCCTGCGCCGTCATCGCGATCTGGCGGGTTTCGTGATAGAACACCCGCACCCAGCGCCGGCGGGTTTCGCCCTCCTCGCGGAAGGTGTATTTGGCTTCCAGCTCAAGCACCCTGTCCGTGACCTTCTGCTCGCGAGACTCGATGTTCACCTCTGGTAGCTGTTCAATAGTGGCGAAGAAGCCCTCGGCCAGAATGTCCAGATCATCGGCGGTGATCGCCGTGCCAAGGTCTTTGACATCCACCGCAAACACGGTCAGGGGATCGTTCAGATCGGGGCCATAAATTTCACCCTGACGACCATCCGCCCAGGTGAAGCGGTGCCAATCCATCGGGGTAAAAAACGAGTAGTATTGGTCACGGTGCCAGGTCAAACCACTCACTGCGGGATGCTGTTTCGGCGTCTTTCCCGCCATTGACACCTCCCAATCCCGGGACGCCAAACAACTGCCATGGTGAGCACGTCCCTCTCTTAATGTACATCAGTAGCCATGGTCATGCAAGCGCTTGCACGATCATTTCACAAAACTTTCCGCCCTGCCCCGCTCCCATACTGGAATCGCCCACGACCTGGCAAGTCATACAGTCGCTGCCCTTCAGTTCTGGCAACCTCTACAATGACAGTAGTGCATTATTGAGTTTCTGTCAATTGCTCCGCCGCCCCTCGGCCCGCTCATCCTGACCGGGGAAAAGAGTCACGCCGGTTCGCGCCCGATCGGTGACCCCGGCCCCCCGGCCTGCCAGACCTGGGGCCTGGTTATCCCCTGACATCCGGTATAATAGAGGACATTGGGAATTGAGCAGACCTTCCTCCGCAAAAAGGACGCTCCTGATGAAACCCTTTCGCGTGGCTATCGTCGGCACGGGCGGCATCGCCGCCAATCACATCAAGGCTTTGCGTCGGGAAGCGGCGCGGGTCGAGGTGGTCGCGGCGGTCGATGTGGCCCCAGAAAACCTGAACAGGTTCTGTCAGGAATATGACATCGCCCACAGATATGCCGATATGCAGACCATGCTGGACAAACAGCACCCCAATCTGGTGCACATCTGCACCCCACCCGGCGCGCACTTCGACCTGTGCGTGCAGGCGCTCCGGGCGGGCGCGCATGTGTTCTGCGAGAAACCGCTGGTCGCTTCCCTCGACGAAGTGGACCGGTTGCAGGCCGTTGAGCGCGAGGTCGGGCGGACGTGCAGCACGGTATTCCAGTGGCGGTTTGGTGCCGGCTCCCAGCATTTTAAGCGGCTGATCGACAGCCGTGAACTGGGCCGCCCCCTGCTGGGGATTTGTAACACCACCTGGTATCGGGATCATGCCTACTACGCCGTGCCCTGGCGCGGGAAGTGGGACACCGAGCTGGGCGGGGTGTCGATGGGGCATGGCATCCATGCCATGGATATGTTCCTCTGGCTGTTGGGGGACTGGGTGGAAGTGAACGCGATCATCGGCACGCTGGACCGGAACATCGAGGTGGAGGATGTTTCCATGGCCCACGTCCGCTTCACCAGCGGCGCGCTGGGCAGCATCGTCAACAGCGTGCTCTCACCCCGGCAGGTCTCGTATATGCGGATCGATTTTCAACGGGCGACGGTGGAACTGGAGCACCTCTACAGCCACACCAACGAGCATTGGCGCTTCAGCATCCCCGAAGGGGCCGATTACCAGGCTGATCTGGCCCGCTGGCGGGCGATTGACGGCGACCAGCCCGCCAGCCACGCCACCCAGGTGACCCATCTGCTGGATGCGCTGGAACGCGGCGACCCGCCGTTGACCAGCGGCCCCCAGGCGCGTAATATCGTCGAATTCCTGACAGCGCTCTATAAATCGGCGCTCACCCGGCAGCCCGTGCGGCGCGGCTCCATTGGCCGGGACGATCCGTATTACTATCACGTCTACGGCGCGGCGAAACCGGCCCGCGATCTGCGCCTGACCGCGCCGGACGTGCCCTGAACTTCCGCCCGTGAACAGCCAGCGTGGACCGAACACGCAAAAGTATCGGGCCGCTGACCGGAGGTCTATGATTCATCTGCTGCTCAAACCGGCGCTGGTGCTGACCGCGCTGTTGGGGCTGGCCATCACCGTCATCCATGCTGTGCCGTATGATGACGGCCAGGCCCGCGCTTTCCTGACCGCGCCGGAAAACTGCACCGGGTCGTGTCTGCTGGGCATTCGCCCCGGGACCACCACCGTGCGCCAGGCGCTGGCCCATCTGCGAATGCACAGATGGGTGGGCAGCGCGCAGTTGGACGCGGCCGGCGCGGGGTACGGCCAGATCACCTGGCTGTGGAGCGGCCAGCAGCCCGACCTCATCGACGATACGCATCCCGGACGGATCACCTTCTACTGGGATCGGGATGAAAACCACCGGCGGAGCCTGGATGACGCCATCATTGAGACGGTTTCGATCTACACGCGCATCCAGATGTATGGACTCCAAACCTGGCTTGGCCCGCCGGATACCGGCATGGCCGCCTTCCGGCCTGAGGGCGACGTGGGTTATTCCGCCGTTTACAACACGGCACACGGGGTGACAGGTCTATGGGCGGCCCTGCCGTGCCCGGTCGATCTGCGGACCTACTGGGAGGCGCAGGCCCGAATCACCATGAGCGTGGGGCGCGGCAGCAGCGACTACGTGCCGCCAGTGCAGATGACGAGGATGTGCTGAACCTTGAGCGGGTCGGGTGAACCTGGCGCAGGGTTCGAATCCGTCGGGTCAACATCTACCAATTGGGGTAGTATCAGGCGAGGTGCCCGCCAGGTGGGCGCGCGCCGGGCCTTAACATTCTGTCCTTCATCGTAGCAACGGAGCGCCAACCCATGAGAACCATCCAACAGGTCGATATCTTTCCCGTTCGCCTGCCGGTGACCAGGACGTTCACCTTCGCCTCCGGCACGGCGGGCGCGGCGGGAGAAGCGGCCCCCTTTGTGTTCGTCAAACTCACCGCCAGCGATGGCCAGGTCGGCTGGGGCGCGGTACGCCCGATGCCGTCGTGGGCCTACGAAACGCTGGAATCGCTGGTCACGACCCTGCGCGGCTATTTCGCCCCGGCGCTGATCGGGATGCCGATCACCGATGTTCACGGCTTGCACCGGCGGCTGCACCAGATCATCGGGCGCGGCCCCAGCACCGGCCAGCCCACCGCCAAAGCCGCCATCGACCTGGCGCTGTATGATCTGGCCGCGCGGGCGGCGGGCCTGTCGCTGCGGGCCTTCCTGGGCGGCAGTGACGCCGCCAACACCGTGCCCCTGAGCTACACCCTGGTGGCGCATGAGGTCGGCGCGGTCCGCGACGAGATCGCGGTCGGGCAGGCCGCCGGATTCCAACACTTCAATTTTAAGGCCGCCGTCGCCCCGGAGGCCGATGTGGCCGTAGCCCGGACGGTCCGGGCGATGACGGACGGTTTCGTCTGGGCCGATGCCAACCAGGGCTTAACGCTGCCGGAGGCCCGCCGGGTCGCCGCCGCGTTCGCTGACATCGGCGTAGACTTGCTGGAACAGCCGCTGCCCGCCGATCAGATCAACCTGATGCGGATGCTGCGCAGCCATGTCCACATCCCCCTGGCGGTGGACGAGGCCAGCGTCAGCCCCGCCGATTTTTACCAGTACGCCGCCGAGGGCCTGGTCGATTATCTGGTGATCAAACTCCCCCGCAGCGGGGGTATATACCCCACCCTCCAGCAGATCGGCGTGGCCCGGTCGGCTGGCCTGGACCTGATCGTCAGCGGCCTGACTGGCACATTTATCACCAAGCTGGCGGCGTGCCAGGTGGCGCTGGCCTTTGGCTGCACGCGGCCGGCGGCGCTCAATGGCAGCCAGTTTCTCGACGAGAGCTTTCTGTACCCGACCAAACCCGCCCTCGAATACGATGGCGTGGTGCACCTGGCCGACGAACCTGGCGTCGGCGCGCAGCCTGACGAGGACGCGCTGCGGGAACTGGTCATCCCTGAGCTGGCAGGCAGCGGTCGGGCGTATCTGCTTCAGTTTGATGCGCCGCTTGGGGTAGTCACGCCCGGCTCCTCCGGCGACCCCCGGTGAAGGCCCGCCAGGACGAGCCTGGAATCGGGAGCCGACCCGCTGGAGAGCCGAGGGCATTTATCGACCAACACCGGCAAAGTGAGGTCAACATGCCGCAAACGAGGACGGCGCGCCCGCCGGACGAGGACGGCTACCGGCTGTGGCTGCGCTACGACCGCATCGACGATGAGGACCGGCGGAATCGGTACCGCGCCCAGGTCACCGCGCTGGTCGCCCCCGGCGACTCGCCGACGCTGGCCGCGGCGCGTGAGGAGCTGATGCGGGGGCTGGAGGGGCTGCTGGGGGGTGAGGTGCCGGTCGAACCCGCCGTCCGGCGAGACGGCGCACTGATCGTCGGGACTCCGCAGCGTTCGCCGGCCATCGCTTCCCTGGGGCTTGGTGACCGGCTGGCCCAGGTGGGGGACGAGGGATTCGTGCTCGCGACGGGGGCCGTCGACGGGAACGCCTGCCTGGCCATCGCCGCCAACACCGACGTGGGCGTGCTGTACGGCGCGTTCCATTTCCTGCGGCTGCTTCAAACCCGGCGCGACATCAGCGGCCTGGCTCTGGCGACCAGGCCCCGCATCGCGCTGCGTCTGCTCAACCACTGGGACAACCTGG
The DNA here is from genome assembly GCA_034435395.1 of Anaerolineae bacterium. GTDB lineage: Bacteria > Chloroflexota > Anaerolineae > Aggregatilineales > Ch27 > DAOTXK01. The sequence continues at coordinate 9,154 of DAOTXK010000319.1, read as the reverse complement.
ATCGGACCGTCGAGCGCGGGTATGCGGGCTGTTCGCTGTGGGACTGGCACAAGCTGCCGGACTACATCGATCCGCGCTACCGGGATTACGCCCGGGCCAATGCGTCGCTGGGCATCAACGGCGCGGCGCTGACCAACGTCAACGCCAACGCGCTGGTGCTCACCGGGCCTTACCTGGCCAAAGTGGCGGCGCTGGCCGATGTCTTCCGCCCCTACGGCCTCAAGGTCTATCTCACCGCCCGCTTCAGCGCCCCGGTTGAGCTGGACGGCCTCGCCACCGCCGATCCGCTCGACCGGCGGGTATCCGCCTGGTGGAAGCGTAAGGTAGCGGAGATTTACCGGCATATCCCGGACTTCGGCGGCTTTTTGGTCAAGGCCAACTCTGAAGGACAGCCGGGGCCTCAGGACTACGGGCGCACCCACGCTGACGGCGCTAATCTGCTGGCCGATGCCCTGGCCGAATATGGGGGCGTGGTCATGTGGCGGGCCTTTGTCTACGATCCCCGCGTCCCGGAGGACCGGGCCAAACAGGCGTATGACGAGTTCACGGCGCTGGACGGAGCGTTCCGCCCCAACGTCCTGGTACAGGTCAAGAATGGCCCCATCGACTTTCAGCCGCGGGAGCCATTCCATCCGTTGTTCGGCGCTATGCCCCGGACCCCGCTCCTGATTGAGTTTCAGTTGACGCAGGAATACCTGGGGTTTGCCACGCACCTGGCCTATCTGGCCCCGCTTTTCAAAGAGTGTCTGGACTCCGACACCTATGCCCAGGGAGAAGGCTCCACCGTGGCGGCGGTGGTCGATGGGACGCTCCACGCTCACGCCGTCACCGGCATGGCGGGAGTGGCCAATATCGGCACCGAGCGCAACTGGTGCGGCCACCCGTTTGCGCAGGCCAACTGGTATGCCTTCGGGCGTCTGGCCTGGGATCATACCCTGGACGCCGACCAGATCGCCGAGGAATGGCTGCGTATGACGTTCACCAACGACCCGCGTTTTATCGAGCCCGCCCGCGCCATGATGATGGGCTCGCGCGAGGCCGTGGTTAACTACATGACTCCGCTCGGCCTGCATCATCTGATGGCGCGGGGCCATCATTACGGCCCCGGCCCCTGGGTCGAGGGCGGGCGCGCCGACTGGACATCGGTGTACTATCATCGGGCTGACGCCCTGGGCCTGGGTTTTGATCGCACCTCCAGCGGCAGCAATGCCGTCGCTCAATACCACCCCCCGCTGCGCGAGCGCTTCGCCAGCCTGGCGCAGTGTCCGGAGGAGCTACTGCTCTGGTTTCACCACGTGCCCTGGGACCATCGGCTGGCCTCGGGCCGCACGCTGTGGGAAGAACTGTGTCACCGCTACCAGGCGGGGGTGGACGCGGTGCGCGACATGCAACGCACCTGGGACTCTCTGGAAGCGCTGGTTGATCGCGCGCGCTTTGAGCACGTGCGCGCTTTGCTGCGGATTCAGGAAAAGGAAGCACGCTGGTGGCGGGACGCGAGCGTGCTTTACTTCCAGACCTTCTCTCAACGACCGATCCCGGCGGGATACGAGCCAGCCGAAAAGACGCTCGCCGAGTACATGGCACTCCAGCACCGGTACGTGCCCGGAATCTAGGGGGTGTCCCGTCAACCGTGCCGCATGGCCATCACCCGTTGATGGGCCGACTTCTCTTCGGCGGTCACGGGTCTCTCTCCTTTTTTGCTGTGGCCATTATCTACCCGATCTGTTCGGAGAGGCTGCTGCGAGCCGTTGCGCAGGTGCGCCAGGAGCGCACGCTGCGCCCGGTTGACAAGGGAGTCATGAAAGACACGTACTTCTACCCGCTGGCGGGCATCACCTATTGCGCCCACTGCGAACGTCTGGCCGCTGAGCACAACAACCCCAGGCTGCGCAGCCCGTTCGGTGGCATGAAGGGCAACGGGATTCCCCGCTATCGCCACAAACTGGGTGTTACCTGTGGCTGCACCAACCGATCTGTCCGCTGCGAGGTGTACGAGGACGATTTCACCCGCCTCATCAAGCTCCTGAGTGTGCGCCCGGAAGCCATTGACCTGATGACCGAACTGGCCATTCAGGCTGACAGGGTGAACGGAACACCTCGCAACCCAGCCGACCTGGAAGCGGAGAAACGTGAAGCGATCGCCCTCTGCCAGCGGCGGATCGAGGCGGCTGTTCACCTGTACAGCGAGGGCCGCATGAGCCAGGAAGAATACCTGAGCCGGGTCGAGGTCAATGAGCGGGAGATCGCGCACTGGCAGACGCGCACGACGGAGACGGAAAAGGAGGTGTTTGTGGCCCTGCCTGGTACCAGTCACGACATCAGAATTGGCTCGGCACTTCCTGAGATGATCATGGCGACGATGTCGTCGACACTGGTTTCCGACTTACGCTTGATGCCCACCAGCTTGCCTGTCTTAAGGACCATTACCCGATCGGCAATAGCGAAGACCTCGTTGATGTTGTGCGAGATAATGATCACGGCGATGCCGTTTTCCTTGAGGCGGTCGATGAACTCATACACTTTCTTCGTCTCCGCCACGCCCAGTGCCGCCGTTGGCTCATCCATGATGATGATGTGGGCCTGAAAGTACACAGCCCGGCTGAGCGCGACCATCTGGCGCTGACCACCCGATAGCTGGCTGACATTGCGGTTAATGTCGCCGATCTCGATGTCGAAGCTCTCCAGGAGTTCCAGGGCTTTGTGGCGCATCTCCTTCAGGTTCATCCAGCCCAGGAGGGAGAGCAGCGGCATGGAGCGGATCTCCCGCCCCATAAAGATGTTGGAAGCAATATCGAGGTTGTTCATCAACGCCAGGTTTTGATAGATGGTCTCGATGCCCAGTTCTCTGGCATCCAACGGGTTCTCGATTCTGACTTCTTTGCCTTTGACGAAGATCTTGCCCTCATCCGCCGGGTGCGCGCCGGCGAGGATCTTCACCAGGGTGGATTTGCCTGCCCCGTTATCCCCTACCAGCGCCAGGATTTCGCCCTCGTACAACTCAAAGCTGACATCGTTGACGGCACAAACTCCGCCAAAGCGTTTGGTGATATGTTCCATCCTGACGACCGGATGTCCGCCGGTATCTTTGGCTGTCATGACACGTTCCTCCCTGGTCAGTCCTGGCGTTTGCGGAGCTTCTCAACCAACACCGCCACGATCACGATACAGCCGGTGACGACGATCTGGAAAAAGGGCGCCACCCCCCACAGGTTGAGGCCATTGCTGACTACGCCCAGAATCAACGCGCCTATCAGCGTGCCCCAGATGGTTCCTTTGCCGCCGGCCAGCGAGTTGCCGCCGATCACGGCGGCCGCGATGGCGACCAACTCATACCCCGTCCCAACGCTGGGTTGGCCGCTGCCCAATCTGGCCGCCAACACGACCCCGGCTGCACCGGACATCAACCCACAGAAGCCGTAGGTCAGCAGTTTGACCCGACGGACCGCCACCCCACACAACCTGGCGGCTTCCTCGTCACCACCGATGGCCAGGGTATGTCGGCCAAAGGTGAATCGTCTCAGGAGCAGGTAGCCAGCCAAATAGATCAGGAATGTGATGATCACCGGGATAGGGATGCCGAGGGCGTATCCGGTGCCGATCTCAATAAACCTGTCGGGGAGATTCCAGATGGCCTGCCCGTTGGTGATGATTAGCGAGATGCCCCTGAACAGGTACATGGTGCCCAGAGTCGCCACAAAAGGCATGATGTTACCATAGGAGATCAGCAGCCCATTGATCAGCCCGACGACGCCTCCTGTGACCAACCCGGCCAGGATGGCCACCAACAACCCCATTCCTTCCTGAAGGGCGGCTGCCGTCACTACCCCACAAAGCGCCACAATGGAGCCGACGGAGATGTCGATGCCTCCGGTCACGATGACAAACGTCATGCCGACGGCGACAATTCCCGTGATGGAGACCTGTCTCAGCACATTCAGAATGTTGCGCATGGTCAGGAAAGGGGGAAGTAGATAACTCAGGACCGCGCAGAGGATGATCAGTACCAGCAAGGTGCGCTGTGCCAGTATGAACCTCAATATGGCTGGAATGTCTATTTCAAGGCGTCTTTCTGTCGCAGCCTTGAGACTTCGATCGGTGGCCAATTCAACGGTCCTTTCTAGAGATAAGCAAGAGGTGTGGCGGGCGGGCAGCGACCTGGATTATGGCCAGGATCGACCAGCTCAGCTTACTTCCGGAACCCGTATTATACCTGGATCGGTGCACACGCCTCAATTGTTCGCAGAGGCCAGCGTGCTCTCTCCACCCCGGTAATGGTGAGGGCCTGGCGTTCGAATCCTCAGTGGCCCGGTCGATTTTAGCGTAGATGTTTGTCTGGAGATGCCAAGGTGCCTTTCCGCTTGAAAGCTCAACTGTCTCCGGCCGTTTTGGTTGTGGGGAAAGATGCTTGATCATCAGTTCACTGGTCGATCAGGTGGACAATCATTGGTGCTGCCTGCTGACACCATCGGCATTGCGGTGGGCAGCAGGCAGCTTTTTACCGTATGCGAACTACTGAATCGCCTGCCAGGCTTCGATGAGGGGGTCGACGTTGTCCGGGAGGGCGAGGGTCATGGGGGTGGTGATGACGGGGTCGATCTCACCGGTCTGGAGGAATTCGAGGCCATAGCGGACGGCGTAGGCACCCATGAGGTCAGGGCGCTGGGCGACATCGGCGCTGATATCACCATCCTTGACGGCTTGCAGGGCTTCGAGGATGCCATCGAGGCCGACGAGGATGAGGTCATCGCGCCCGGCTGCGGAGGCGGCCTGGGCAGCGCCGAGGATCATGCGGTCCGATTCGGCGAAGACGGCGTCGAGGTCCGGGTGGGCGGTGAGGAAGTCCTCCATGACGTTGTAGCCCTGGTCGGCTTCCCAGTTGCCAACGCCCTCGGCAACGAGTTCAATGCCGTCGTAGGCGGCGATGGCTTCGGTGAAGCCGGTGTAACGCTGGAGCTCCACGGGGTTGCCGAGGCGTCCTCGGATGACGGCGACCTGGCCTTCACCACCGAGCTGGTCGGCGATGAACTCCCCGGCCATGCGGCCACCCTCGACGTTGTCGGAGCCGATGAAGCTGACAACCTGGTCGGTCTCGATGGGGGAGTCAAGATTGATGACCGGGATGCCTGCTGCGACGGCAGCCTCCACGGCGGGCACCAGGGCGGAGGCCTCGGCAGGGACAACCACGATCAGGTCCACCTGGCGGGTGACCAGGTCCTCAATGTGGGCCACCTGCTCATTGTAGTCGCCTTCCTCGGTGATGCCCAGCACGACCACATTGACGCCCAGCGCCTCGGCTTCCGCCAGGGCCGCCTGTTGTGCCATCACCCAGAACGGATTGGCGAACGACTTCAAGACGATGCCGATGGTGTACTCTTCTTCGGCCTGGGCTTTTACGAGATTGACCAGGAGTGGACTGGATGCCAGGGCAAGCAAGAGCACCGCCAGAAGAAGCGCGAGCTTTTTCATCTCTACCTCCGAATGGACTATTGTTGATATTACTGGTAGACAGACTGCTGTCTCCTCACGGTCAGGGCTGTGGCTTCCTCTCCTTTCTCTTCATGGTTATAAGCTCAACTCCAGCACCCGGTGGGCTGCACTCAAGGTGTGGTCGAGATTAAGGCCGTAGGCCGCTCGTAACACTTGGCCGTCATCGGATTCAGTGAACACGTCTGGAATACCGATTCGGATGAGGGGTCGGCGCAGATGTTCGGCGTAGATCTCCGCGATTGCGCTTCCCAGACCCCCAAGGACATTGTGATCCTCAATCGTGATTGCGCCGCTGGTCAGGGTGCCATGGGGGAGGATTTCACTGGGAGATAGGGGTTTGATGGTTGGCACGTTGACCACCTGGGCGGTGATCCCCTGGGCGCGTAACGCATCGTGCGTTTGCAGCGCCAGCGTAACCAGGTCGCCGGTGCAGAATATTGAGAGGTCGCGCCCCTCGCGCAGCCGCTCCGTTTTCCCGATCTCAAATCGATAACCGGGCTGATGGACATCAGGTACGGCGGACCGTACCAGCCGCAAGTAAACGGGGCCGTCGTGCTCGACCATACGCCACACCATCTGGCGGGTTTCCTCGGCATCGCAGGGGCTGAGGATGGTCATCTGGGGAAGGGCCCGCAGCACGGAAAAGTCCTCTACTGTGTGGTGGCTAGGCCCGGTGTAGCCCATCGACTGACCGGCAGCGTGACCGACGATCTTAACATTAGCGCGGTTGTAAGCGATCGATTGGCGGATCATATCGACGCCTCGATTGACGGCAAACACCGCGAAGCTGTTGTAAAAAGGGATTTTCCCAACCAGGGCCAGACCGGCGGCAAAAGTGGGCAGGCTCTGTTCGGCCACGCCGAGATCGAAGGCGCGATCTGGGAAAACGTCGTGAAACGGCTCGGTGCGGCACGAATCGGCGATGTCGGCATCGAGCACGACGACGTTGGGATAGGCGTGACCCACCTCCACCAGGGCTTCACTGTAGGCCGCCGTAATGTCCTTAACCGGCGTGTCCATGGGTGACCTCTGCTTCCAGGCTATCCAGGTTTGCCATGGCCTCGGCGTATTGTTCCTCGGTCAAAGCAAAGTTGGAGCGGGTATGGTGTGTTTCGGCGTAGGGAATGCCCCGGCCTTTAGTGGTGTGGCAGAGGATGATAGGCGGCTGGCCGCGGACCTGCTCTGCTGCCGCGAGAGCGGTCGTGAGGGAGACAAAGTCGTGCCCATCACATTCGAACACCGCCCACCCGAACGATTGCCATTTATCGGCGAGGGGGTAAATGTCGTTGCGGCCAGCCATCGTGCCGTAGGAGGATTTTTTGTTCCAGTCCAGCAGGGCGACCAGGGTATCGAGCTTGAGGTTGGCGGCGATTAAGGCCGCTTCCCACACGGAGCCTTCGTTGCATTCCCCGTCACTCAGCAGGGCGTAAACGCGGTAAGGAGCGTGATCCATCTTAGCGCCCAACGCCATGCCACAGGCAACGGGGAAACCCTGGCCCAACGAGCCAGTGGAGCAGTCCACTCCTGGCGTCTTTATTCGGTCAGGATGGCCCTGCAAGTGGCTATGTAATCGACGAAAACCCGCCAGTTCCTGTTCGGGGAAAAAACCTCGCATCTCCAGGGCGACGTAAAGTGACGGCGCGGCGTGTCCCTTGCTGAGCACGAACCGGTCACGATCCGGCCAGTTCGGCTGCTGCGGATTGACGTTCATCCAGATCGTGTAGAGGGTGGTCAAGATCTCAACGGCACTCATCATAGCGCCGTAGTGAAGCCGGATGCCCAGGTCTCGCCCCAGGGTGAGTAATCTGCGGCGATGGGCAATGGCCGTCAGTCGCAGGCGGCGTAGCAGCGCTGCATCGTAGTGCTCGTCCAGGGGCCGCTTGGGCGTGGTGGACGTCAGTATGCTGAACTCAGGCTCATCGGGTGGCAAATCAGTTCCCTATTGACAGCTGCCGCTGGCTGTTGTTATACCATCGTCAAATGACGAGTTGGATCTGGGGGTGGGATGCGAGCAATGATGAGCGAGCGATCCATATACAACATAGCTGATCGTGAAAAAAATGTCAACATTTTCCGGAATAATTCCCGAAATGAACTTGATGGTTTACAGTATTGTCGTAATCATTACAGAAAAATATCTTGACTGTTTTTCCAAATTGCGCCACAATAGCTCTAGACGTAAGAGGCAAACTCTGTTCCCAACCTCGCCCCAGCAACTTGTATCCCCTTGTTAACCAGGAGGCACGATCGTGAAGAGAAGCGAAATCAACCGCGAGCTTGAGGAGGCGATTGCCTTTTTTAAGGACATGCGGTTCGCATTACCGGGTTGGGCTTTCTGGGCTCCAGAGGATTGGAAAGGCAAACGGGAGCAAGTAGCCGAGATCATCGATTGCGGTCTCGGCTGGGATATCACCGATTTTGGCAGTGGCAACTTCCAACGCATCGGGCTGATCAACTTCAATCTCCGCAATGGCCTGGTCAACACGACCGCCAAGACGTACTGTGAGAAGATCATTGTGGTGAAGGAAAACCAGGTTACCCCGCTCCACACCCACCGCGACAAGCGGGAAGACATCATCAATCGGGGCGGCGGCAACCTGGTGATCAAGCTGCAAAACTCAGACCAAAGCGGGCAACTTACTGACGAGCCGGTGATCGTCAAGATCGATGCGATAGCTCGGACGGTGCCGGCGGGCGGGACCGTCGTACTCAAACCCGGCGAGAGCATCTATCTTGTGCCGGGTGTATATCATGAATTTTGGGGCGCGCCAGGAACCGGGACCGTGCTCGTCGGCGAGGTGAGCACCGTCAATGACGACAATACCGACAATGTCTTTGTGGGCGGGAATCCCCGCTTCCCCGAGATTGAGGAGGATGCGGAGCCGCTGCACTTGCTGGTGAACGATTACGATCGGTATATCTGAGCGCCCAATCCCTGGTGCCGACGAGATTCGCCGCTGGCTCTCTCAATAGACTGGGAACCGGACGGAATTCCACCATGTAGCAATAGACTGAGTCGGGCGGCTACCCGCCCACTCTAGTGGATGACGACAAGACAATATGGCGCGACGACATAAAACGGCAACAATGAAGGACGTGGCTGAGCGAGCAAACGTCTCGGTGGCTACCGTCTCACGGGTAATCAACAACGATCCTTCGGTGAGCGATCATAATCGCCAGGCTGTCGAGGCCGCCATTGAAGAACTACACTACGAGTTAAAATCCTCCAATCAGGAAAAAAAAGAGAGCCGGATAGGGCTGGTTGTCCCTGATATCACCAATCCCTATTTCCCCTTGTTGATCAAGGGGATCACCACTGTGGCCTGGGTTCACGATGCCGACATCATCCTGTGCAATGCCGATCAGAACTTCGAAATCGAACAGTACTACTTTGAGGAATTGCTCCGGACCAAAGTTGACGGCATTATCTACATTCCTTTTTATGAGTCAATCGATCCGATCGTTACCGAGCTGATCGAGGACAAGTTCCCCATAGTATTCCTGGATCGCGAGGTTCATTTGCAGAACATCTGCTCGGTGACCTCCAATAACGAGGAAGGAGCCTATCAGGCTGTCACCTATCTACTCAACCTCGGCCACCGGGATATTGTGTTCATTTCGGGGCCACCCCATTTCAGCACGTCGATCTCCCGGCGCAGTGGTTTTG
>DAOTXK010000318.1:0-9061 GCA_034435395.1 Anaerolineae bacterium | reverse complement strand
GGGGGGGAGGTCGTGTTGCAGATGAGCGGCGGGCGGGCGACGCTGCGCGCCCCAGGGGATGTCCCCGCCGAGGTGATCAACGAGGTGCTGCTGGGGGCGGTCACCATCGATAAGGGGCGTTTCACCGCCGATGAGACGGGCGAAAGGTGGGTCACGCCCGATTTTGCCGGGGGCGAGGACGCGCTGCATATCAGGCTCAAGGGTGGGCTGGGGGAGGTGACAGTTGGGGATAACGATCTAAAATAAATTAGCTGAGGTGTGGTTATATAGATAAGCCGCGTGAAGCAAGGCTTTGACGCCACACCCAATGGGAACTGCCGTTCAAACTGATGAGCAGTACCAACTGGTAAACGACAATAGCGCCCAACACGATCAACTGAGTGCGCTTGAGACCTCTGACGGGCACTTGCCCGTCCCATGCTCCTTTTCGGCGTGAACCATTATGAGCACGCTCGCTTAAGTGAATTGCAGAGGAGGCGGGGAAAACGAACATGGACTCAGACATTCTCACCCTGTTTCAAGTCTGTGTAGGCGTCGTTGTACTGGGCGGGATCGTCGTTTTGTACTATGTCATCAATGCAGCGCTCCGTGACCGTCGAATTCGGAACTGGGCCACAAAGGAGGGGTGGTCGCCCGCCATACGTCAACAGGTGCTAAAGGGGCAAATCTCTCTTGATATGACGGAGAATATGGTCCTTCTGGCCTGGGGCAAACCTAGATACATTGATCAGCAAGAAATAACCAAACGCGGGAAAAAGGTGCGATGGGTATATGGGCGACCACGCAGAAACGCCAATTATGTCTGGTTTGCCAATGGTAAGGTGACCAAGATTAAAACCTAAAACCACAGGGGCGGTTGCCATGACCAACCCAAGGCACGGCTTATCTCGAATGTCGGCGCTGATATGAGCGATCGTAGCGGCAGAACCTCTAGGCAGCGTCTCAGGGAGGTGCGACGCCGCGACCCGGCGGCGGGCAGGTCACAGACTTGCCCCTACCCATTCTTTGGAGCGGCGGCTCAATCCCTGCTCACAGGCACAGTTGACCGAAGGAAAATCGCGGGGCTAGCGGAGCCGGTTCTCCACCCGGCGCACGCCCTGGACCTTCTCGATCCGGCGGATCAGCGACTCCGGCTTACGGCGCGGCGGCAGTGACCCGCTGAGGATCACGCGGCCAAAATCCACCTGGACCAGCACGCCCGGCGGGACGAGGCGGCCAATTTGGCGGCGCAGGTCTTCATCGCTGTGCAGATCGTCGGCGTGGACGGCCACCACGCCGGGGATGTCCGGCACGTTGTCCAGCAGGACGCGCCGGGCGATGGCCGACTTGATATTACCCCGCAGCGTGACCGCGCCGTCCGCGACCTCGCAGGTGAACCAGTGGCGGGACTGGCTCAGCGGGGGGAAACGCCGGATCAGGGCGGCGATGTCTTCGGCGATATCCTCCGCCGGGCGACGTACCTGCGTCGGTGGGATTGCCTGTGCCATCGGATGACATCCTTTCCGTGGGTGCGAGCGAGGCCCATGCTGCCAGAGCGCGGGGCCAGGCGAGCGGCCTCGCCGGGTCTCCACCGTGGGCCGGGGAGATCGGTTGTTCAAGTTATCAGGCGTCGCCTTATTATGCCCCCAACTAGCGCCGCTGCCAAGCCCCTGACGCCGCCAGCCGCGCGGCAGCAGACTCACGCCTGGGCCGCCTGGGCGATGGTGGCGTCGATGGTCGCCAGCGCCCCCAGGAGCGCCTGCCGGACGGCCTCCCACGCTGCCGGGCAGTTGTCCAGCAGGTCCTGCCAGCCGCGCCGGGATGTCTCCAGCGAATTGAGGGACACTTCGGCGGCCAGGGCCTCGGCCAGCGCCCGGCGCGCGCCTTCCCGCCGGGCCGGATCGCGCTGACTCAGCATGGTCGTGGCCTGGGCCACGTCCATCAGCAGGTAAAAGTTGTTGGGGTTGGTGGCCAGTTCGGCATGGGCGGTTTCCAGCGTGTTCTCGAAGGCCAACAGCGCCCGCTCCTGCCACTGCGGGTCCTGGGTGGCGTTGGCTTTCATGAGGTACAGGTTGGCCAGGTTGCCCCAGGGGTAGGAGGAGCCGGGCGTCACGGCCACCGCCTGCTCGTAAGCCTGGATCGCGCCGTCGATCTGGCCCAGTTCGCGCAGGATACCGCCCACCGGCCCCCAGAAGGATTCGCCTTCAAAGTCCATCAGGCGCGGGCTTTGGGAGAGCGCCTCCTTCAGCACACCTTCCGCCTGCAGGAAGAGCCGCTGGCGCTCCTCGCCGCTGGCCGCCCTGGCCTTGCGCCGGATGCCCACCCCGTAGGCGGCCCTGGCCGTCGGCCAGTTGACCTCCAGGGCAGCCACGCGCTGCAAGTGGGCGATGCCGTCGTCCAGCCGGTCGCGCAGGTGCTGGACTTCCAGCCAGCCGGCGATGTACAGGGCCATGGGATTGGATGGCTCCTGCTCCAGCACCCGCCGGGCGAAGGCGTAGGCCGTGTCGTAGTTTTTGAGGCGGAATTCCTGGTCGGCCTGGAGCAGCCGCGCCACGTTGTTGATGGTCTGTTCCAGGGAGCGCTGCGACTCCTCAAGCTCCTGGCGCAGTTCGGCCAGGTTCTCCAGGTAGGGGCGGTAAATCTGGAGTTCGGCCAGCTGGCTTTCCAGCGTGCGGCGGATGGCCTCGATCTTGGCGACCTCGGCGCTCAGTTGCTCGCGGGTCTCCTGGGTGCTGCGCAGGCCGTAAAAGGCCGCCGCCGCGAAGCCCAGACCGATCAACACCGACGCGCCTTCCAGGAAGCTGAGCACCAGTTCCACCGAACTGACGGCGTCGCTGGCGCGCTCCAGCAACAGTTGCGCCCTGTCCTCCAGAGCGATGGCCCCCGCCCCCTCCGGCACAGACGGCGTGAACTGATTCACCGTGCGGGCGACGATCGACCACAGGAGCAGGATCACCAGCAGGGCCGCCGCGACGATCACCACCACCCGCAGGACTCTGTTCAGCAAAGGGATCGGTCTCTGTTCGGCCATCTTGCCCCCTCGCGGCCTATCCGGCCCGGATACAAATCTGTCGCCACGCCTGAGCGATGTTAACTGGTGGGCCAGCAGCCGCCATTATACCATGCGGCGGCCGGCAGGCAGCCGGGGACAGATTTGAGAAAACAAACCCGCCGCCCGACGGCGCGCCAGGCCGGACGGCTACCGCACGGCGAGCGCGCAGGCGAAGGTGTCCGTGCCGGGGCCGAAGACATCCAGCTGCCCGTCCTGGTCATAGTCGCCGCCGTCCAGGATGGCCCGCGACAGCGTGTACGCCACGACAAGCTGGTGCTCACCCGGCGTCGGATCGGGCACCACCCAGTAGTACCGGACGGCGACATTTCCCTGCTCCGTTTCTGCCGGCCCGATGAGGTTCCACAGGTCTACAGGCGACCCGTCGTAGGTCAGCGTCACCGTCGCCGCGTCCAGGAGGTCGTTGAGGTAGTCCAGGGTCGAGGCGGCCCAGCCGAAGTTGATGGTCAGCGGCTCCCCGGCGGGGACGGTCATCCGGCCACCTTCAACGAGGGCGCAGCGCACGGTGCTGACGATGGTCCCGGCGGGGGGCGGAATCTGGACCGGCTCCGGCAGCAGGTTAACCGGAGCGCCCCGCACGTCGGCGATGTCAAACGGTTCCGGTTCGGCGGGCGGCTGGCCGGGGACCACGTCCACCCGCTGGCCGGGTTCCGCCGTCCGCGTCCGCCCGGCGGAGGTCACGCCCACCGCGCCGTCGAAGGCGTTGACCCGCAGGGCGTCCTGGCGGGTTTGCAGCAGGGCCGTGCTGCCGACCGTCACCGCCACGCCGTTGATCAGGAAGTGCACGGTCGTTTCCTGGGGGGCCTGGACCAGCAGGCCATCGCGGGGCGCTTCCCGGCAGGCTGGCTCGCCCAGGCCGGTGGTCAGGTAAAACGCCTGCATGGGGGCGGTGTAGGATCGGGCCGGGGCGCCCACCTCCATGACCGGCAGGGCTTCCACGGCGCAGTCGGTGCGGAGCAGGGGCGCATAGACCCAGGCCGTTTGACCGGCCAGGTCGATGCTGAACCAGTCGCCCGCCGCATCACGCCCGGTGACGGTCGCCGCGTCACCCGCCGCCAGCCCGCCAGCGATGGCGTAGCCGGTCCCCGGTCCGGTCCGGAGGTTGACCCCGCCAGTGGCGGTCGTCTCACAGGTGAGGGGCGGCCCGGCCAGGTCCTGGGGCGGCACGTCGCTGGTCAGTTCGGCGTCGCCAAAGACCAGGAAGGTCACGTACTGGCCGGGCAGCGACTCCGGCAGATCGGCGCGGAGGGAGAGCGCGGCCACGCCCCATGTGCCCTGGTCCACGTTCATGGGGAAGGTGGCCAGAGCGGCCAACTCGGCCAGTTCGGCCCGGTCGCCAGGCGCGGCGAAGTCTTCCAGGGGGGCGTCTTGCCAGGTGGTGGCGGTCACCTGGGTGTGGCCGTAACACGCCTGGTCCCTGCCCAGGCGGGCGCAGCCTTCGCTGACGGCGGCCAGCGCCGCCTCCACCAGCGTGGGACAGGCCCCGGCGTCGGTCTGGGCGCGGAGCGGGGCCGGGAGGATGGCCAGGGCCAGCACGGCCAGGGCGACGGTCAAATGCCTGATCGGGGACATCATCCCTCCTTACGGGAATACAGGCGGTCACGGGTGTCAGGTACAGTGTAAGGGATCATGAAACTCCGGACAATGGGGGCGGGGACCGATATAGCCCTGGCTATAAGCCGGTAATGCTTTAACAAAGGGAGTTAGAGGCTATTGAGTCCGGGGTATAATTCTTCGACAATCGGCCATACATGGCGGCCATACAATACATGGCGGCCAGGCATGGCGGCCAGGCGTGGCGATACAGGCGAACGGTTCCGCATCATTGCGCGTTGTCCGCTCCTGCCGCTACAATGCCATTCGAATGGCCTGGAGATCAGATGATGCGGCAGGCATTCGGGAGGTGAAGGAGATGATCAACTGGCAGAAGATGGCCAGGCGGTCGGCGCTGCTGGCCGTTGTCCTGGCGGCGGCGACAGGCATCCTGAGTGGCGGCGCGGCGCAGGCGCTGGTCCAGTCCCCCGCCGGCGAGGCGCTGGTCTGGCAGGTGGGCGGGCAGCCGGGCCGACCGGTGGGGCTGGGGACGCTGTTCTGGCACGCGCCGGGTCGGGAGGTGCCGGTCAACCTCAGCGATGTGCCGGATGAAGGGACCGGGACGCGGGTTTTCCCCTGCGGGGCGGACGCCTTCAGCCGGGATGGCAGTTATCTGATCGCCTACATCGGTCCGCGGAGCGGCGGCCTGTACCGCGTGCCGCTGGAGCCGGGGACGCCGGGGACGCTCGACCGGTGGGGGGATACGCTGGCGCTGACCTGCAATGGCCGGGGGCGGGCGGGTTTCAGCCCGGATGGCACGCGCTGGGCGTACCTGGATTATCCGGCGGACGCGGTCAGCGGCATCTTTCCAGAGGGGAATCTGCGGGTGTTGGATGCCGCCGATGGCCACGAAATCGCCGTGCTGGAGGAGGTGATAGCCTTCGACCTGCTGGCTGACGGGGCATATTTTGTGCAGTTTTTTACCAATCCGCAGGGCCGGGCCGACGAGGCCGTGATCAACTGGTGGGATGGGACGGGGGTGAGCGAGTTGCAGGACCTGACGCCTGCCGATGACTGCGACTGGCGGAGCGCAGCCATCGACGCCCGCCCGGATGGGGGCGCGGTCGTGGTGTCGCTCGGCGAGCGCTGCGAGCAGGGGTCGCAGTGGCGGATGTTCACCGTCACCCGGGAGGGCGAGGCGGCCGAACATGTCTACATGCGGAGCGGCGGGGCCTTCCTGCCCGATGCCTATATCAACCAGGTGTATTACCTGCCGGACGGCGAGCACGTGCTGGCGACCTTTCCGCAGGGCCGGGCCAAAAACATCGCCAATCTGGTCCTGGTGGCCCTGGCTCAAAACACGGCCACGCTGATCACGTCGGAGGTGACGGTGGACGCGTTCCCGGACGGCATGGCGGGGCACCTTCAGTTCGCGCCGGACGGGCGGTCGGTGGCTTATGTCAGCTCCACCGCCAATAACGAGTTTATGCTGCACCGCCTGGCGCTGGACGGCAGCACGGTGCCGGTTAGCATCAGCGCCGGGGCGCGCGGCGAGACGATCTCAACCTTTTTCTTCCATCCAGATGGCGGGCTGCTGTACGTGGCTGGCGGCGCGGACGGTGTGGATAACGCCCTGTGGCTGCTGCCCGCCGGGGCCGATGAACCGGAGCGGGTCATCCGGGGCCGATTCCTGCGCGACGCCGGGCTGGCCACGGGCGAGATGGCGCTGTTGCTGGAATACGTGCCCGCCGATGAGGACAACGACCTGCCGGAGGCGGCCAATCTGGTGACCATCGCGCTGGGGAGTCGGTCGCGGGCGGCGCTGGTGGACGGGCGGGCGGTGGGAGCGTGGGCCTATCCGCTGGCCTGGCGGTGAGGCGTCGAGGGCCGGGGGGAGAATCGCTGGTGAGCGAGCACCTGCCAGAAGAGTCGTCGCCGGATGTGCAAACGATCGTGCCGGGCCTCACCCTGGAATGGCTGTATGGCGGGCAGATCGCCATCCTGACGCTCACCAGCCTGGCCTTTGAGGCGATTGACGCCTGGGTGGAGACGGCGGTGGGGATCGTCAAAAGCCGCCCGCCTGGGCAGCCGCACCTGGTCATTCACGATTTTTCGTCCGATAATCTGTCGCTTACGACTTACTTGCGGCGGCGGATGCAGGACGCCGCCAGCGCCGTGCCGGAGGCGGCGGGTCGGGTGGCCGTGCTGGTGCCCGGTGGACTGACCGGCGTCATGGCCCGGCTGCTCGTCAACAATCTGATGCCGCTGCTCACGGGGCGTCCGCTGCGCGCCTTTGCCAGTCGCGAGGAAGCGCTGGCTTGGCTGGTGGAGATGATAGACCGGCCAGCGGCCTGATCCAGGGTGGAGGGCGGCGGACGGGCAAGCGGCGGTTGCAGACGCGCCCTTTCTCCCCTACCATAGAAGGGCGATGATCGCCGGAAACAAGGGATATGGTGGACCAATGAGCACAGCGCACACGGACGATGAGGCGGCGCGCGACGACCTGATCGGGCGCACCATCGGACATTATGAGATTCTGCGGGAGTTGGGCCGGGGCGGCATGGCGACCGTCTACCTGGCGCGGCAGACCAACATGAATCGCCAGGTGGCCATCAAAATCCTGCCGCGCGAGTTCCTGCATGATCCCCAGTTCATCGAACGGTTCAAGCGGGAAGTGCAGTTGATCGCGGAGCTGGAGCATCCCCACATCCTGCCGGTCTATGACTTCGGTGAGATCGACCGCATCCCCTTCATCGTCATGCGTTACCTGGCCGGGGGGAGCCTGCGCGACTGGCTGGATCAGGGGCTGCCGCCGCTGGCCGACCTGGAGCGGCCCATCGAGCAGGTCTGCGCGGCGCTGGATTTCGCCCACGGCGAGGGCATCATCCACCGCGACCTTAAGCCGTCCAACATCATGCTGGACGAGCGCGACAACGCCTACCTGTCCGACTTCGGCATCGCCCAGATCATGCAGGACGCAGGGCGGCTGACCGGTTCGGCGGTGATCGGCACGCCCGCTTATATGTCGCCGGAGCAGGCGGAGGGCCGCCCGCTGGACGCCCGCTCCGACGTGTATGCGATGGGCGTGGTGCTGTTTGAGATGGTCACCGGGCGCGAGCCGTTCCAGGCGGATACGCCGATGGCCATGCTGCTCAAGCAGATTTCCGAGCCGATGCCCTCCCCGCGCGCCTACCGCCCGGGCCTGCCGGAATCGATTGAGCGCGTCATCCTGCGGGCGACGCTCAAAGACCCGGCGGGGCGCTACCCATCGGCGGGGGACCTGGCCTGGGCGTTCAGCCGGGCGCTGGGGCAGTTGACGCCCGACCAGTCGTCGGTGCGGGTGAAGCGCTCGACCTTTGCGGAGCGGACGTATGTCCCCGGCGAGTCGCTGGCCGAGGAGGGCCAGGCGGTTTACGCCCCGGAAGACTCGCTGGCAACCACGATCGGCGACGAGGCGGTCCCCGCCACTCCACCGCCGACGCCGCCCTCCCTCGCCAGGGCCGGGGCCGCCGCTGTTCCCACTCCCGCTGCCGCGCTGCCGCGACCGGCCCGCCGCCGGCTTGGCCTGTGGGCGGCGCTGGCGGTCATCCTGCTGGCGGCCATCGGGGGCGGGGCGCTGGCGATCACGGGGAATCTGCCCTTCCTGGCCACGCCAGCCGACACGCCGGGGCCGCCGCCAACCCTGGCTCCGCCGACGCCGTTCCGGGGGGCCAACACCTATCGCGGCCCGGAGAACGTCTACCAGATCTCCATTCCGGGCGGCTGGCAGCGCGAAGACCGGTCCGGGGAGGGCGCGCTGAACGTGTTGTGGTATGACGCGGGCCTGAGCGCCTTCGCTGGCCTTCAGGTCAGCCATGCCGGAGCGGAGGGGGCCGGGCAGTTCGACCAGGCGGTCGAACAGCACACTGGGGATCACTTCGGCGACGCCCGTCTGTTCACGCCGATTGACCGCGCGCCGCAGCCGGACGGCAGCCTGCGGGTGAGTTACCGCGTGCCCCAGCCAGCGGCGGTGTATGGGCGGTTCGGGCCGGGGCAGCTGGACCTGTTCTACTATCAGATCGGGCCGTACTTCATCGTGGTGGAGGTATTCACCGCCGATGGCGCGGATGTCGCGGCGCTGCTTCCCCTGTTGCAGGACGTGCTGGACTCGGTCTATGTCGATCCCTCCGCCGACTGGGAGGCCGTGATCTCCTAGCGCCCGCGTCTGGAACCGCCAAGTCGCCCAGCGCGCCAGGGAAACCTCGTGAAGGGGAGAGTTTCCTGGTGATCCTGGTGGCCGCTGTGGTTCAACCTGGACAATCGACCGCAGGGGCGGCATGGCCGTTCATTGTTCGTTCATTGTTGATGAGCCTCGCCTATAATGGACCGGTGAAGCGGTTTTGGCGGCGCTGGTCAGGTTTTCGTGTTCGATGTAAAGGGTAGAAAGCGATTACCATGATGCTGAACAAAAATCTGGGGCGGTTTCTGGCGGTGATGGGT
>DAOTXK010000317.1:0-6799 GCA_034435395.1 Anaerolineae bacterium | reverse complement strand
GCGTGAAGGTATCGGTCGGGGTGTTGGTCGGCGTCCAGGTGAAGGTCGGCGTCCAGCTGGGCGGCAGGGTGATGGTGGGCCACGGCGTCGGCGTCAGCGAAGGCAACTGAGCCACCGTCGGGATGGCGACCGTTTCCCCCTGACAGGCAGCCGCCAGCCAGCCGAGGGAGGCCAGGACAACTACACGCGAGGGGATTCGCCACATCGTCACCGCGCCGACCGCCTGCTGAGCACGTCAGACCTCTGCGATTAAAGTAAATCCGGGTCAAAACAATGTCAATATGTCCGACGTACCGACCGTGCATTAAACACCCATCGACTCAAAAACTTGACAGACTCGCCGACTCCGCGTATAATAGAACAAAAGTTCTGACTAAGCGGTGACGCTGTAGCCTCATCAAAAGATGTTTCCCCGGCGCGGACCGGATACGGTATCCTCCGACCCGACCGGCAGCCGGCCCGCGCGATACCCAGGGCATGGGCGGGGGATAGCCCACCTCTTCCCCCTTCCCCCCGCTCCTGCCCTCCTCTGGGCAGATGAACGGCCTGGTTTGTGACATTCAGGATGACGATCCCGCTTTAGCGGCGGTGGCCCAGCATCAGGCTGCGCCCGGCTCGGTCCGGGCCGCTTCTGGCGAGGCCGCCGCGCTCTCCGCGGCCCCCTCGCTGGCTGGCTCGGTCGCCGCTGTCGCTCTGGCGTCCACCGACGTGTCGGTCGCAGGGGCCGGTTTTTCCGGCAAGGTGGCTTCCCCGGAAGCGCCAGCCGGGATCGGCGTCGCCTGGAGGGCCGCCTCCAGGGCAGCAGCCAGCTCGCCCCCGGTCTGGTAACGATCTTCAGGCTTTTTGGCCAGCGCCTTGAGGATCACGGCCTCCAGCTCCGGCCCGATTGCTGGCCGCACCTGGCGCGGCGGGCGGGGCGGCTGGGTGATGTGTTTCATGGCGATCTCGATGGGTTTGTCGCCCTCGAAGGGCCGCTCATTGGTGAACATCTCGTAGATCACGACGCCCATCGAGTAGATGTCACTCTGCGGGACCGCATTGGCCGACGACAGAGCCTGCTCCGGGGCGAGGTAATGGGGCGTGCCCAGCACGCCGCCCCGCGTCCCATCGGACCGGATCAGCACCAGCCCGAAGTCGGTCAGGATGGCGCGGCCCTCTTTGTTGAGCATGATGTTGGCCGGTTTGACATCGCGGTGGATGACGCCCTGGCCGTGGGCGTAATCGAGCGCCGTGCTGATCTCGCGCACGATGCGGACCGCTTCCTGGGACTCGATGAACGTGCCATCGGTTTGATAGCTGGTCAGCACGGTCGCCAGGCTGGCGCCTTCGATGAACTTCATCGCCATGTAGAGCACGCCCTGCGCCTCGCCATAGCGGTACAGCTGGACGATATGGGGATGTTCCAGGCGGGCGATGGCCCGCGCCTCGCGCTGGAAGCGCTCGACATATTCGGGATCGGACTGGAAACCGGTCATGATGACCTTGATCGCCGCCTGCCGACCCAAGCGGGTGTCGGTCGCGCGGTAAATGCGCGCCATTTTGCCCTCGCCCAGCAGCGCGTCGATGCGGTACTCGTCCAGTTCCTTGCCGATCAGTGGATCGCGAGTCATGAGCGACACAACCTCGTCACACTCCGACGATTGTCTTCAGCATAACACCAAGCGCGTCGGTTGGAAAGTACGAATGTCGGCGGACGGGGCGCGGTCCTTCATTTGCCGGGGCCGGGCCGGAATCAAACCGGGCGGCCACGCCGACCGCCCGATTCGCCAGCGCCTGGGCCTGGATGGTCCGACTCAGGCCGGGTTGCTGCCTTTCCAGAAGTGCGGACGACGGGTGGGTATTGAGGTCAGCGCGTACAGGTCAAAGGCGGTCGGCACCGTCTCGCCAGCGCGAATGACCTGATCCGGGAAGCCGTTGTTGTCGTTGTCGACGGCTTCTTTGGCGGCATGGGCCAAGCCGAGGTCCTTGAAGTAGCTCTCCAGCGGCGGATTAAAGAAGGGGGCCGGGTTGACCCAGTGGTCATCCATCAGCGGCGACCACCCCCACTGGTGGAAGGACCGATTCATGTGCTCCAGCACGTCCACCGCGCCCGCCGCTTCCGCCTGGCCGCGTAGTTTGTCCACATACTGCGGATTGAAGCGGCGCATCTCGAAGTGCAGATGCGGGTAGTTGTTGAACGTCCAGGAGAGGCCGAGCGGATCGCCGGGGCCGACGACATCGCCCTTTTTGACCAGCACGCCCTCCTCGGTCATGTGGCCGAAGAGCGCCACATACCGCCCGTAGCGGACGATCACGTTGTAGGGGCCAGCGCCGTAGCCGACGCCGGCGATATTGGGCCCCACGTAGACCACCCATCCCCAGTCCATCGAGCACAGCTTGGTCCGCAGCGGGATGCCGAAGTCCAGCCCGGTGTGCAACCCGCCCAGGTTGTGGTAGATGCCGCCGCCTTGCGGGTCCTGGCGGTAAGTCCGGTAGGAGTAGTTGTTCGGGCCAAAACCGCTGAAGTTGATGATCGCGCCAGGATCGCTGACCGGCAGGCGCACAAAACACGGGTCATGGTCGAAGCTCATGGCCCGCTGGCGGCCCTGGGCCGGATCGTCAGGCACCTGGGCAACGTCGGGGGGAGGGATCAGCGGATTGGGGTCGGACTGGCCGGCCGCTTCGGCGGAAAGGTCGCGCAGCAGCCAGGCCGCCGTCCAGCCTTCCTGGCCATCGGGCAGGCGGACACGCACCCAGTTTTTGCCGTCCCTCAGCTTGGCGAGGGCCGTCTCGCGCGCTTCCAGGGCGTCCAGCCGGTCGCCGGGCGCGACCTGGCCGAGCGCCGCGTAATCCGTCCCCGGCCCGCCGCGCACGTTAAGCTGCTCCGACCTCGGGGTCAGCGGGACGGCCTGGGCGGGCGTGACGGCGATCTTGCCGATGGACGGCGCGGGCGGCGGGGGATGAAGCTCACTTTCCTCAGCCTTCCGGACCAGCCAGGCCGCCACCCAGCCCTTGCGTTGCTCCGGGGTGAGGACGTTGAGCCACTGATCCTGCTTATCCAGCTTGGCCAGGACCTCCTCCCGGCTTTCCAGCGGTTGGAGCCGGTCGCCAGGCGAGACGCCCTCGATGATGTTGTGGTCGGTGCCGGGGCCGCTGCGCACATTCAGGCCGCCCTTGGGAGTCAACAGCAGGGTCGGCGGGGCAGGCGGCTCAGGCGCTGCCGGCGGCAGCTCGGCGGGCGCTTCCTCCGCCGGGGGTGGTGCTGCCACGAGAGCAGGCGCTTCAGCCCCCGCCGTCGGCGCGGCGGGCACGGCTTCCTCGGACAGCGGTTCCAGGTGCCACGCCGCCACAAAACCCGACGTGCCATCCGGGATGCGGACCTCCAGCCACTGCTCTTTCTTGCCGACCTTAGCCGCCACCTGCTCCAACGGTTCCAGCGCCGTCAGCGTGTCCTGGGGTGTGACCAGGCCGATCTTGTTGGTGTCATCGACGGCGGTGGGGCTGCTGCGCACATTAAGATTGGAGGACGGCCTGAGCCGCACTTCCACCAGCTTCAGCAGCCAGCCCGCTGACCAGCCTGCCTTACCGTCCGGCGTGCGAACCTGCAACCAGTGGGGGTGCTGGCCGAGCCTGGCCGCCACCGTTTGAGGATGCTCCAGCGCCACCAGCTCGTCGCCGGGTTTCACCACGATCAGCGAAGGGTGATCGGTGCTGGCCCCGGCCCGCACATGCAGGTCCGTGGTTGGGGTGAGGATAACGCCAGCCGTCGCCGGGACCGTTGGCTCAGGCTCCGCCGCTGCGGCCAGCTCAAAGAAGGTCGTGTATATCTCACCCTTGGGATTGTTCGCCATATCCACAATCCCGGCGTTGCGCATGAGGTCCGACCAGGCGAACCAGATCAGGACCGGCACCCGCTTGGCGTACTTGCTGCGGACGAAGTTGAAGACGCCCTTCATATACCGGGCGGCTTCCGGCCACTGCGCTTCCGGCAGCGGCACCTCTTCGGAGAGGCCGACCTCGGTGATCCACAGCGGTTTGTCCGGGATGCCGTCGGCCAGGGTCGCTATATGCGTGGCCAGCGTGCCAAACCAGCCGCCCTGCAACTTGGCCGCGATATCGTTTTTACTCTTATAGGGCGGGGGCCATTTGCCATAGGGGTGAATGCCGACCGCGTCTACGGGCAGGTCGCCGCCCAGTTTGTCCCGCACGGTGTTGACGTACTTAACCGAATCCCGAGGGGCGTTAAACAGGCCGCCAAACACGGTGATGGCGTCCGGGTCCTGGGCCTTGATCGCCTGGGTGATCTTGCTCAGCACCACGGCGAACTGCTCCGGCGGCACGAAGATCGACGATCCGCCCTGGAAATCGCCCTCGTTCCAGATCTCGTAGGCCACCCCCTGTCCTTTATAGTGGGCGGCGATCCGGCCCGCCACCCCGGCGAATCCATCTGCGTAGGTTGCCCAGCTCTGGTCGCTGCCATCGCCCCAGGGCGGCCACGGCGCGCCTCCCTCAGCGCCGGCAAACGTCTCCTGGTTGAGGACCAGCAGGGTGCGGATGCCCAGTTGGGTGTAGCTGGCGATCAGGGGGTCGTAATAGGCGAAAGCGTTGTTGAGATCGTTGTTAAAAAAATTGAAGGCGTGATTATTCTGATCCACGGCGGCATGCAGAAAAAAAACCATCCGCACCCACTTCGCGCCCTTCAACAAAGCGGGCGGGGCGGGGCGGCCTGCCGTTCCCTGCGGATGCGCGTTGATATTCATCCCTGGTTGAACCATAAAACACTCTCCTTGGTTTACATACCAGCCTTGATCCACGGCGTACCTGCCAATAATATACTGAGACGGTCAGGAATGAAAGTCGGCGGGGAGCCATTGGCCGGCCTGCCTGGCGGAAGGTGGCGGGGTAGGAGAGTGGGCCGGGCGCGGTTGTAGACGCCCCCGGTAGTGGTCAGCCGGACGCGAGGACGGGCCGGATGCAGCCCATCCCAGCCACCGAGGGCCGGTCAGGCGCGCTTCTGGCCGCGCGTCCGTCAGGAGTTGATTATGGCAGAGGTTGAGGGCTGGGGAGAAGCAGGTAGAATATCCGGGAATATGCCTCTTGATCAACTGGAGGGATTTTCCAGCATGGACCTCAAAATTGCCCTGCTTGGCTTCGGCAATGTCAACCGGGCGCTGGCCCGCCTGATCCTGCGGAAGGCCGAAGCGCTCAAAACCGAACACGACTTGGCGCTGACGGTAGTGGGCATCAGCACGCACAGCCACGGCTCGGCCATCGACCCGGACGGCCTCGATCTCCAGGCCGCGCTGGACCGGTACGGCGACCCGGCCCGCTCGCTGGCCGAGCTGGATCGGGGCGGGGGAGCGCCGGACCTCCTGGCCTTCGTGGAGAGGGTCCCCGCCGACCTGGTCGTGGAGGCCACCTGGATGGACCCGCGGACCGGCCAGCCCGCCACCGACGCCCTGCGCACCGCCCTGCGGCAGGGGAAACACGTCGTCACCGCCAACAAGGGGCCGCTGGCCTTCGCCTACCGCGAATTGCGCGATCTGGCCGCGCGACAGGGGGTGGGTTTTTTCTTCGAGAGCACGGTCATGGACGGCGCGCCGGTCCACGCCGTCGGACGGGAAGGGCTGCCCGTGGCGGTCATCAACCGCATTCGAGGCATCCTCAACAGCACCACCAACAGCATCCTGACCCGGCTGGAGCAGGGCGTGCCCTTCGCAGCGGCGCTTAAGGAAATGCAGGAGGCCGGCCTGGCCGAGGCTGATCCCCGCAACGACGTAGAAGGCTGGGACAGCGCCCTTAAGATCGCCGTGCTGGCGAACGTCCACATGGGCGCCGACCTGCGCCCCGCCGACGTGAACCGGACCGGCATCGTCGGCCTGACCATCAAGAAAGCGCAGGAGGCGGTGGCCAACGGCAGGCGGATCAAGCTGCTGTGCGAGGCCTGGCGCGAGGGCGAGGCTGTCAGGGCGCGGGTGAAGCCGACGCCCATCCCGCTGGACGACCCGCTGGCGCACGTCCACCGGACCAGCAGCGCCGTCACCTTTGAGACAGATACGCTGCCTGCTCTGACCATCATCGAGGGTGACAGCAGCCCGGACACCACCGCCTTCGGCCTGCTGGCGGACGTGGTTAACATCGCCAGGGGGCGATACCGGTGAGCGATGGGTGCGATTGCCGGAACGTAGCGCGCCATCCGCCAGTTGAGAACCCCATGAGCGCCCATGCTTTCGCATGAGCGTTTATGCTTTCGTAAGAATAAAGGGGTAAGCTGGGCAACCGAATCCCACGGCTAGGTGTGATATTGCGGGATTCTGTGTGATATGTGGGTTATTTTTGCGTTATATGTTGGTTATGGGCAGGTCAGGCGTCCAGCAGCGCCGCCAATTCTTCCGGCGTGTGGACCGGGCTGGCGCAGACGAAATTCTGGCAGACGTAAACGGTGGGGCGTCCATCGCGCCTCGTGCGCCCGCGCAGCAGCGGGATGGTTGTCGCTTCGTCCCCATCTCGGCGGGCCAGGGCCGTGATCACGCCGGGCCGGTACGGCTCCTGCACCGCCCTGAGCAGCGCCCGCGTATCCTCACTCGCCGGGTCGCCCACCACCGCCACCTCCGCCAGCGGCCTGACCAGCACGTCCACGACGCTCAGCGCCTCGCTAAAAGCCTGCGGCACCTGCCGCATCGCCTCCGCCAGCGGCAGCAGCGCCCCTCGCGCCGCGTCCTCGTAGTGCCGCTCGCCGGTGTAGGCGGTCAGCCGGACCAGACTCCGGGCCAGCATTGACGTGCCCGATGGCGTGGTGTTGTCTTGCAGGGTGCGCGGG
>DAOTXK010000316.1:0-7319 GCA_034435395.1 Anaerolineae bacterium | reverse complement strand
GTGGCCGAGGCGCTGGGCCTGGAACCGGCGGACCTGTGGGCCGAACTCCGCGATGGCAAGACGGTTGCCGAGCTGGCTGAGGAACAGGGCGTCGAACTGTCGGCCATCGTCGAGGCGGCCGTGGCCGCTCACGGCGACCAGCTGGCCCAGGCGGTGGAAGACGGGACGCTGACCCAGGCCCAGGCTGACGCCATGCAGGCGCTGCTGCGGGCCAACCTGGACGCCTATCTGGCGGGCGAGGGCGACTTCCCCATGTTCCAGGGCTTCCACTTCGGCCCTGGCGAGATGATGGGCGGGCGCTTCTCCGGCGGGTTCGGCGGGCGCATGGGACGCGGCATGGGCTTCTGGGGCCGGTAAACGTCCCCCAGGCCGGGAGGCCGGCCGCCGGTCCCCGCCGCGCCCCCGGCCAATCGTTGCCGAATCATACAGATCATCAACAATCGTTAACCGCCGTTTATGCTATAATGCAGAAACGGCGGTTATGATTCCCGGCGTCGTCAGCGGCGCGTATTTATGGGAAGGACTGATCATCATGGCGCTGATCCTGATTGTCGAAGACCAGGAGGAGGTGCGTGACCTGTACCGGCTGATGTTGGAGCACCTGGGGCACGAGGTAATGGTCGCGGAGCATGGGCTGGACGGGCTGTACGGGCTTAAGCGCCACCCAGACCTGGTCATCCTCGATTTGCAGATGCCGGTCGCCAGCGGCGACGTGGTGCTGGGCTTCATCCGCAGCACGCCGGGCATCACCCGGACGCGGGTGCTGGTGATTTCGGCCCATCCGGAAGCCCCGACCCTGTCCCGCCAGCTGGCGGCGGACGGCTGCCTGATGAAGCCGGTCGGCATGGACGAGGTGACGGAAGCGGTCAACCGCCTGCTGGCCGAGGCGACGGCGGGTTAAGAGGCATTGGTCAGCTCCGGCGGCAATCAAAAACCCCGACCAGGCGGCCAGGGTATGGTGCGTGCCTGGAGGGATTCGAACCCCCGACTTTCTGCTCCGTAGGCAGACGCTCTATCCACTGAGCTACAGGCACTGACAGTGTGGTTATTATACCTGCCGGGTGACGACTGTCAAGGTGAGCGGCAGGAGCGCGGCGATTCCTCGCGCCGCTACGACGGGATGCCGGCGAGAGCACGGCGGAACACAGCGGTGATGATGCCCCGCCGCCGGGGCAGGCGCAGACAGGCGAAGCTATCCACCATGTCCTGGACGGTGTTCATCTCCAGCGTCAGGGTGGGCGGGACGGGCAGGCGGCGAATCTGCGCCAGGATGGCGTCGTAATCCAGCACACCGTGGGGGAGCGCCTGGTGCTCGTCGATGTCCCCCGGGTTATTGTTGAGGTGCATGTGGACCAGGTATGCTGCCGTCGTCTCCAGCCAGGCCGCCAGGGGCACGGCTGAGAACAGGTTGATATGCCCCACGTCCAGGCAGGCGCGCAGGTGCGGCGACCCGATGGCCGCCAGGATGCCTACGATGATGGCGGGATCAGGCTCCCACATGTTCTCCAGGGCGATGACGAGGCCGTAGCTGGCGGCCCGCCCGGCGACCGGCCCCCAGAAGTCGATGTTACGCCGGGTCCAGCCTTCCCGATAGGCTGGATGGCGGATGCTGGCCAGGAAGTTGGCGTGAAACACCACCGTCCCCGCGCCAAGCGCCGCCGCCGCTTCCAGGCCCTCGCTGGTGCGCTGGAGCGTCGCCTGGCGGAACAGCGGGTCCGGGCTGCCGGGTGCCATGTCCATAAACGGCCCGTGGACGGCCAGCGGCCCTTCCAGATAGGCCAGCCCGGCGCGGCGGTAGGCGGACAGCAGGTCCCGCCAGTCCCCCTGCAGGATTTCCGGGTGGGCGAAGGTCTGGATTTCCAGGCCCAGGCCGCGATCCAGGGCCAGCCGCAGGCAGTCGGCGAAGTTATGATGATTGGCTCCCAGCAGGATTCGGTCGGCCACAGCGATCCCTCGATGCGACAAAGGTCTCTATAGCCAGCGTACAGAATCCGCGCCGGATTGGCAAGGATGTGGACGGAAACCGTTACAAAACGTTTAACCTTGTATAAAATTGTGCGAAAATCCAATCAGAACGGGGTGATGATAGCGCCGGGCGGCGAGGGAGCGGGTGGCCGCCGCCCCTTCCGGCGGGCCAGGCCTGGCGGGCCGTCGGCGGGCGAGGGTTCCCTGACCGGCAGCCGGGCCGGACGATAGAGCCGGTCGCTGCCGCGAGTCGAAAGGGCAGGCAAGGTGAGCGATCTACTGGAGCATATTGCCGCCCATGAGGAGGCAATCGCCAGGGAGTGGGCGCGGGCGCTGCGGGCGCTGCCCGGTTCGCCCTACGCCGAACTGGACGACGAGGCCCTGAACGCCTCGATCCGGCGCTCGTGCCAGGCGCTGCTGAAGGTCATGCAGACGGGCGATACGTCGGCGATGGAGGAGATGCTGCGGGCCAGCGCGCGGCTGCGGATCGCCGCCGGGATGAGTTACAGCGATAACATGGCGGCCTGGCTGCTCTACCGACAGGTTTTGCAGCCCGTGCTGACCGAGCAACTGAAGGACCCGGATGCCTGGGAGCAACTGGTCGACCGGGTGGACGCCGCCCTGGACTGGGTGATGACCGTCCTGTATGACGTTTACAAAAAAGAGCGAAGACCGGATTCATGATCGCGGCCCGGCGGCCAGGGACGCCCCCTGGGCCGGCAAGTCTGGCGAGGTGAACAGACTCATGGCTGAATCGTTGCGTCTGTTTGTGGCGTTGGAGCTGCCCGCTCCCGTGCTGCGGGCGCTGGAAGCCGTCCAGGAGCGGCTGCGCGCCGACGCCGCGTCCCGCGCCGTCCGCTGGACGCGGCCCGAAGGCATCCACCTGACGCTCAAGTTCCTGGGGGATACGCCTGCCGACGACCGGGACGCCATCGCGGCAGCCCTGCGGGAAGCCGTCCGGGGGCACGCCCCGCTGACGCTGAGGGCAGAAGGGCTGGGCTGCTTCCCCAATCCGGGGCGGCCCCGCGTGGTGTGGGTCGGGCTGACGGGCGACCTCGCCCCCCTGGAGGCGTTGCAGCGGTCGGTGGAGGCGGCGCTGGAGCCGCTGGGTTTCCCGGCGGAGCGGCGGGGCTTCAGCCCGCATCTGACGCTGGGCCGGGCCCGGCGCGAAGCGGCCACCGCCGAGGTGAAAGCGCTGGGCCGGCTGATCGCGGCCACCGCCGTGGGGGAAATCGGCGCGTGGACAGCGGACTCGGTCAGCCTGATGCGCAGCGAGCTGCGGCCCGACGGGGCGCGCTACACCTGCCTGGCCAGCGTCCCGCTGCTCTGACCCCCTTCGGTGGAAGCCCACCGGCGGCTATGCTACAATTTCGCCATCCCCAAGCACCGTTGTGTGAGAAGGAGGGCACTTCTGGAATCCATAGACCTGGCACGCGCCATCATAAACGTGATTGAGGAGGTGAAGGGCGAGGATATTGTCCTGATCGACCTGCGGGAAGTCACCCTGATCGCTGATTATTTTGTCATCTGCACCGGCACCAGTGACCGCCAGCTTAAGGCCATCGTGGAGCGTATCAACGTTGATCTCAAGCAGACGCATGGCCTCCTGCCGCTCCACGTGGAGGGGGAAGCGGCCCACGGCTGGGTGTTGATGGACTACAGCGCGGTGGTGGTGCATGTGTTTTCGGAAGCGCTGCGCCACTATTACGATCTGGAGGGCCTGTGGCGGGAGGCCAAAATCCTGCTGCGCATTCAATAGGCGCGTCGCCAGTCGGCATCGCATATGAGGGAGCGCAGGCGGCTGTGGGTAGCCGCCTGTTTTTGTATTTATGGGGACCGGTCACGGACTGATCGGCGGGAGGCCGCCGGTTATTTAAATATCCAGCGGTCCACGTCGCGGCTCCAGGCGATCAGTTCTTCCTCCTGGAAAAACAGGGCCACTTCCTCCTTCCCGTTCTTCACGGTGTCGGAGCCGTGCACCAGGTTGCGCTCGATCTCCAGGCCGAAGTCGCCCCGGATGGTCCCAGGGGCGGCCTCGCTGCACCGGGTGACGCCCATGGTGGCGCGGGCAGCGGCGATGGCGTCGGTGCCTTCCAGGACCATCACGACCACCGGGCCGGAGATGATGTAGTTCACCAGCGACTCGTAAAAGTCTTTGCCTTTGTGAATGGCGTAGTGCCGCTCGGCCAGCGGTCGGTCCATCTGGATGAATTTGAGGCCGATGATGCGCAGGCCGCGCCGCTCGAAGCGGTCGATGATCGTGCCGATCAGGCCGCGCTGAACGGCATCCGGTTTGATGATGATCAGGGTGCGTTCCAACTTGTCACTCCTTTGGGGTGCATCCGTTCCGAACAAGGCAAACGGGCCGTCGAGTGGCCCGTTTGAAGGTGCCCTGGTCCTGATGGTAAGGCCAGGCTCACAGTTGTTCAAGCGCCGCCCGGTAGGTGTCGAGCGCGTCTTGCAGCCGCCCCTGCCGCATGATGACATCACCCAGCACCCGGCGGGCCTGCGGCATGTCCGCCCTGGCCGCGACCAGCTTCTTGAGGTCGGCCTCCGCCTCGCTGAGCAGGGCCTCGGCGGCGATGAGCATCTCATACTGGCCCAGACATTCGGCAAACTTTCCGTCCTGGGTGAGCCGACGGGCCAGCTCCAGCCGCGCCTGGTGATCGTCGGCGTTCTGCTCCAGCCGGGCGCGGAAGGAATCGTAGGCCGCGCCCGCTGGCACAGCCGCCGTGATGGTCACCGTGGCGGCGGGCCTGATGGGCAGAGGGGCAGGCGCTGCGACGGCGGGTGGGGGCGCGGGTGGCTCCACGCGGCCTCGGCCAGCCAGTCGGGGATTTCGATGGCTTCGGCAGCCGGCTCGGCCAGCCAGTCGGGGATCTGGGCGGGGGCGGCCTCGGCCACTGGCGCGGCTTCGGCGGGCGGCTCGCCCAGCCAGTCGGCCACCGCTTCCTCGGTTGCCTCCGGAATAGGCTCGGTGAGCCAGTCGGGCAGCTCACCTTCACCCGCCGCGGCCCCCGTGACTTCGGCTGGCGCGGCGCTGATCAGCCAGTCGGGCAGTTCGCCCTGCTCGGCAGGGGCGAGCGCTTCCGCTTCTGCCACTTCCTCGGCGGGGGCTTCCAGGGCTGCCCCCCGGGCTGGCTCCTGCAACGCCTGGATGTACCACTCCGGTTCTTCCTCGGCGGCCCCCATCTTCTGGGTGATGTATTCTTCTTCCAACGCTGCCGCCCAGGCGTCTTCATAGGCGACGGGTTCGAGAGGCTCCTCCAGCTCCCGTTCAGCCGCTGGTTGGGCGGCGACCTCGGCCTCGCCCAGCAGTTCGAGCAAGGCGGCGTCGCTGGTATCGGGCACCTCTTCCGCCAGCCAGTCCGGCAGGCCGACAGGTTGGGGCGGCTCGGTGATCGCCTCCACCAGGGGAGGCTCAGCCCCCAGCCCGGCGACGGGAACTTCTTCGGCAGGCATGGCTTCTTGCAGCCAGGGGGGAAGCTCCGTCGGCATGGCTGGCTCGACTTCTTCCAGCTCGCCCATGGCGAACTCGGCCTCGGCGCGGTGGGCGGCCAGGCTGGCGGCCTGCCGCCTGAGCCAGGCTTCCATCTGCTGAGCGGTCAGTTCGCCGGCGGCCGCTCGCCGTTCGATTTCCTCATCGCTCATCCCGGCCAGCAGATCAATGGAGACGACGGGGGCCGCCCCTTGTTCGGCGGCCAGGTCCTCCAACCACGCCAGCGTGTCGCCGCCGGAAGGCACCTGTTCGGCCAGCAGGGGCTCGGGTTCGGGCGGCGGGGCGACGGGCGTGGGGGCGGCTTCTTCTTCCACCTCGGGGGCCCCGAACGGCGAATAGGCGACGTAACCCGGTTCGTCGATCACCGCGTCGGCGGCAGGTTCGGGAATCTCCAGGTCGGCGGCCGTGATCAGCTCCTCGGCCCTGGCTCCCTGGCGTCTGGCCAGGCTTTCCAGCCAGGCCAGCGGATCGACTGCCCCGCTCAACGGGTCAACCACCGGCTGGGCGGCGGGGGCCGCCGCTTCGGCCAGCATGTCGGGGGTGATGGGCGCCATCTGATCGGTATCCAGCCCCATGAGGGCCGCCGCTTCAGAGGGAGTCAGTTCGCCTTCCGCCAGGCCCACCGGTTCGACGGGGACCGCCGGTACCGGTTTACGAGGCGGCGGGGCGGCGGCAGTCCCTCGGATATCATAGGGAGTGTAGCCGGGTTCATCGATCACCGTGTCTGCCGCCACTTCCGGCACCTCCAGGTCGGCCTCGGTGACGAACTCCTCTGGATTAGCGCCCTGGCGTCTGGCCAGACTTTCCAGCCAGGCCAGCGGATCGACGGACCCATCCAGAGGGCTGCCGGAGACCGGGGTTGGCGTCTGGTCGGGCCGGGCGGCCGCCGGTTCCGGGGCAGCGGCTGGCCCGGCCTGGCGGGCGGAGGAGCCAGGCCCAAAGGGATCGTAATCCGTGTAGCCAGGTTCATCGATCACCGTATTGGGGTCCACTTCCGGCACATCCAGGTCCGCCGAGGTAATAAACTCTTCTGGATTGGCCCCCTGGCGCGCAGCCAGACTCTCCAGCCACTTCAGCGGATCGGTTTCGCTCTCATCGAAACCCGGGGTCGCTCGGCTGTTGTCATCGGGCGGCGGAGTCATGTGCATCTATCCTTGAATAATCCACAGGTATCACGGCATATCTATTATCGGTCTGCTGGTCATCGAAGGCAACCGGCGACGGGCGTCCGTCGGTTGCGTACCATTCCACCGGATCACCTACCACTAGCGCGCCATCGATGGTATGGGCTAGGGTTTCCCAGACTCCCCAGCCTGATCCTCATCGTCCTCCACCGCCTGCCGCAGCCACGTCGGGATGTTGTCATTATCGGCCAGCCATTCCGGTGGCGCATCTTCTGGAGTGGCCGGTCGCCGGAGCCAGCGCGGCTTCCGGTGGGCAAAGCTGAAGCGGGGGGCCCCCGCGCTCACGTCAGCCTCCGGGGCTGGCGCTTCCTGCTCCGCGATCTCCTCCGGTTCCAGCGTCCCCACCTCTCTCAGCCAGGCGGGGCCGGTATCGGCATCGGCAATGGGCAATGTTTCACCCGGCTCAAGCCCTTCTTCCGGCTCTTCTTCCAGCGGCCCCACTTCGCTGAGCCATTCCAGCGTGTCGCGGATAGCGCCGACGGGAGCCTCGGCCACTTCGAATGCCTCTTCTTCCGCCTCAGGGAGGGCGAACTCTTCGGCTTCCGCCTCTTCCTCTTCCAGAGGAGCCATCTCGCTGAGCCAGGTGGGAGCTTCTTCCGCCTCAGGGAGGGCGAACTCTTCGGCTTCCGCCTCTACTTCTTCCAGAGGGGCCATCTCACTGAGCCAGGTGG
>DAOTXK010000315.1:0-3664 GCA_034435395.1 Anaerolineae bacterium | reverse complement strand
CTGGCAGACTTCCGGCAGGCGGGTCAGCCATTGCCGACTGCGCAACAGCATCTTGATCGCGCCGCGTCGGTTGCCCCGCCGAATCTGATAATAGGCCACGCCCACCTGTAAGATCGCCCGGTACAGGTCGCGCACCGGGCCTGTCTCCTGTATCCACAGCGCCTCGAACAGGTCGTGCTGGCGGTAGTATTCGCCCGCGTTAAACGCCTCAATACCCTGGCGGGCCAGCGGCGGCAACGGCTCCCGGCACCGACACCGCAGGGCGTCCGTTTGCGTCGGGTCCAGCCGGCGAGCGCGCGCGGCGAGCAGGCCAGCCAGTTGATCGGCCAGCCCGTCCGGCGAGAGCACGTCATCCGCCCCGGTGTCGAGCGCTTCGTCCCGCCGGGACGTATCCCCCACTACCACGATCGGGATCCGCCGCGTGGCCGGGCTGGCCCTGGCCGCCGTGACCCAGCGCCGCCAATCGCTGCGCTCGCCGTCAACCAGCAGCATGGCCGCCCCTTCATCGACCAGCCACGCCACCAGGCCGCCGCGCCCCTCATAAATCCCCAGCCGCCAGCCCTGCCGACTGACAATCGCCGCTGCCGCCGCCAGCCAGCCCGGCCTGCCTGCCACCACCACCAGCGGGATCATCCGCTTCCGCCCTCCTGGTTCCATGACGAAACGATTTTGATCTATGCCATCCTGGTCCGCAATGGTATCCTATAAAACCCTGGCCCAACCGGGTGCTTCACTGGCGATTCAGAATCTTCAGGAAAGAGAGCATACTCCTGCGTGACACATATCTTTATCACCAATGACGACGGCGTGGCGGCTCCCGGCCTGCTGGCGCTGGTCGCGGCCATGCGCGCCCTGGGCACGGTCCAGGTGGTCGCGCCGGCGGTCAATCAGAGCGCCATCGGCCACAAGAAGACGCTGTTCCAGGACATCCCCATCACCGAGGCCCAACTCGCCGATGGCACACCGGCCCTGGCCGTCGGCGGTTCCCCGGCGGATTGCATCGCCCTGTGTGCCCTGGGCGCGGCCCCCTGGCCGCCGAGCATCGTCGTTTCCGGCATCAATCGTGGGGCCAACATGAGCCAGGACATCACCTACAGCGGCACGGTCACGGCAGCCTTTGAAGCGGTGATTCATGCCGTGCCCGGTGTGTCGGTCTCGCTGGATGACCACAGCGCAAGCGATTTGCGTGACTACACGAAGGCCGCTGACATCGCCGTTCGGGTGGTGGCCCGCGTCCTGGAAAAGGGCCTGCCGCCCCTCACCATCCTCAACCTCAACGTGCCGAAGGGCGACCGTGTCAGGGGCCTCCGGCTGACCCGCCAGGGCGTCCGCATCTACCGCGATGAACTGGAGCGGGCCGGCAACCTGTATCGTATCGTCGGCTCCGCACCGAGCGGTGTCCTGGACGAGGAAGGCACCGATCTATGGGCGGTGCACAACGGTTATGCCAGCCTGACGCCCATCCACCTGGACATGACCGCGCATCACTTCGTGGCCGACCTGGCCGCCTGGGACATCACGTTGTAGCCACTCTGGACGGACGATGATGCCCCATCGACGCAGGGCGATTGCATTGGGAGTGCCAAACGGCGGAACGCTGCTGCGGAGCGCCGCCGGAGACGGCCAGCCGTCCGCTCCCGCCCCCGGAAGCGCCTCAACGAGCGGTGAGACCCTGCACCAGCGCCTTCAGTGCGCTTACCCACCCGGCGGCCCAGAACCACTGAACAACGCCCCATAGGCCATCGCCCTACCCACAAATTCGCCCTTGACATATAGATGATTGTCTATATAATTGGGGGTATGAAGCCTGATCCAGTGCTGTTTGCCAAAGCCATCGCCGACGAGACCCGCCAGGAGATCATGAAGCTCCTGTGCTGTGTCTGGCTGAGCGTCAATGACGTGGTGGACCGGCTCGGCGGCAAGGTTAGCCAGCCGACGGTGAGCCACCACCTCAAAAAGTTGGAAGAGGTGGGGCTGGTCCTGGTCCGCCAGGAAGGTCGGCAGCGGTTTTACACGTTGAATCAGCGGCAGGTGACCGTGTGCTGCGGCATGCTGGCCAGGACCTTTGCCCCAAACTACACCGGGGAGCCGAACGTTGTTTTAAGCCAGACCATCCAGTCCGTAGATGAGTAGGCATCCTGCGTCTTTTTTTTCGCCAGATATATAGACAGTCGTCTATATAACAGGGAGGATCAGTCATGACTCAGAACAAGGCCGACATCCATGCCGTGGTGCGCGACCATTACGGGGCCATCGCCCGCGCCGCCCGCCCAGCCGACCCGGAACTTACCCTGACCGCCGAGCCATGTTGCGGAGAATACCCCTCTACCGCTGCCTCAGACTGCGGCTGCTCCCCTCGGCTGTACGATGAGGCGCTGCTGGAGGGGCTACCTCTCGACGTGACTGGGCTGTCGCTCGGCTGCGGCGACCCGGTCACCATCGCCGGCCTCCAGCCCGGCGAAATCGTCCTCGACCTGGGCAGCGGCGGCGGCATTGACTGCTTCCTGGCGGCGCGGCAGGTCGGGCCGGAGGGCTACGTGATCGGCGTGGATATGACGCCAGAAATGCTGGAGCGAGCCACCGCCAACAAGGCCCGCCTGGGGCTGACCAACGTCGAGTTTCGCCAGGGACAGATCGAAGCCCTGCCCGTGGACGACGCCAGCGTGGATGTGGCCATGTCCAACTGCGTGATCAACCTCTAGCCGGACAAAGCCGCCGTCTTCCGCGAGGCTTTCCGCGTCCTCAAGCCGGGCGGTCGTCTCTCGATCAGCGACATCGTGACAGAAGGCGAGTTCAGCTCGGAACAACGGGCCGACATCGATCAGTGGGCCGGATGCATCACTGGCGCTATCGACGTGGCCGACTATATCGGCCTGATGCAGGCGGCAGGCTTCGTCGACATCCAGGTGATGGACAAGGTCGATGCGGGTGGGATCGTCGAGGCGAAAGAGGGCCTGCCGCGCCTCTACAGCGCCCGGTTCACAGGCTTCAAACCTGAGGACTCATAGCCCGCCTGGCGCACACCCCGCCGCTGCTGGCCGGAGGGGGAGGAACGCCTGGCAACGGGAACTTCCAGCGGTGGCCATGATAAGGAATCTTGCCTGTTCCTGTCATAAAGCGATATACTGACGTCTGTTTGGTTCCGTTCTTCACAACTGCTGGGGGACCGTCATGCCCGTGAAGCCCGTCTGGATTATGGCGCTGCTGCTCATGTTTGGCCTGCTTACGGCGGGCTGCGGGGCCGTGGCCACGCCGCGCCCCCCTGCCCCTCCGACGCCACAACCGTTTACCCTGGCCCCACGTCCGACCCAGGCTGGCGCGGGGATGGTCAGCGAACGATCTACAGAAGTCCCGCCGACGGCGACCTCTACTGAAGTGCCCCCCACGGCCACGCCGACGCCGCTTCCGCCGACCGCCACCGCCACCCCGACCGCGCCTCCCACCGCCACGCCGACGGCCGTGGCTGTCACCATCGGTGACCCGGCCCGTGGCGCAGCGCTGTTTGACCAGGGCAAGGACGCGGCTCCAGCCTGCCGGACCTGCCATCACGTTGACCAGGACACGGCGCTGGTGGGGCCATCGTTACAGGGCATCGCCTCCCGGGCCGGGGAACGTGTCGCCGGGCAGGACGCCGAGGAGTACCTGAGGCTGTCCATCCTGGAAC
>DAOTXK010000314.1:0-4673 GCA_034435395.1 Anaerolineae bacterium | reverse complement strand
CGCCAGGTAGAGGTAAGGGTCGGGTATGGCGATGCTGTTAACCTCAACGATGGCGGGCGCAAAGGCCCAGATGGACCCGGCGAACCATCCAGCCAGCGGGCCGGCCAGTTGCCAGCCGATGCCCGCCACCACGGCGGTGGTGGCAACCCCGGCCAGCACGGCCAGGAACTGGAGGACGTAAAAGTGTTCGTAGGGCAGGGTCCAGGGGCGACCGTTGAGGGCATCCACGATCTCCTGCACGATCACGTTGATGACGATGTAAACCGGCGGCTCCTGGTAGTAGCGTTCCTGGATCAGGGGATTGTCTTCCGCGCCGCGCCAGTTCAGCGCCACTTCATACCAGACCGGCGCATCAGAATGGTCGATATAGGGCAGGTAACGATCGTAGGAGAGCAGGCGGATGACAAACGCGCCCGACAGCAGCAAAACGAAGGCCAGCACGGTCAATGCCTTGCGGTCAGGCCCTATGGTCGGCATATTCATTCCACCACGCGGATGTGCAACTCCTCAAGCTGCTTCGGTTCCCCCTCCGAGGGCGCGCCGGCCATCAGGTCGGCGGCCTGCTGGGTTTTGGGGAAGGCGATCACCTCGCGGATATTTGGCTCCTCCGCCAGCAGCATGACCAGCCGGTCGATGCCGGGCGCGATCCCGCCGTGCGGCGGCGTGCCGTATTCAAACGCCTCCAGCATGTGGCCGAAGCGCTCCCTGGCGACTTCCACGTCCAGCCCGATCAGGCGGAAGATTTTCTCCTGAATCTCCCGCTGGTGGATACGGATGCTGCCCCCGGCCACCTCGTAGCCGTTGCAGCACAGGTCGTACTGCTGGCCGCGCGCCCGGCCGGGGTCGGTGTCGAGCAGGGGGATATCCTCCGGCATGGGTGCGGTGAACAGGTGATGAGAGGGGTCCCAGCGGTTTTCGTCCGCGTTCCACTCAAAGAGCGGGAAATCGATGATCCAGGCGAAGGCAATTTGGTGAGGATCGGCCAATCCCAGGCGGTTGGCTATCTCGCGCCGCAGGGCGTCCTGCACCGGATAAACGACCGCCGCTTCATCGGCGACGAAGAGCAGCAGGTCGCCCGGCTGTGCGCCGGTCAGGTCGCGGAGCTCGGCGGTCTGCTCGGGGGTGAAGAACCGGCCCACCGGCCCGCGCCCCGCGCCGCTCTCGCCTTCGGCCAGGGCCATCCAGGCCAGACCCTTCGCCCCGGCCTCTTTCGCCAGGGTTTCCAGTTCCTGGTGCAGCTTCTTGAGCTGGCTGCCGCTCAACCGGCCAGCGCCGGGGACGCGCATCGCCTTGACCGGGCGACCCGCCGCCACGTTGTTTTGAAAGATGCCAAAGCCGCTCCGGCCCGCCACGTCGCTCACCTCCACCCAGGCCAGGTCGTAGCGCAGGTCGGGCTTGTCGGAGCCGTACTTCTCCAGGGCCTCCCGGTGGGACAAGCGCGGGAATGGTTTGGTGATCAACTCCCGGTCGGAGACCTTCTCCACCAGGCCGATCATCAGGCCCT
This sequence comes from Anaerolineae bacterium, assembly GCA_034435395.1. Classification (GTDB taxonomy): domain Bacteria; phylum Chloroflexota; class Anaerolineae; order Aggregatilineales; family Ch27; genus DAOTXK01. The sequence continues at coordinate 3,169 of DAOTXK010000314.1, read as the reverse complement.
CGATCAGGTTGAGCACGTCCTCGCGCTCCACAAAACTCATCTCTAGGTCCAGCTGGGTGAACTCCGGCTGGCGGTCGCCGCGCTGGTCTTCATCGCGGAAGCAGCGGGCGATCTGGAAATAACGCTCGTACCCGGCGACCATCAGGAGCTGTTTGAGCTGCTGCGGGCTTTGCGGCAGGGCGTAAAACTTGCCGGGGTGCAGGCGGCTGGGGACGAGGTAGTCCCGCGCGCCTTCCGGCGTGGTTTTAAACAGCATCGGCGTCTCGATCTCGACGAACCCCCGCCCGTCCAGGTAATCGCGGATATATTTGACCACCCGGTGGCGCAGGATCAGGTTGCGTTGCAGGCGTTCCCGGCGCAGGTCCAGGTAGCGGTACTTCATGCGCAGGGCTTCATCGACACGGTCGTCGCCGTAGATATAAAATGGGGGGGTCTTGGCCGTGTTGAGAATCCTGATCGCGGTCGCCTCGACTTCGATCGCGCCGGTGGGCAGGTTAGGGTTGATGGTGCCTGCCGGACGGGGGCGGGCCAGGCCGGAAATTTGCAGCACGTATTCGCCGCGCACCTCGCTGGCCGTGGCGTGCGCCGCCGGGGCGGAGGCCTGATCCACGACAACCTGGGTGATTCCCCAGCGGTCGCGCAGGTCAATGAAGATCAGGCCGCCCTGGTCGCGACGGCGATTGACCCAGCCGGCCAGCGTGACGGCCTGGCCGGCGTGTTCGGCGCGAAGTTCGCCGCAGGTATGGGTTTTGAGCATAAGCTGCGCTTCCACAGTTTGGTCATGATGGCGGATACAACGGCGGTGAGCATAACACATCCCCCTCTGGCCCTCAACCCTGCTGGGGAAATTTCCGCCCGGCAATTTCACGAAAGCCCGCCAGGGGGGTTATAGGGGTAGTTTCGTTCCTCAGGGGAAGCGGACAGGCAGACGGGGGAACTCATGACCGCGGGCACACGTTTTGAGGCGCTGATCGAGCGCCACCACGATGAACTCTACAGCTACCTGTGGCGGTTGTTGGGCGACGCCGCCGATGCGGAAGACGTGACGCAGGAGGTTTTCCTGCGCGCTTACCAGGCGTTTCCGCGCCTGCGGGCCAACAGCAATCACCGGGCCTGGCTGTATAAGATCGCCACCAACTGCGCCTATACCCTGCTCAAGCGCCGCCACCGCGCGGCCAGCCGTCAGGTTGCCCTGCTGGACGACGTGCACGCCGCAGCCGAAGCATCGCCCGAAGCCCAGGCCGACCGCCGCGAGACCATGGAGGCGATCGGCGCCGCCATTGAATCCCTGCCGCCCAAGCAGCGCGCCGCCATCATCCTCCGTCACTGGCAGGGACTTGACTACGCGGCCATCGCGGCGGCGCTGGATTGCTCGGAAGATAGCGCCCGCGCCAATGTCTACCAGAGCGTCCGCCGTTTGCGCCAGGTATTGGGAGGTTAACATGATGGATGATCGTTGGTTGGAGCGACTGCCGTCGGCCATTGGCGCGCCTCCCACCGAAGCGGTGGTCTCATCCCGGCGACGGGTGGAGGCATGGTTCGCCGGGGCCGCGCCGCTGATCCGCTGGGATGTGGTGGAAACGCCGGTCGGTTCGCTGTACGTGGCCGCCAACGCGCGCGGGGTGTGCCGGACCCGCTTGGGTGGGGAGGCGGATGACTTCCTGGCGACGCTGGATCCGCTGGCCCGCACCGTGCGCGACCGCCACTCGCTGACGGCCATCACCGCCCAGCTCCGGGAATACTTCGCCGGGGCGCGCCGCCGCTTTGATCTGCCGCTGGACATGAGCCGGATGCGGCCCTTTCAGCGACGCGTGTTGCAGACCGCGCTGGCCATCCCGGCGGGAACCGTGTGGACTTACGGGCAGGTGGCGCGCACCATCGGCAACCCCAGGGCCAGCCGGGCCGTGGGCGCCGCCTTGGGCAGCAACCCGATCCCGGTCATCATCCCCTGCCACCGCGTGATCGGCAGCGATGGCCGGCTGCACGGCTACGGCACCGGCGACGGCCTGCCGACCAAACGCTGGCTCCTGGAGCTGGAGGGCGCGGTGTAGGGTGGGCCGTGGCGCAACATAAAACCGGAGTCTTTCGAGAGACTCCGGTTTTGAGTCCTGCTGAAGGCGGTCCTTATTCGGGCGGGCGCATCTCCAGCGCCAGGTTGGGATCGACGCGGATGCCGGGGCCCATGGTGGAGGTGATCACCAGTCGCTTGACATAGATGCCTTTGGCGGAGGCGGGCCGGTTGCGGCGGATGGCGTCGGCCACGGCGGCCATGTTTTCCAGCAATCTTTGCTCATCGAAGCTGGCTTTGCCGATGGGCACGTGCACGTTGGCAGTGCGATCGTTGCGGAATTCCACCCGCCCGGCGCGGGCTTCCTCGATGGCGCGGGGCAGGTCTTCCGGCTGAACCAGGGTGCCGGCCTTGGGGTTGGGCATCAGGCCCCGGCGGCCCAGCACCTTACCGAGACGACCGATCTTACGCATCATTTCCGGCACGGCCAGGGCCACATCAAATTCCACCCAGCCTTCCTTGTCGATCCGGCTGATGACCTCATCGTCGCCGATGATGTCAGCGCCCGCCTCTTCGGCGATGCGGGCGGCCTCCCCTTCAGCGAAGACCAGGATGCGCACCTGCTTGCCCAGCCCGTGAGGCAGGAGCACCGTGGTGCGAATCTGCTGCTCCGAGTGGCGGGGGTCGATTCCCAGGCGGAAGTGCAGTTCGACGGTCTCGTCGAACCTGGCATTGGCGTTTTGTTTGACGAGTTTCACCGCCTCTTCGGGCGTGTAGAGCGTGCTGCGGTCGAAAGTCTTCAGGGCGCTGGCATAACGCTTGCCATGTTTGGCCATGTGGTTATCACTCCTGTGGTGTTAGTGGGGCATCCGCCCCTCCCACGCGACAAACGATTGGACGGGCCGCCGGCCCGCGCGATCAGTCGGTAATGATGACGCCCATGCTGCGGGCCGTTCCTTCGATCTGGCGCATCGCCCCTTCCACGTCCACCGCGTTCAAGTCCTTCATCTTGATTTGAGCGATCTCGCGGACCTGCTGGCGGGTGAGCTTGCCGACTTTTTCCCGGTTGGGGACGGAGGAGCCTTTTTCGATCCCGGCGGCCCGGCGGATCAGGAAATCGGACGGCGGACTCTTCAGGTTAAACGTAAACGAGTTATCCTG
>DAOTXK010000313.1:0-1973 GCA_034435395.1 Anaerolineae bacterium | reverse complement strand
GTCCAGGGGGACGTAGGGGGGCATGTTGATGATATTGTCAACCGTGTCAGCGAAGGCGTTCCGGATCGCGCCTTCCAGCGCGGGCAGCACGGCCAGCACGACCATCGACACCAGGATCAGAATCAGCGCATATTCGACGGTGGCCTGGCCGCGCTGGAAGCTGTTTGAGGGGGGCCTATGATTGCTCATACAACCATTACTCCTGAGATTATTCCCGTCGGATGATCACACGAGAGGGAGGGCGTCTATCTCTCTTCAGTCAGACAGCGGTGTCCCCACGGGAGAGAGTCCCTCGCTTCACTATGAGTTTAAGTCAGATTACACCCAAAAACACTAAAAACAGTATGAAATCGGCACCCGGTGGCGGCCGGCAGGCGGTAAGGGTAAAACAGGGATTCACCCTAAAATCATTATATTTCAACCCTGCAATAATGTTGTGAAGATGTTGTCAGAAAACAGTCAAGAGCGCCGTCAGGACACGGGGTACACGCGGGGGAGAGACGCGGTTTCGCGGATGCCCGGCGGGCCGTTTGTGGTGGGCAGGGGTAGCGGCGGCATCCAGGCCGAGGCTACAATGGGCGTGAAGCGGGATGGGGAGAGGATGATGGCCATGCGCCGAAGGAATTCACTTCGACTCATCGGATGGTGGGCCGTGCTGGCCATCCTCCTGGCGGGAGGGCTGGGGCCGGGCCGCGCCCAGGAAGGGGTGTGTGATACGGCCCCCCAGCCCCGGCTGGCCATCGGCGGCTGGGCCGTGGTCACCGAGGTCGTGGCGACCACCCCGGCGGGCGGGCTGCGCCTGCGCGCCGAGCCGCGCCTCAGCGGGCCAGAGGTGGACGTGTTGTCGCCGGGCACGGTGGCGCGGGTGATCGACGGCCCGGCCTGCAATGACGGCTTCTGGTGGTGGTATATGCGCGTGGTGGCGACGGGCCAGGAGGGGTGGTCCGCCGAGGCCATTGCCGGCAGCTACTACCTGGCCCCGACGGCGGCCCCCGCCCCCACGCCCACCCCGGCGATGTTCCCCACCACCACGCCGCGAGTCGCCGCCACGCCAGCGGCTCCCTCGCCGGCTCCGATCGGAGCCTTCGCGCCGGTCGCCCGCCGGGAAGCGCCCGGGGCCATCGCTGCTGCGCTAAGCCCCGACGGGGAGATGGCCGCCCTGGCCCTGGCGGACCGGGTGCAGTTGTGGGAGGCGGCCACGCTGACGTTAGCCGTCGATCTGGCGGCGGCGACCGACGCCCCGACCGACCTGGCCTTCAGCCCGGACGGATCGCGGCTGCTGGCCGGTTATGCCGACGGGGCGCTGATCTGGTGGGATACGGTGGCCGGGGTGATCGCCCGGCAGGAGCGCCTGGCGGCGGGCGTGGCGCGGGTGGCCTACGCCCCGGACGGCCTGGCGGCGGCAGCGGAAGAGACCGGGCGGGTGGTGCTCTGGGGGGCGGAAGATTCGCCCCCGCGCGAACTGAACGCCTTCCCGGCGGAGGACCCGCAGGACTGGACGGTCCAGGCGCTGGGGTTTGACGCGGACGGCGCGCGCCTGCTGGTCGGCATCGGGCGGCGGTCGACGGCGCTGGGCCGGGTCACGTTATACCGCCTGGCCGACCTGACCCCCGTCGCCTCGGTGGGCGGGGCGCACGGCCAGGGCGTCTTCCTGCCAGATGGTTCGATGCTGCTCTATGGCCACTTCGAGCTGCCCGCCACCCGCTGGGACCTGGCCGAGAGCGTCCAGGAGACGCTGCTGGGGTCCAATGGCACAGGAACGGCGGTTCCGCTGCCGGGCACCACGGCGGTGGCCCTGGGCGGCGTCCCCGGCCTGCGGCTGTACGACACGGCTGCCCAGGGGGTGGTGGATGTCCTGACGACCGGGCCGACGGCCGTGGGAGGCGTCGACCGGGGCGGGAGGCGGCTGATCGCCGTGATCAGCGCCGACCCCGCAGAAGTGGTCCTGTGGGCAACGGGCGGGGGGGCGGGGG
>DAOTXK010000312.1:0-3968 GCA_034435395.1 Anaerolineae bacterium | reverse complement strand
CACACGGACGCTCAACCGCGTGCAGGACCTGATCTTCGGCGTGGTGCTGCGCGGCGCGCGCCCTCCCATGCCCATTCATCTGATCGATCTCCAGCCGGGCCTGATCTTTGAGAGCGCCAAATTCACCATCCAGGCTTTCCCGGTCAGCCACCGGGGGCCGGACAACTTCGGCTTCCTGTTTGAGGAACGGTCCCACCGCCCCTTCCTCGTTGACCGCGCCGAGGCGCTGGGCATCCCGGCTGGGCCGGAGCGGGGTCGCCTCACCCGGGGCGAATCGATCCGGCTGGCGGATGGGCGCGTCATCCAACCGGACGACGTGCTGGGGCCAGTCGTGCCGGGCGCTCGGCTGGTGTACATCGGCGATATCGGCCGCACGGATAATCTGCCGGAGGCCATCCATGGCGTGGACGCCCTGGTCATGGAGGCGACCTATCTGGAAACCGAAGGGGACTTTGCCGAAGATTTCGGCCACATGACGGCGGCGGGGTCGGCGCGTTACGCCCAGGCTGCCGGGGTGAAGACGCTGATCCTGACCCACCTCTCCCGGCGCAACCGCGAGCGGGACATCATCGGCGAGGCGCGGGCCATCTTCCCCAACACCTATGTCGCCCGCGACTTCGATCGCTTCAGCGTGGTGAAAGGCAAAACAACGACCCGCCTGGAGCCAGCCTTCGACTCCAGACGGGCGGAAGTTCGCGAATAACGTCGATTCACCCAGGGGGAAGCCAGAACCTGGCCCGTCAGGCCGCTTCCCTGACCGTCCCCTGACGCTGAAGCTCCTCCTGCCGCTGGAGCAACTGGGCGAAGCTCGTGTTCTTCAACCGGAGCACCAGGTCCCGCTGGACATCGCACCACACTTCGCGGACCGGACAGGTGACTGAGGTCGGGCAGGCGTCGGCGTTCAACACGCAACGGTTGAGCGAAATCTCGCCATCAATGGCTTCGATGACTTCCAGCAGCGAAATATTCTCCGGGTTGCGGGCCAGTCGCACGCCACCGCTAGCGCCGCGCATCGCATCCAGAATCCCTTTGACGGACAATTGGGAGACGATCTTGGCCAGGAACGGCAAGGGGATGTTCTCTTCCTCGGCAATAACCGAGGTCGCCAGTCGTTCATCTTCCCCCAGTTGAGCGACATGTAAGACCGCGCGAACCGCATAATCAGCCTGACGAGTGATCTGCATAACCCTGGCTCCCCAATCGAGGTGAATTTTAGCCTCTCATTATCGTTTTTGTCCTACCTGAAAGATTAGTTAAGGACCGTCTCGGTCTCAAGTGACGGTTGTCATCCCTCCTGTGGACAATACGCCAAACTTTGCCTTTTTCTATCTTCTTTTCCGAATTAGCGCCCGCTGGCTCCCGGCGAACCTGCGGCGGCGGGCAAAAATCGGCTACAGTACGCGCCGCCAGCCATAGGAGTGATGCTCCTGCCGTCCGGCCACTGGCGTAAAATGGTCCCTGCTGGCTGGCTCCGCCCGCCTCTGCCAGGAAGCCAAACAGCCGCCGCCCCCTGACCAGACCCCCCTCCATTGCGACCGGACAGACGGAACTCTAAGTCGGTAAAATTATCGCCATTGCCAAGCCAGGAGTCAGCTCCAGGCCGATTCCTGACCCGCCACGTCGGCGATAAAAGCCGCGATGGCCTGGAAATAGGCTTCCCAGCCCACGAATAGCAGGTCGTTGTGCCCGGCCTCCGGAATACGCAGCAAGCGCTTCCGGGCGGCAGGCGAGGCGTCATAGAGCGCCTGCCCGTTGGCGACCGGGATCAGCGTATCCCGCTCGCCGTGGATGACCAGCAGCGGCAGGTCAACTGCGCCCATCTTGCGGGCGTTGCCGATCGGATCGGGGATGGAACCCAGCACGCCGGCGGGGAGACCCAACCGCGCCAGCAGCGGCAGCGCATGGGCGAAGCCGCTCTCCACGATCAATCCCCGCAGCCGGCCGGGATGGGTATACGCCAGGTGAATGGCCGGCGCGCTTCCCAGCGACCGCCCCATCACCACCACAGGGACTTCGGGGGCCAGCCCGGCCTCCTGGCAGATGCCCGGCAGCGCCTGGCCCACCACCAGCGCATCGGCCAGTAGCGCGCTGACCAGCGGCGTACCGGTGCTCCAACCGTAGCCCCGGTAATCCACCACCAGCAGCGAGGCCCCACAGCGGCGATAGAGAGGTGCCAGGATGTCGTGATCGCTGGCGATCTCGCCGTTGCCGTGAAAGTAGAGGATCAGCGGCGCGTCCGGCTGGTGGACGTACAGCCGATAACCCAGGACCACGTCGTCCTCCACGGGGATCGTCCCATCGCGGACGTTCTCCGCCCAGCTGTGGCCGGGCTGATCCGCGCGCGGGTAAAAGAGGATAGAGAGCACCAGCGGGTGATCCAAGATCGACGACGCCATGGGGACACCGCTCAGTCCGTGCCTGCCAGTTCGCCGGGGATATAAACCCTGCCCGGCGCGATCATCGGAGCCTGACCGGTATCCACCGTCCCTATCAGGTCGTAGACCATCGCGCCAGTCACGCGCACCGGCACGATCGCGCCCACCGGCAGCTCGCCTTCGACCAGGACATAGCCGTCGATCTCCGGCGCGTCGCGGTAGCTGCGCCCCACGCTGATCACCTCGTCCAGCGGATGGCCGTCCCCATCCTCCGCCCGGCCGTGCCCTTCCACCAGCACATCCAGCGTCTGGCCGACCAGGGCCTGGTTGCGGGCCAGCGATATCCCCTGCTGGAGGGCCATCAGACGGTCATGGCGATCCCGCTTCACCTCCTCCGGGACATGGTCCGGCAGGGCCGCGCTGGGCGTCTCCACCTCATAGGAATAGGTGAAGGCCCCCACCCGGTCGAACCGGATATCCTCCATAAATCGGAGCAGCGCCTCAAATTCCTCCTCTGTCTCGCCCGGATATCCCACGATAAACGTGGTACGGATGGCCAGCTGCGGCATTCGCTCGCGCATGGCGCTGATGGTGCGGTACACCCAGTCTACGTTCGCCGGGCGGCGCATCCGCCGCAGCGTATCGCGGTGGGCGTGTTGGAGAGGGAGGTCCACATAGGGCAGAATCTGCGGCTCGCTGGCCATTTGATCGATCAGGCGCGGCGTCACCGCCCCTGGATAGGCGTACATCAGCCGAATCCAGGGCACGTCCGGCACCGCTCGGACCAGCGCGGCCAGCAGCCCGGCCAGGCCGTCCCGCAGGCCAAGGTCGTGGCCGTAGTCGGTGAGGTCCTGCGCGATCAGGATGATCTCGCGCACGCCCGCGTCTCGCAACTGCCGCGCTTCATCCAGGATGACCGCCATCGGGCGGCTGACGGCGGTCCCTTTGATGGCCGGGATGGCGCAGAAGGCGCATGGACGGCGGCAACCATCCGCGATCTTGAGGTACGCGCTGGCTCCCTGCCGGGCGGCGCGGAGCACCCCTTTCTCGTCCGTCCCCACCGTCTGAGCCTCGTCCGGCAGGTGATACAGCGGCCCCGGCCGGCGACGGGCGCGCAGCCGCCGCACCAGATCGACAATGTCCATCCAGCGGCGGGTGCCGATCACGCCGTCCAGGCCGGGCACTTCCTCGGCCAGCGACGCGCCGTAACGCTGCGAGAGGCAGCCCGCCGCGATCAGCAACTGATCTGGCCGCTTGTGGGCGGCCAACTCGTGGAGGGCCTCCAGCGACTCCTGGCGGGCGCTGGCGATGAACCCGCAGGTGTTGACGATCAGGACTTCCGCCGCGTCCGGATCGCCCACCCCGCGCATCCTGGCCTGGTCGAGGAGCTGCGCCATCCCTGACGAATCGACGGTGTTTTTGGCGCAGCCCAGGCTGAGCAGGTAATACGTTTTGCGGCGTTGAGTCATGGCGGTGAGCCTATCCCTGTTTTTCTGGAAGGGGCGTGCTGGTGAGACGCGGCGGCAGAATAGCCGTCGGTGAAGGCGTGGTCGTGGGGGAAAGGGTCAGCGTGGGGGAAGGGGTGACGGTCGG
>DAOTXK010000311.1:0-7559 GCA_034435395.1 Anaerolineae bacterium | reverse complement strand
TGCCAATGTAGGTGTTGCCCACGTCCGGCACCAGCAACCCCACCACCTGCGACCGCCCCCCCGCCAGGCTCCGCGCCTGCTGATTGCCCACATAGCCCAGCCGCGCGGTCGTGTCCTGCCCCGTCCCCCGCGGCTCCGCCCGCACGTGCGCGTAGTTGTTGATCACCCGTGACACCGTGGAGTACGAGACCCCCGCCTCCCGCGCCACATCCATGATCGTCACACTGTCGGTCTTCCAGCCTTTATAACCCATACGATTTGCCGTTCCTGTGCTGCAAGCGCTTGCATCCGATCAGGAGATAGCATACCTCCTGCCAGCGTCATTGTCACGATAATGGGGCGTCAGTTGAACTGAAGTTATGCCTGCGCGCCCTCCGGCACCAGCCAGGGCGGCAGGGGGACGCGCTGCTCGTGCAGGTGGCAGGCGTAGAGAAAACGATACACGTCGTTGGCGTAATACTGCGGGAACGATTTGTCCGGCAGGGTGTCCATAAATCGTTCCATGACCAGTTCCGCCATGGTCGCGTCCAGACCGGCCTCGACCTCGTAATCGAAGTAGATCGCCAGGTCTTTGTCCGGCTCCTCGATGATGCGTTTGACCCGGTACGCGCTGGGGAAGCGGTGCGCCGGGGAATAGCGCTCCATCAAAAAGGTGCCCAGCGCCGCCGAGTTGACAAACGACCGGTGATCGTAGAGGAAGTTGACGGTCGCCTGGGCATCGTCCAGCGTCTCGCCAGGGAAGCCAAAGAAAAAGAACGTATGGTTCCAGATGCCTGCGGCGTGGCTCTCGCGCAGGATTCGGCTCGTGTGCGCCAGTTCCGTACCTTTCACCATGAACTGGATCACCTGCTCCGAGGCGCTCTCCAGGCCGAACAGAATCATCCGGCACCCGCCGCGCGCCATGCGCTGCAACAGGTCGCCGGAGACGACTTTCTCGAAGCGCACACAGCCGCCCCAGTGCACCGGCTGACCAAGTTCTTCGAGGATGGGTGACAGCTGGCGCAGGTTGCGCGGGGTGATGGCCTCGTCGGCGAAGAAGATGTGGCGCACGCCGTACTTCTGATGCAGCGTCATCATCTGTTCGGCCAGCTGCTCGGCCCTGAGCTGGCTGAAGGCGTCCGCCTCGCCATAACCCACGTTGCAGAAGGCGCATTTGCCGAAGTAACACCCCCGGGCGGTCAGCAGGGGCAACACCAGGCGGGGAGCCAGGTAGCGGTCCAGCGGCAGGCCGTCGAAATCCGGCAGTGGCAAATCCTGAATCTTCTCCTGCGGCTTGCGCTCAGTCACGCGGATCCGGTCGCCGTCCCTGTACACCAGGTTAGGGATGGTTGAGAGGTCGCCGCCCCCGGTGACCGCCTCAACCAGTCGCAGCAGCGGCACTTCGCCGTCAAACACTACCGCGCTGTCGAACAGACTGAAGAGGGATGGCACTTTGGGCAGCTCGTCGCGCAGCATACTGATGTGCGGCCCGCCGACCGTCACGTGACAGTCAAGCCCGGCTTCCTGTTTCACCAGATAACCCAGGGTCATCCCGGCCAGCATTTGCGGCATCGAGGGGATGGAGATACCGACCACGTCCGGCTGCTCGCGTTTGATGTCTTCCAGAATGCCCCGTCGATAGATATCGAGGAAGATGTTGTGATGCTCATCTTTAACCGCTGCCAGCACGCCCTGGCTGCTGTCCACCGGGTAGGCGGAGAGATAACTTTGCAGGTGGAGCGAGGCCGGGTAATAGGGCAGAGAGGCGATCTCCAGGCACGGGATGACGACTGCGAACGCCGCGAGGCTGGTCGGGCCATCGAAGAAGGCGTCGCTCCGGATCGTCTGTTTGGCGTCTTCCACCCTGTCGGCCAAGCGCGGGCCTTCCTTAAGCGCCCACAAAACCTGCTCACGGCGGGGGTGCGCGCGTTTCGGCGGTCGCCTGGCGGCGGTCGGTCCGTAATCTCGCCGCAAATGGGCGATGGCATTTTTTATGTACCGGCGGGTGAGAATCTCGTCGAAGACTTCGGCGTTCAGGTCGCGTTGGATGACCTCGACGCCGTGCATCCGCAGGTACGCCGTGAGCGTCGGCAGCGACAGGTGCGGCATGCTCGGCGTCCAGTTGGGGGGGAAAAGCAGCATGACCTTCATCAGATTATCCCGATCGTCTACGTTGGCGACAATGAGCAATCGGGCGCACACCCTGACACACCCTCATCGCCGGGGCAGCGTCGCGTGTCCGCCCGAAAATCGAGACTCGCTGGCGCTATATCTCCAGCCTCAATCCCCCAAGCTCAACTCCTTGGAAAAGTGGCACGCGGACCAGTGGCCGGGCTTAACCTCGAGGAACGGCGGCGCTTCGATCTTGCATACGTCTTTGGCATACTGGCAGCGCGGGTGGAAGTAACAGCCGCTGGGCGGGTTGGCCGGGTTGGGTACCTCCCCTCGGAGGGGCACCCGTTTGCGCTTGGCCCGGGGGTCGGGCGTGGGGGCGGAGGATAACAGCGCTTCGGTGTATGGATGCTGAATGTTGTTGAACAGCTCCTCGGTATCGGCTATCTCCACGATCTTACCGACGTACATCACCGCCACCCGATCGCTGAGATGCCGCACCACGCTCAGATCGTGCGAGATAAACAGGTAGGTGAGCTGGAACTGCGTTTGCAGGTCTTGCAGCAGATTCAGAATCTGCGCCTGGATCGATACATCGAGCGCCGATACCGGTTCGTCGCAGATGATCATCTGCGGGTTAAGCGCCAGGGCGCGGGCGATGCCGATGCGCTGCCGCTGCCCGCCGCTGAAAGCGTGAGGGTAACGCGACATGTATTCCGGGTGCAGGCCGACCAGCCGCAACAACTCGGCCACCCGGTCGCGCAGCGCCTGGCCCTCCAGCACATGGTAATTCCGCAGCGGCTCACCGACGATCTGTTCCAGCGTCATCCGCGGGTTCAGCGACGAATACGGGTCTTGAAAGATGAGCTGGATATTGCGCCAGATGTCGCGCAGTTCGTCGCGGTTCAACTGCGCCAGATCGACCTCCCCCTTGTCGCTGTCATGGAAGATGATCGACCCTTCCGTCGGCGTATCGGCGCGCAAAATCACCCGGCCAGTGGTGGTTTTGCCGCAGCCGCTTTCCCCAACCAGCCCCAACACTTCGCCGCGCTGAATAGAAAAGCTCACCCCGTCCACAGCTCTTACATAACCCACCACCTGCCGGCCCAGAATCCCCCGCCGATAAATGGGAAAGTATTTTTTCAGGTTGCTCACCCGCAGCAGGGCGCTGTTTTCCGCCGTCATGAAACCTGCTCCAACTGGGAAAGTCGCGGGTTGATCTCGTAGACACGGGCGCACTTCGCCCAATGCTGATCGCCGATCGGCACCAGCGACGGGTTCGCGCATTTGGCCGGGACATAATGCGAACACCGGGGGTGGAATGGGCAGCCTTTCGGGATGTGCATGGGATCGGGCACGTTGCCTTCGATCATCTCCAGCCGGTCGAGGCGGGTATCGTGACGCGGGATCGAGCGCAGCAGGGCCTGCGTGTAGGGGTGGGCGGGTTGGTAATAGATCGTGTCCACATCGGCGACCTCAACCGCTTCTCCCAGGTACATCACCACCACGTCGTCGGCCATCTCGGCGACCACGCCGAGATCATGGGTGATGTACAGGATCGCCATGCCGAACTCTTGCTGAAGATTACGCATCAGGTCAAGGATTTGCGCCTGGGTGGTGACATCCACCGCCGTCGTCGGCTCGTCGGCGATCAGCAGTTTGGGGTTGCACGACAGCGCCATGGCGATCATGACGCGCTGGCGCATCCCGCCGCTCAGTTCATGACGATACCGGTAGAGTATTTGCTCCGGCTGGGGCAGCCCCACCCGACCCAGCAACTCCACCGCATACCGGGCCGCCTCGTCCTTGCCCATGTCCAGGTGCAGGCGGATGGCCTCAATCATCTGGTTGCCAACCGTGTGAACGGGGCTGAGTGAGGTCATCGGCTCCTGGAAGATCATGGCGATTTCACCCCAGCGGATGCGGCGGATTTTATCGCCTTCTGGCTCCAGCGCGGCCAGGTTAAGGGGCGTGTTGGAATCGCCGTAGTAGTTGACCTCGCCCGATAAAATGCGTCCCGGTGGGCGCACCATGTTCAGGATCGCGCGGGCGGTCACGCTCTTCCCACAGCCGCTCTCGCCAACCACGCCCAGGGTCTTGCCGCGCTCGATGGTGAAACTCACGCCGTTGACGGCGCGGATCGTGCCTTCCGTCAAAAAGAAGCTGACGTGCAAATCCTTAACTTCCAGCAGCACATTGGGCATCGAGGGCGCACTCCTATCGGCTGAAGGGATCGGCAGCATCGCGCAGGCCGTCGCCCAGGAAGTTAAACGCCAGCACCGCGATCACCACCGCCAGACCAGGCAGCAACAGCCAGGGGGCCAGCGCCACCGTTCGGATATTCTGCGCCTCTTGCAGCAGCACCCCCCAGCTGATCACCGGCTGGCGCAGCCCCAGCCCCAGGAAGCTGAGGGCGGTCTCGGACAGGATGATGCCGGGAATGGACAGCGTGAGCGAGGCGATGATATGGCTGGCGAACGAAGGGACCATGTGGCGTAAGATGATCCGGAGGTCTTTGGCCCCGCACAACCGCGCGGACAGCACAAAATCCTCGGTACGCAGCGCCAGAAAACGCCCCCGCACCTGCCGCCCCAGGCTCGTCCAGCCAATGGCCGACAGAATGATGGTGATGGCGAAATAACGTTTCTCCTGCGACCAGTCCAGGGGCAGCGCCGCGCTTAACGACATCCATAGCGGCAGCGTGGGGATCGAGCGGATAAACTCGATCACCCGCTGGATGATGTTATCTACCAGGCCGCCGTAGTAGCCCGATATGCCGCCCAGCACGACGCCCAGCAACAGACTTAAGAAGACGGCGATCATCCCGATGGATAGCGAGACCCTGGCCCCGTGGATGATACGCGAGAACATGTCGCGCCCCAGCCGGTCGGAGCCCAGCAGGAAAATCGGCAGATCGCCAGCCTCCTCGCCCAAACCAAACAGGTGAATGTCCGTCTCGAACAGGCCCAGCAGCCTGTAGGGCACGCCCTTCACAAAAAAGTGCAGCGGATACCAGGTGGAGGTGTCAACGTCGTAGGTTATCCGCAGGGTATCCGGGTCCCGGTGAGAAATCAGGCCGTTAACCCCCGGTCGGAAGGTGAAGTTGCCGGCCGCATCAATGAACGTCAGGCCCATCGGCGGGACAAACTTGTAAGCGGCGTCGTACTGATTCGGGTCATACGGGCCGATGGTATCGGCGAATATGGCGATGAAGTACATAATAATCAGCACGACGCTGCTGATGACCGCCATGCGATGCTTCCGGAACTTCCACCACATCAACTGCCGCGGGGTGGCGACCGCGATCTTCTCTTCTTCGTCCAGCACCTGAAATCCGGGGGCCGGTGGTGGGGCCAGTTCAGCGCCGGCGAGCGGCCCGGCGCGATCAACGTCATCCATGACACCTATCCCCTATTCCAGCCGGATGCGGGGGTCAAAAATGGCCAGCAAAATATCGGAGATGAACGTGCCAATGACTGTCAGCACGCTGATAATCAGCATAATCGCCCCGGCCAGGAACATATCCTGTGACAGGAGCGAACGAAGCAGCAGTGGGCCAATGGTGGGCAGGTTCAGCACCACCGCCACGATGATCACGCCGCCGACCAGGTCAGGCAGGGCATAACCCACCGTGCTGATAAACGGATTTAAGGCCACGCGAACAGGATACTTCCAGATCAGCCGCCGTTCGCTCAGCCCCTTGGCCCGCGCCGCCTCGACATACGGCTGATTGATCTCGTCCAGCATGTTGGCCCGCATGGTGCGCAGCAGGCCGGCGGTGCCCGCCGTCCCGATGATGATCATCGGAATCAGAAGATGATTGAGGAAGTCCAGCACTTTCTCCAGGCTCCAGGGCGCGTTCTGGTATTCCGGCGAAAACAGGCCGCCCACATTCTGGCCGAACACCGAGAACCCCACCCACATCAACACCAGCCCCAGCAGGAAGTTCGGTATGGCCAGCCCCAGCAGGCCCAGAAAAGTGAACAGGTAATCGAGCAGCGAATACTGGTGCGTGGCTGAGAAAACGCCAATCGGGATGGCCACCGACCAGACAAAGAGTATTGAGGACAGGCCCACCACCACCGTGAGGCCCAGTCGATCCCAGATCAGGACGCTCACCGGAACGCCCCACTCCATAGACTGGCCGAAATCCCCCCGCAGCACTCCCTGCATCCATCGGAGATACTGGATATATATGGGCTGACCCAGGCCGTATGATTCGCGTATCGCTTGGAGCTGCTCCGGCGGCACGCGTTCACCCATCGCCGATAGATTGGCAATGTAGCTGGTGAGGAAATCACCTGGGGGGAGCTGGATGATGATGAAACTGACGATGGAAATCGTGATTATCGTCGCCAGGGCAGTGAGAGAGCGGCGTACAAAGTACCGTGCCATCGTCTTGTTCCCATGACTCTCCAATCGACGATTTTGTTTGATTATATCAACAAAACGGCATGGCAGGGGAAATTAGCTCCCCCCTGCCATGCATGCGCTTAGGCGTTCACGCTGGCCGCATGAAGAACTGAACCGGTCGCAGCAAGCCAACGTTACGCAGCGTATCATCGGAGATGAAGTCTGCGCCCACGTTGAAGAAGTTGTTCTTGACCACTACCGGCTGCGGATCTTCACCGACGGTGCCGATCATGTACGGATGCGCTTTGTGAATGTCGAGCAGTTGTTTGAACAAGGCGTTGCGCGTGTCGGTATCAGGCTCTACTTGAACCCGCTTCCACAGCGCCCAGATTTCGCGGATGGGATGGTCTTCCGGCGGTTCTATCTTGGTCCCAACGGCCACCTCACCATAACTCTCGGCCAGCCATCTCGCATAGTTGGGGGCCCAGGGACCATCAGCAACGGTGCCGATGTAGCGACCAGGATCGGCCATCACCACCGAACTGCGGTCCACAAACCAGTTGCCGATCTCAATATCGCCCGCGGTATTCCGCTCCTCATAGAGGGAACGCTCGACAACTTCCTGGTTGACCTTGATGCCCACGGCCTGCCAGTACTCGGCGACCAGTTGAACCTCGTCGGGAGGGCTGGCAAAACCGACCTCGGTGTAGGTGATGGTGACCGTCAGCGTATTACCATCGGCATCCGTCCGGAAGCCTTCGCTGTCGCGCCCGGTATAGCCAAGCCCATCCAGCAGTTCATTGGCCCGGTCGGGATTGTACTCCGTCCAGCGCGTCTCGAACTCCGGATCGAACTCCGGCGAGCCGCTCACCGGTGACGCCTGGCGCGGCTCCATCAGCCCGTTGTAGATCAGCTCGTTGATCTCATCGCGGTTGATGGCAATGGACAGCGCCTCCCGGAACTCTGCCGAGTTAAACAGCGCCGCCTTGGCCGGATCGGGATGGCTGGTATTCGGGTGGAAGGCGTGCGTGGAGGCGGCCTTCCAGGTGAGCAGTCGGTAACCGCCAACTTCCTCATTCTCTTTGAAGAACGTGTAGTACTGGGTGGACAGGTGG
>DAOTXK010000310.1:0-16361 GCA_034435395.1 Anaerolineae bacterium | reverse complement strand
GGCCGAGCAGAAGCGCGTGGTGGTGGTGGACACCTCCAACGAGATCGGCGGCGACGGCGACGTGCCCCACCCCGCCGTGGGGCGGGCGCGGCGCATGCAGGTGGCCCGGCCCGACCTCCAGCACGAGGTCATGATCGAGGCGGTGGAGAACCATAACCCCGAAGTGATCGTGATCGACGAGATCGGGCGGGAGCTGGAAGCGCTGGCGGCGCGGACCATCGCCGAGCGCGGCGTGCAGCTCATCGGCACGGCCCACGGCAACACGCTGGACAACCTGTTGCTCAACCCCACCCTGTCCGACCTGGTGGGCGGCATCGAAGCGGTGACGCTCTCCGACGAGGAGGCGCGGCGGCGTGGCACCCAGAAGACCGTGCTGGAGCGGCGCGCCCCGCCGACCTTTGACGTGCTGATCGAACTGCAAACCCGCCACCGCCTGGTGGTTCACGAGGACGTGGCCGCCGCCGTGGACGCGGCGCTGCGCGGCCACCCGCTGCCCACCGAAGTGCGGACCCGCACGGCCAGCGGCGAGATCGAGATCACCACCGAGCGGCCCGACTACAGCACCATCGCCGCCACCGAGCGCGGCGGGCGCCGGTCGCGCAACGGCGTGCCCAAACCCCGCCCCGTCTTCGACCCGCATGAGGTCGCCAGCAGCGACCCGCGTGACCTGCCGACGCTGCACGTCTTCATCTACGGCGTGGCCCGCAACCGGCTCACCCAGGCCGCCAAGCGCCTCAACCTGCCACTGGTCATCGAGCCGGACCTGGGCAACGCGCAGGTGTTGGTCACGCTCAAAAACTACTACCGCCGCCGCCCCAAGCTGATCGTGGACGCCGAGCGGCGCGGCACCCCGATCCACGTGCTGCGGGCCAACACGGCCACCCAGATGGAAAACTTCCTGGTAGATGTGTTCCAGCTGGAGCGGCACGAGGCCGACCCGCTCACCGAGGGGCTGCGCGAAGCCGACCAGGCTATCCAGCAGATCATGGCCGGCCTGGAACAGATCGATCTGGAGCCGCAGCCGCCCTACATCCGGCGGCGGCAGCACGAGCTGGCCCGGCGGGCCAACCTGGCCAGCCACAGCCTCGGCAAGGAGCCGCACCGCCACGTGCGTATCTCCCGCGACGGGGGGTAGACGGGCGCTCATCCGGCGGACGCGCGTCGCCCCCGCCCGCGACCTTCACAGGACGAAGTGGCCTTGTTCATCACCTTCGAGGGGCCGGACGGCTCCGGCAAAACGACGCAGTTCCGGCGGGCCGTGGCAGCGCTACGGGCGGCGGGCTACGACGTGGTCGCCACGCGGGAGCCAGGCGGCACGCCGATCAGCGATCAGGTCCGCGAGGTGCTGCTCAACCGCCCGGACAACGTGGCCATGAGTCCGCAGGCGGAGGTGCTGCTGTTCAGCGCCTCCCGCGCCCAGCACGTGGCGGAGCTGATCCGCCCGGCGCTGGCGGCCGGCCGGATCGTGGTCAGCGACCGCTTTTACGACTCCACGCTGGCCTACCAGGGTTATGGCTACGGGCTGGATATCGACGCGCTGCGGGCGATCACGGCCTTCGCTACCGGCGGCCTGACCCCCGACCTGACCGTCTTCCTGGACTGCCCACCGGAGGAAGGGCTGCGCCGCCGGGCAGCGGGCCGGATCGAGTGGAACCGTCTGGACGACAAGCCGCTCGACTTTCATCACCGCGCTTACCAGGGATACCAGCAGTTGATCGCCGCCGAGCCGGGGCGCTGGGCCGTGATCGACGCCCGCCAGGGGCCGGACCAGGTGTTCGCGCAGATCGTCGCCGCGCTGCGGGCGCGCGGCCTGCGCCTGGGCTGACCAACCCGCCCCCTGGAGGTCCCCCGTCATGCGCCACCTGCGTAGCATCCCGTCCCGTCTGCCCTTCGACCCCGGCTGCCTGGCCGCCGCCGCCCTCCCGCTGATCGGGATCGCCCTCGCCTACTGGAGCGACGGCCTGATCCGCGCCGCCGACAGCGCCATCCACCTGCACCGCCTCTACGCCATGCAGCTGCTGTACCGCCAGGGGGTCTTCTGGCCGCGCTGGGTGTCCTACTTCCACCTGGGCTACGGCTACCCGATCTTTAATTTCTACCCGCCGCTGGCTTACCACCTGGGGGCCATCCTGGGCCTGGTGGGGATCGGCGCGCCGGTCGCCTTTAACCTGATCATGGCCGGGGCCTGGATCGGCGGGTCGGTCGGCACCTACGCCCTGGCGCGGACTTTCCTGCCAGGGAGCGGCGCGATCCTGGCGGCGATGCTGTGGACCTACGCCCCCTCGCGGCTGTTTGAGGTCTGGAACCAGGGCAGCCTGGCCCAGACGGTCGGCGCGGCCCTGATTCCCTGGCTGCTGCTGGGCCTCGTCCGGGCGGCGCGCCATCCCACGCCGCGCGCCCTGGTCGGGGTTGCCGTCCCCGCCGCCGCCCTGGCCATGACCCACCTGCCGCTGACCATCATGACCGCCCTGTTCGCCGTCCCACTGGGGTTGCTGCTGACCCTATGGCACGCCCGCCGCCATCCGCGCGCCTGGCCGCGCCGCCTGCTGGGGCTGGCCGGGGCGGGCCTGCTGGCGGCAGGGCTGGCGGCGATCTTCATCCTGCCGGTGGCCGGGGAGCTGCGTTACGTCCAGGCGCGGGGTCAGGACCCGGTCCCGGAGCTGCGGGACAACTTCCTCGAACTCCGCGACCTGCTCCGGCAACCGACGCCGCTGGACCTCGCCGATGCCCAGTTTCTCATCCTGCCGACGCTCGGCCTGAGCTGGGCCTGGTTCGCGCTGGTGGGGATGGCCGGTCTGGTGTGGCGGCGGCGTTACGGGGCCGCGCTGTTGCTGGCGCTGGGACTGGCCTCCCTGGTTTTCCTGGCACAGGCAGCCTCGCTGCCGGTATGGACCACCGTGCCCTTCCTGGCAAACGCCCGCTTCCCCTGGCGGCTGTTCCGGGTGGGGGCGGTCCTGATCGCGCTGGCGGGCGGGGCGGGGTTGCTGATGCTGCCCCGGCGCTGGCGGACTCCGGCGCTGGTCATCGCCCTGCCCCTGGCGCTGATCCCAGCCCTGCCCTGGCTGATCGTGGACAAACCCCTCGACCGGTGGGACAACCTCTCCGCCCGCGATGAGATCGCCTACGAGGAGACCGTTTACCACTGGGGCACCACCTCCTACAACGAGTTTAACCCGGTGTGGGGGGCGCGAATCGCGGTGGACCCCGCCCCCGAACCGGAGGCTTACCAGAGCCATCCCTTCCGCCTGATCGTCCACCGCCAGGACATCCTCCAGCAGTGGCCGGACCTGGCGGTGGAAGAACTGGACGACTCCACAGTCCGCGTCACGGTGGCCGACGGGCGACCGGTGCGCTTCCGCCAGTACTACTACCCCGGCTGGACGGCGGCGCTGGACGGCGAACCGGCGGCTCTTTACCCGGACGACGACCTGGGCCTGATCACGGTCGACACCCCGCCGGGCGAGCACACCATCACCCTGCATTACGCCGGGACGCCGCTGCAAACCCTGGCGGCGGCGATCAGCCTGCTGAGCGCGGGCGCTGCCGCCATCCTGGTGTGGGCCGGGCGGCGCACCGAGGCCGAAAGGGCGACTGTTGGTCGGGCGACCGTTGGTCGGGCAACCGTTGGTCGGGCGACCTCCGATAGGACAACCGGGCGGGCCGAATCGCTTTCCCCCCGCGCCTCCTTCGCCATCGCCGGGGGCGCGGTCATCTTCGCCCTGCTGAGCGCCCTCTACATCCGGCCCCACACGATGTGGTTCCGCGACCAGTCGCCGCCGGACGCGCCCATCTCCATGGAAACGCCCGTGCACGCCTTCTTTGGCGAGAGCATCGAACTGCTGGGTTATACGCTGGGCCAGGAGAGCGCCGCGCCGGGCGGCACGGTTGACCTCACCCTGTTCTGGCGTCTCCACGGCGAGGTGGCAGGCAGCTACCGGGCCGTCGTCGAACTGGTCAGCCCTCTGGCGGAGGTGTACGGGCGCGACCGTAAAGCCGTCATCCTGACCAGCCAGTTCCGGCAGTTTTATCAGCCCGGCATGTTCCTCTCCGAAATCCACCGCCTGGGCGTCGCCGACGACGCGCCCCCCTATACCGGGCGGGTCCGGATCGCCGTGGTGGATGTGGGCGATGGGACGCCGCTGCTCACGCCCGACGGGGCCGACGCCGTCCTCCTGCCCACCGTCATCCCCATCACGGGAAGCGATCCTCCCGCCGCCCGGCGGCTGGATGACCGCCTGGGCGAGGGACTGACGCTGGCCTGCGCGTCCATCGCCAGAGGCGAGGGTGAGATCGCCATTGACCTGTTCTGGCACGTCGAGGCCGCCCCGGCCCACGACTACACGGTTTTCCTGCACGGCCTGGACGCTGGCGGGGAGATGGTCGCCCAGAACGACGGCCCGCCGCTGGGCGGCAGGTATCCCACCTCGCTGTGGAGGCCGGGCCAGAATTTGTCCGATCATCACACGCTGCCCGCCAACCCGGCCATCACGGCGGTGGCGGTCGGCCTGTACCGGCCCGATACGGGGGACCGCCTGCCGGTGACGCAGGACGGCCAGCCCGTGCCCGACGGGCGGATCGTCCTGCCGCTGGCGGCGACCGACTGCCTGCCCTGAGCCGCCTGTTCCTACGCCCCACGCGCCCCATGTGTTACAATCGGCACCGACATCCTGAACCGACACCATCGACCCGGAGGGCTTATGGACATCCAATTCCTGTACTTCGAAGATTGCCCCTCTCACGATCAGGCGCTGGAGCGGCTCCGGGAGGTTCTGACCGAGGAAGGTATCACCGACGAGATCGCCGTCATCAGGGTGGAGACGGACGAGCAGGCCCGGCAGTGGCGCTTCACCGGCTCGCCCACCATCCGCATCAACGGCGCGGACATCCAGCCGCCGCCCGACCCGCAGTACCGGCTGGCCTGCCGCATCTACCGGCTGGAGGACGGGCGCGTCTCCCCCCTGCCCTCGCCGGCCATGATCCGGCAGGCGGTGCGCCAGGCCCGCGCTGGCGGCCAGCGGCCAGGCGACCGGCCCGGCGCGCCTCGCGCCTGACCGGCGGAAGGGATGTCCCCGAAAAAAATGTGAACAGGGAGACCATGACGATGCCCACGACCGACCAGGAGAGAGTGGTGACAGACGCCATGCTGGCGGGTCTGCCGGAACCTGTGCAGCGGTATATGGCCTATACCGGCGTTGTCGGCCAACCCTGGATCAACACCGTCCGGCTGGCGTACAGCGGCCAGTTTCGGCTGGCGGCGGATCGGCCCTGGATGCCGATCCGTGCCCGGCAGGTGTACACCACCCAGCCGCCAGGGTTCCAGTGGAAAGCCTATCTTAAGATGTTCGGCCTGCCGTTGATGGTTGGGCAGGATACCTACCGGGACGGCCAGGGGCACATGTTCGGTAAGCTGGCCGGGCTGTTCACCATCTTCGACGCCCGCGGCCAGGAGCTGCTCCAGGGAACGATGGTGCGCTACCTGCAGGAAATGATGTGGTTTCCGATTGCCTACCTGAGCGACTATATCACCTGGCAGGCGGTAGGCCATCACGCCGCTGATGTGACCTACACCTATGGCGGGGAGCACGTCACCGGGCGCATGTATATTGACGATGCAGGCCGCCTGTTGAGCTTCGTCGCCCGGCGTTACCGGGAAAATCAGGGAGAGTACACGCTCGATACCTGGTCAACGCCGGTGACCGAGTACACCATGTGCGCCGGCCTGCGGCTGCCAGTTGCCGGATGGGGCGTATGGCAGTTGCCAGCAGGCGACCTGCCTTACATCCAGCTGCGCATCACCGAGATGGCCTACAATGTGCCGATTCCGGAGTTCTAATTCATCACCAGGTTTTCGCCTTGAGATCGCTCGCTTTTTGGAGTTTCGTCAGGTCAGCGCCCCCAAAGCCTGACGACCGATTATGAGAAATAGAGAGAACCATGGCCAATGTGAACATCGGCGACCCGGCCATCCCCTTTGACCTGCCCGGCGTGGACGGCCAGAATCATCGGCTGGCCGACTACGCGGACAAAGCGGCGGTGGCCGTGATCTTCAGCTGCAACCACTGCCCCTACGTGCTGGCCTGGGAAGACCGCATGATCCAGATTCAGGCGGACTACGCCGACCGGGGGGTGCAGCTCAGTTTGTACTACTACCAAAAGAAAGCATATAATGAGATAGATAACGCATGTGTGGGCGCATCGTAACAAACCCTGTACCCCATTACTCTCCCGCCTGCGCCGCACTCCTCGTTCAAATTGATCTCCGACTTAGACCGGAGTCGGACTATGGGCGACAGTAAACGCGACATAGCCTGGATACTCGGTGTAATATCGGCTATTCTTGCAATTTTTGTCTTTCTCACCGGATTCCAAAGTGTGGGGGAAATGTGGAACGGGTTATTTGGCAACCATAACCCTCAGCCAGTTTCCACGAATTCCATTTCCTCTGGCGCTCAACTCACGCAACAGATCAGTCATGTTGTACTCGCAGCAAGAGGGTGGCAAGACACCGGGGTGAGGGTCTATGCGGGAGATAGGATTGCTGTAAATTATGTTGCCGGAACATGGACGTGGACGGCGGAATACTCTGGCTTTGACGCTCTGGGCGATCCTAACGTTTCAAACACATGCGGCGAAATTTGCGATAGAGTTGCGCCGGGCGAAATACCCGTTGGTCAGTTTTGCCCAATCTATAATGCACCAATAGGTGAATTGGTGGGTAAAATTGGAAACGGCGCTCCGTTTTCGATTGGAACTAATTTTACAAACACGCCACCTCAAGAATTAAACGGGGAGCAACCTCTATACTTGAGAATGAACGACTGTGATACAGGACTTCACGACAATAACGGAACACTTCAGGTAAGTATCGAGGTTTGGCGGTGACACGTTTGCTATTTTTTCCCCCCGTGCCGTCTGCTCTCTAAATACTGTCGTACCAGAAGCATACCGCCAGCAGCACCGCCCGTTATGGCCGGATTCGGACCATCAGGTGGAAAACCTGCAAAAAATTTCACTACGGTATACGCCCCAAATGCCACAGTCAGGAAATCTACAATATTTTCAGGAGTTGCTATACGCTCGAAACTCTGAAGCGACCCCCATTGGTGAGACCACCGAACGGTCAGAATAAAGTGGATCAGACGGGCACGAGAACAGGGACATCAACAACAACACTATAGACACTGGCCGGGACACGGTAAGCGAGGGCCTGGTCAACGATCTGGTTCAGCAGGACGGCGTCTGCACCGGGGAGGGAATCGTCAACGTGGCGTGGCACGGCAAAGGCGACGCGGCGGCGGCGCTGATCCGGCAGGTTCAGGCCGGGGAGGTGGTGGCCTTTGGCGACTCCAGCGGGGACGGGCCCGTCTTTCGGCAGGCCAGCTTCAGCGTGGCGGTGAACGCCACCCACCCGGAGCTGCTGGCGCTGGCCTCCTACCGGCACGAGGGCGAGGACCTGAGCACGTGCCTGCCGCACCTGCCGTTCTGACGCGGAGTCTCCGGTGCGGCGCGGAAAACAGGCAGGCCGCCCGGCGCGATTCCGGGCGGTTCTCTTAGTGGGGAGAAGTTGTGTTACAATTGAACATGTAGTAATGGTCATTGAACCAAACAGATTGCGCCCACCACTCGTTATTCACTTCACTCCAATCATATTTATTTTAAGGAGGGGATCAGCCCATGAATAAGACCGACACAGAAACCGCCGACTCCACCTGGGACAGCCTCTACAGGATTGGCGGAGCGGCGGCCCTGATTTGCGCCGTGATGTATGTCATTACGTTGGGAGTCTACATTCCTGCCTATCGCGCCAGCCCGCCGCCCAGCACCGTCCTCGAATGGTTCACGCTGTTCCAGAGCCAGCCGATCACCGGGCTTTTCTTCCTCGGTCTGGCCGATATTTTCATTGTAATTCTCTGGGGGCCGATGGCTCTCGCCCTGTACGCCGTCCTCAAACAATCCCATAAAACCTGGTCGATGATCGCGACTATATTTGTCTTTGTAGGGATGGCGGTCTACCTGGCTACCAACACGGCCTTTTCCATGCTTTCCCTCAGCGACCAGTATGCGGCGGCCACCGCCGAAGCAGAGCAGTCCATCGTCCTGGCTGCCGGGCGGGCGATGATTGCCATCAGCGAGGGCACGGGCGGCCAGTATACGGGAATGTCTCTGGTATGGCTCGCCGGTCTGATCCTCTCCGTGGTCATGCTGCGGAGCAAGGATTTCAGCAAAGCGACCGCCTGGGTAGGCATTGTGGGATTGGGGCTTTTAGTGGCAAGTATGCCATTCGCCGGGTATACGACCACCGGGGAGCCGACGGCTGTCGTGAGCGCGATCACGGCCGTGACGTATATCGGCGGCGGATTGCTTTCGCTGGCGTGGTACGTCCTGGTTGGCCGGAGGCTTTGGAAGCTGGCCCAGCTTGAAGGCAAGACGCTTCCCCAGCCATCGTAATCAGGAACGGGCGAGCCGTCTGAGAACCACAGGTTTCCAAAACCGCAACACCGCCCCATACTGGGGGCAACCGGCGTTGCTCCGCTCCGCGCGCGCTGATGTCCCCACACGCGTGGGGGTGAACTGGCCTGATCAGCAATACCGTCTGGCCGGGGCAGGATGTCCCCACACGCGTGGGGGTGAATCTGACCTGTTTGTTTTTGCCCCGCCCTCACCCACCACCCACAACTGGCCCTACGCCCCCGGCCCTTCCAGCGGCTCGTACTCGCCCGTCCACCAGCGCGGCGGCCACCAGCGCGGCGGCAGCACGTCGTCGATCTCGCCGTAGTAGGCTTCCAGGATGCGGCGCACGATGGGCGCGGCCACCTCCGAACCCTCCCGCGAGTTCTCCACGATCAGGGCGATGGCGATCTCCGGCTCCTCGGCGGGAGTGTAAGCCACGAACCAGGCGTGCGGCGGGGTGCGCTCGCCGCCGGTCTGGGCGGTGCCTGTCTTGCCACAGACGGTCAGGTTGGTCTGGCCGAGCGAGCTGTTGGCCCCGAAGACATATTCGGCGGTGCCGGTGCGGTCGGTGGTGACGCGGCACATGGCTTCCTGCACCGCCGTGATCACGTCCGAGCGCACGCCGAGGTTACGCTCCACCGTCGGGGTGAACTCCCAGGTGGGCGGCTCGCCGATCAGGCCGGTGTGGTGCACGATCTGGGGCACCAGCAGATCGCCGCCGTTGGCGACCGCCGCCACCAGCCGCACCATCTGCATGGGCGTCACGAACAGGTCACCCTGCCCCACGGCCATGTTCACCGCGTCCGGCACGCCCCAGGTCCGCCCCCGGTTGCGGCGCACCCACTCCGGGCTGGGGACCAGGCCCGCCGCCTCATCCAGCTCGCGCAGGCCAGTCGGCGCGCCAAAGCCCAGCCGGACGGTGTAGTTGGGCAGCAGGTTGGGGTCCCGCTGGTTGAGATCGTAGCCGGTCTGGTAGAAGTAGGGGTCGCAGGAGTTGACCAGCCCCCCGCGCAGGTCCAGCACGCCGTGCCCCGCCGCGTACCAGTCGCTACGGACGATGTCGCCCAACTGCCGCCCGTCCCAGAAGCCGTTGCAGCGGTAGGTGTGATCCAGGGTGTACACACCGGAATCGGCGGCGGCGATCATGGTGACGATCTTAAACGACGAGCCGGGCGCGTACAGGCCCTGGGTGACGCGGTTGATCTGCGGGTTGCGCGGGTTGTTCTGCATCTCCACCAGGCGTTGCCCGGCGTCGGGGCGGGCGTTGTCCGGGTTGAAGAGGTTGGGGTCAAACGACGGGTAGCTGGCCATCGCCAGCAGCTCCCCGGTGTGCACGTCCATGACCACCGCCGCCGCGCCACGCGCCACCGGCCCCCAGTTGGCGACGTTGTAGGCGTCGGAGATGGCCTGCTGGACGATCAGTTGCAAGCGGGAATCCAGCGTCAGGTAAACGCTCTCGCTGCGGCCCGGCGACACCTCGCCCAGCGTGCGCAACACGTCGCCCTGTGGCGAGACGATCTCCAGCCGCCCGCCCGGCCGACCGGTCAACGTCTCGTCCATGGCCCGCTCGATGCCCGACACGCCGACGATGGCGTCCTCCGGCACGCCGCGCCGCCGCAACTCCGGGAGCAGCTCCGGCGGCGGGTAGGCCACATAACCGACCACGTGGGGGGCCAGACCGCCGGACACGTAACGGCGGGTGGGCCGCTCGTCAAAACTGGCGTTGCAGTTGGCGATCAGCTCCTCGCTCTCCAGGGCGTAGGTGGAGGCGTCGATCTCCCCCACGGTGGTGATCCAGTTGGGGGCGCGGCTGTCGTAGATGGCCTGCAATTCCTGGTAGCTCAGGCGCAGCACGCGGGTGAGGGTGTCTTTACACTCCTCCCAGCGGGGGATGTCCTCCTGCACCACGTTAACCGGGATGGCGACCCCGCTCTGGTTGACCAGCACCTGGCCGTTCCGGTCATAGATGTTGGCCCGGGTGGGCACGATGCGCCGCATCACCAGCCTCGCGCCGCCGGCCATCTCCGGCAGGATGTCGGTCGTGCCCCAGGCCACCCGCCAACCCTCGCTGGTCACCACCAGCCGGATGGTGCGCCCGGCATCCTCGATAGCGCCCAGCAGGCTGGTGTGGAAGGTCATGTCATAATTGATGGCGACGGTGTTGCCCTGGCGCAGGCTGGAGAGGAGCCGATAGTCGAGGTCGGTGAGCGTCATCTCGCGGGCGGCGTCGGTGTAAGCGGCGGTGAAGACTTCCTCCGGGTAAGCCTCGCGGCTGCGGAAGGCGATCAGGCGGTACATAGTGGCGTAGTCGTTTCTGCGCCAGGCTTCCAGAAAAGTCCCGGCGACGGCCTCCGCCTCCTCCAGCGTCAACTGGACGGGCGTGGGCACCGGCTGTCCCTCCGGCGCGGCTGCCGGGGCGGTCCCTCCACCACAGGCAGCCAGCAGCCCGCTGACCAGCGTGAGCAGCAGCCAGACCTTCCGCCGACCTCGCGCCATCGCCTCTCCTCCAATAACAGGAGGCACAGGTCCCGCAGCGCCCCTTGCCCGGCAAGTGGGCCTGCGCCTATGCCCCCCTGGCCCGCCTTCACCCTGCTTGACCGACCGTGGGCCGGCCATCACCAGGTGCGGGCGATTATAGCCGCGCCCCGCCGGACTGACGAATCGGGACCGCCAGCGGCCGGCCCTTCGCCCGGCTAGTGCAGGTGCATATCGGGCACGTGCGGATGGCCGTGCGCCCGCTCATCGGGCGTGGGATCGCGCAGCTCGATCACTTCCACCTCGAAGTGCAACGTTTCCCCGGCCAGCGGGTGGTTAAAATCCAGGGTGACGGTGTCGTCACCCACCTCCACCACCGTCGCATCGTACTCGTGGCCGTCCTCATCGCGCAGCGTCAGCACCAACCCCTCGACCAGTTCCACATCCGAGGGGAAGAGATCGCGCTCGACTTCTTCCACGTCATCCGGGTCGTACTCGCCGTAGGCTTCCTCCGGCGTCACCACAACCTGCTTGCTGTCGCCAGCCGCCAGGCCGGTCAGCGCCTTCTCCAGGCCGGGGATGATGTTATCGGCTCCGTGCAGGTAAATCAGCGGGTCGTCCGCGGTGGAACGATCCAGCACCTCGCCGTCGACGGTCAGCGTGTAGGCCAGGCTGACCACGACGCCGTTTTGTATCGTGGTGGGGGGCATCTGACTGTCCTTTTCCCATGAATGCTGTGTGGGTTTGCTCGTTACCTCGCCCAGGGGAGCGCCCCCTGGCGTCCATCCAGGCCCGCCGGGCTGACTCCCTGCCTGAGCGGGGGGATTATACCCGTTTACGCGCAAAAAGATAGGGGCAATCGCCTGAGGCGGGCTGGCGATCATTCACCAGCGGTGAATCATTCACCAGGGGTGAGGCGCGCCGTCCCATTGGAGGAACGCGCCGTTGTCGGCTGCTGTCAGCCGGTCGATGACGCCTCGTCGGTCACGTCCAGCGGGGCGACCGCCGCCATCGATACCCGAACGCCCTACCCCTCCAGCGGGGCCAGGAAGCCGCCGTCGATGCGCTTGCGCCCGCTCTCGACAAACTCCACGTCCACCTCCTCGGTATCGCGGTAGCGCGTCGACTCGATCACCACGCCCTCGCCAAAGGCCGGGTGCACCACCCGCTGCCCCGGTCGAAAGCGCGCCGGGGCCGCCCCCGGGTCCGAGCCGGGCCGCGCGGCCAGGCGTCCGGGCATCACGGTGGGGAGGTCGTCCGCCCAGGCGGTCAGGCGGCTGTAACTGTCCTGGTAGGCGCGGGAGGCGGCTTCCAGCGGCGACCCGGCCAGGGCCTGGCGCGGCAGGTCGTAGAGGAAGCGGCTGGGCAGGTTCGGCTCGTAGCCGCCGAAGCGCGACCGGCGGAAGGCATAGGTCAGGTACAGGCGGTCTTTGGCCCGCGTCAGCCCCA
Organism: Anaerolineae bacterium; assembly: GCA_034435395.1. GTDB lineage: Bacteria > Chloroflexota > Anaerolineae > Aggregatilineales > Ch27 > DAOTXK01. Next base: position 3,986 of record DAOTXK010000310.1, on the reverse strand, counting down.
CGTACATCAGGCGACGCTCCTCGGCCAGCGCTTCCGGGTCGCCGCTGGCGGTGTCCTCCAGGCTGCGGGCGTGGGGCAGCATCCCCTCCTCCAGCCCGCAGATAAACACCACCGGGAATTCCAGGCCCTTGGCGCTGTGCAGCGTCATCAGGGCGGGCGCGTCCACGTCGTCATCGCGCACGTCCACGTCGCTGATCAGCGCCACCTCGATCAGGTACGTCGCCAGGTCCTGCCCTTCGTATTCGGCGGCGCTCTGGCGTAGCTCCAGCACGTTCTCCCAGCGGTCCTCGCCCTCCGGGTCGCCGGTGCGCAGGTATCGCTCGTAGCCGATGCCCTCGATCACCGCGTCCAGGACCTCCAGCGGCGGCCTGCCGGCCGCCACCAGCGCCTGCCACCCGGCCAGTTGCTCGGCGAAGACCTCCAGCGAGCGGCGGGCGCGGGGGCTGAACGGCCCTTCCGCCCCGGCGCGCAGGCTCAGGATGGCCACGCCGGGCGTGATCCCCTGGGCAGCGGCCCACTCGGACAGGGTCTCGACAGTTTTGTCGCCCAGGCCGCGCGGCGGCGTGTTGATGATGCGCTCCAGGCTGACCGAGTCGTTGGGGTTGTGAACCACCCGCAGGTAGGCCAGCAGATCGCGAATCTCGCGCCGGTCATAAAAGCGCGTCGCCCCGATCAGGCGGTAGGGCATCCCGGCCCGGCGGAAGGCTTCTTCCAGGGCGCGGGACTGGGCGTTGGTGCGGTACATGACGGCGCACTCGCCGGGGGTGTAGGCGGCGGCCTCGTGGAGTTCGATGATGGTGCTCACCACAAAGTGCCCCTCGTCGTCCTCGTCGAAGGCTTCGTAGAGCGCCAGCGGCTCCCCCGCCCCGCGATCGGTGAACAGGCGCTTGGGGGTGCGGTTGGGATTCTGGTCGATGACGGCCATGGCCGCGTCCAGGATGTGCTGGGTGGAGCGGTAGTTCTGCTCCAGCAGGATGGTGCGGGCCTGGGGATAATCCGCCCGGAAGCGTAACACGTTGCGGTAGTCCGCGCCGCGAAAGGCGTAGATGCTCTGGTCGGGGTCGCCGACGGCGAAGACGTTATCCTGCGGGGCGGCCAGCGCCCGGACCAGCACGTACTGGGCGAAGTTGGTGTCCTGAAACTCATCCACCAGCACATAGCGGAAGCGCTCCTGGTACCTGGCCGCCACGTCCGGGTACTGCTGGAAGAGCAGCACGGTCTGCATCAGCAGGTCGTCGAAGTCCATGGCGTTGCTGGCCAGCAGGAGGGACTGGTAACGCTCGTAGACCCGGCGGGCGATCTCCCCGAAGTACGTGGTCACCCGCCCGGCATAGGCTTCCGGGGTGAGCAGCTCGTTTTTGGCGGCGGAGATGGCGTTGAGCAGACTGCGCGGCGGGAAGCGTTTGATGTCCACATTAAGCTCCAGCGCGGCCTGCTTAACGGCGGCGAGCTGGTCGCGGGTGTCGAAGATGGCGTAGTCCCGGGTGTAGGGTGTATTCTCCGCCTCGATGCGCAGGAAGCGGGCACAACTGGCGTGGAAGGTCCCCACCACCAGCCCGCTCGGAGCCGCTCCGCCCTCGCCGGACGCGCCCCGGCCCGCGCTGAGCAGCCGCTGGATGCGGCCCTGCATCTCGCGGGCGGCCTTGTTGGTGAAGGTCACGGCCATGATGCGGTAGGGGCGGACATCCTTCTCCTGGATCAGGTAGGCCACGCGGTGGGTGAGGACGCGGGTTTTGCCGCTGCCGGGACCGGCCAGGATCAGGTGTGGCCCGTCCCCGGCGGTGACGGCCTCGCGCTGGGCCGGGTTGAGTCCTTCCAGGATGGGTGAATCAGGCATGGGAGCCTCGCTGGCAGCTTTCGGTCGTTTGTTCGAGTGTGGGGGCTATTGTAACGAGGGGCGTCGCCCGGTGGCAACCGTCACCTGGTGGAGGCGGACCACAGTCCGCCGCTACCGCTACGGCTACTCGGCCAGCATCCCGCGCACCAGCTCCAGCGTCTCCGCGAGGTTGGGCAGCCCCTCCGGCCACAGTCGAGCCGGGTTCACGCGCAGACCCGGCAGGACCGCACAGCGCACAGACCCGTCGGCGTCGGGGGGGATACGCCGGTAGTGGCCCTTGTCATCCAGGTGATAAAAGTCCGCCGCCTCGCGCAGGGGATCGATCAGCCAGTACGCCGGGATGCCCGCCGCCTCGTATTCGTAGTATTTCTCGCCCCGGTCGCGGGCCTGGCTCTCCTCCGAGGCGATCTCCACCACCAGATCGGCGGGGTCGTCCAGGTGGGTGTCGGCAAGACGGTCGGCATGTTCGTTCAACAGCACCAGCAGGTCCGGCTCGCGCCCGGCGGGCCGGTCGGGGAGATACATCAGAAACGGGGCGGCGAACACCTGACCAATCGGGCGCTCGCTCAGATAGGCTTCCAGCAACAGCAGCAGGAATTTGAGGATTTGCTGACGCCAGGCGCTGGCTGGTGACATCATCACGACCTCCCCATCGACCCACTCCACAAACATGTCCTCATCCGCCCAGGCGAGGAACTCCTCCCAGGTCAGGCGGTCGGGGATGGCGGCGTCGGTTTGGCCGGTGGTCTGGGCTGTGGTCATGGCGCGCGTTCCAGCTTAATGATGTTACCATCATTATAATACGGGGCGCTCGCCGATCATGAGCGCCCCGCCCCCCCCCAACGGCGGTGATCCGGCATCCAGGCATCGCCTCCGGCTGGCACGCTCCGGGGCGATGGGTGGCCTGGACGCCGCCCGGCCATCAACGCCAGGCGATGCCAAACTGGCCGCTGTTCCGACCGTCATCGGTCAGGCGGCGGAGGCCGGTCCCATCGCTGTTCATCACGTACAGCTCCCAGCGGACATCCTCGTCGTCCGGGTCCGGATCGTCCCGGTTGGAGACGAAGGCCAGCATCCGGCTGTCCGGCGACCAGATCGTCTCCCACTCCTGGAAACAGTTTTCGGTCAGGCGGCGGACGTCGGACCCATCGGGATTCATGGTATAAATCTCCCACGGGTTGCTGCCATCGCAGACCTCTTGCAGGTTGGCCCGGTTGGAGACGAACACGATCCGCGTCCCGTCCGGCGACCAGGCGGGGGTGTAATCGTCGGCCCCGTGCCGGGTCAGGTTGGTCGGGCGGGAGCCGTCGGCGCTCATCACATACACCTCGCCGTTGCCGTCCCGCACAGAACTGAACAGCAGCCGACCGTCCGGCGACCACCGCGGCGAAAATTCTTCCGCCGTGTTGTCGGTGAGGCGGCGCGTGCCCGACCCGTCGGCATTCATCACATAAATCTGGTTGTAGTCCCCATCCCGCCGCGATTGGAAGGCGATTCGGGCCCCATCCGGCGACCAGACCGGGCGGCCATCGCTGGTATCCTGGTAGGTCAGCCGCCGGGCGTTTGAACCGTCGGCGTTCATGACGTAAATCTCGCGGGCATAACCCTCGCCGTCGGGACGGCGGTCGCGCTCCGACTGGAAGACGATCCGGGTCCCGTCCGGCGACCAGCTGGGGCGGGCGTCCATGCGGCTACCGGCGGCGCTCAGGCGGGTCAGGCCCGCGCCATCCGACCCGATCAGGTACAGCTCAAGGCTGCCGCCTGTCGTCTCCCGCGTGAAGGCGATCTGTCCGTAGCCGCCGCCGGAGGGCGTGGCCGTGGGCGGCGGGGCGGGCACGGCAGTCGTGGGGACAATGACCACCGGAGCCGCCGTCGTGGGCACGATGACCACCGGCGCGGCGGTCGTCGCCGCTGTGGGGGGGCCGGCGGTCGGCGTCCCGCCCCCGGAGGACAGCCGCAGCGCGGCCAGCAGCAGGACGACCACCACCGCCAGCGCCCCGATCCCGGCGACGGCTGCCAGGGCCAGCGGCGGAACAGACGGGCGAGCTGGCCGGGGCGTTTTTCGCCGGATCGATTCCCGGACCAGCCTCACCAGCTTGTCCACCGACTCCTCCACCAGGATGTTCTTTTTGTCCAGGACGTGCACGCC